>JBNJEM010000066.1:0-19937 GCA_051745935.1 Planctomycetota bacterium
AGCCATTTGTTTCACTCGTTCGGGCTGTTCCGGGGCTAGGTTGTTCAATTCCGTCCGGTCCGTCCGCAAGTCGTAGAGCTCCCAGGGCTTGCCCCGGGACGCTACCAGCTTCCAGCGGCCCATCCTCACGGCGCGACTGCCGGAAACGTTCCAGCACAGCGACTCGTGGCCGTCACGGCTTCCGCCTTCGAGAACGGGGAGCAAACTCTTGCCGACGAGAGGCAGCAGATCACGCTGCTGAAACCGCCGCGGATATTTCAGGCCCGCCACGTCGAGGCACGTGGCCATGATGTCAACAATATGGCCAGGCTCATCCGTGATTTGGTTGCCCTGTCGGATCACGTTGGGCCAATAGGCAATCAAGGGCGTGGCGATACCGCCTTCGTAACAGCCAGCCTTGTACCCGCGGAAGGGCGTATTGGACACGTTGGCCCAGGGCGGGCCGCCAGTGACGAACGTGTCGGGCCCCGGCATGTTATCCGGCCGGTTGCCAACTTCCGTCGGAGTTCCGTCGAGTCGCCAGGGCTTGCCTGGCTTGTCCAGCGGCCTGTTCCAAGCCTGATGCGAGGCCCCGTTGTCGGACAAAAAGAGAACCAGCGTGTTTTGTTCGGCGCCCGCCCGTTCGAGCGCTGCCAGCAGCCGCCCGACGTTCTGGTCCAGACAATCGATCTGGGCCGCGTAAAACGCCATTCGTTCCGCCTCCCACGCCTGGTGCTCGGCCTTCTCCCAGGCTGGCACGCTTGCATCGCGCGGCGTGAGTGGCCAGGAGGGGTCGATCAACCCTTCTTCAATCAACCGCCGATAGCGTTCGTGTCGCGGACGATCCCAGCCGATCTCCCTGTACAGGTCGCGATACTTGGCGACGTCTGATTCCTTGGCATGCAACGGCCAGTGCGGGGCGCTGTGGCCAACGTACAGGAAGAAAGGTTTGCTTTCGCCGACCATCTCGTCGATGAACCGCACGGCATAATCAGTATACAGGTCGGTTTTGTAGAACGTGGCGTCGGCGGGGAAGACGTGCTTTTTCCCGTTGCGGAAGAATTGCTGCGTCCGTACCGGCTTGGAATAGTGCCCGGGGCCATAATGTCCCGGCTCGCCGCCCGTGCCAAAGAAGCGGTCGAGGTGCCGTGCCGCCCGCGCGGGCACATACCATTCGCCCGCTGTCGTCATGTCCAACCGCCCGACGGCCATGGTGGCGTACTCCGCCTGTTTAAGAAGTTCGGGGATCGTGGCGCATCGATCATTGAGCGTGCCGGTCCAACCTTGCACGCCGACCTGCTGGCAATAGAGTCCGGTCATCAATGAGGCACGCGTCGGCCCGCACAAGGCATTGTTGTAGAATTGGGAAAACCGCAGCCCGCTGCGAGCCAGACGGTCGATATTCGGCGTCTTGATCTCGCCGCCGTAGCACCCGATATCCGAATATCCCATATCGTCGGCCATGATGAGCACGATGTTGGGGCGTTCTTCGGCCATGGCGGGCGCGGCAAACAGCAGGCAGCCCATAACGCTCAAAAAACCTGTTCGAATCATGGTATCCTCCGCGACAGTGGCCTGGTTACTCGCTCACGGCCAATCATTCCGCGCTAATATTGTTCCGCGATACTAACAGCGAGAAGCGTGCATTTGTTCCACGCAATTGTAGCGACCAACGGGAGCAGGTCAGTCCTATTCGAGCGGTAGCTCGCATTTGATTGGCGGCCCCGCCGCTCCGCGTTTCATCGAGCGAGCACTCCCCCCCTGCAACTCAAACGGACAGTGTAGCTCATGGATCGGGGTCCCGTCCAGCTTTGAAGGTTTTCGCGGATCGCAAGGCGGTCGGCGGCGGCCCGCCGCGGATGGTGTAGCTCGGAAATGGTGTAGCCCGGAAAACGATCACTCGCGTGTAGCGGGCCCAGTTGACACTTGCGGCGAAGTGTGCAGTACAATATTGCCGGTGACATCATGGCACGGCAAACTGACAGAGTTGGAAAACCCGTCGCTGCAGGTGGTGATCGCGCTGCGCGCATCCATTGGTGGCTACTCAGTTTCATGCAGCTCGCGATGGCGGCGTCGCTTGCCATGGCGATATACGAGCAACAATGGCTCACGGCCGCGCTGGTGCTGGGGATCTTCGCGTTGATGGCGGTCCCGGCGGTGCTGGGCAGGCGATTCACATTGCACATTCCGGCGGAGTTCGAACTGGTTGCCCTCGTGTTCGTGTTCGCGGCGCTGTTTCTGGGGGAGGTGCGCGGCTATTACCATCGCTTCTGGTGGTGGGACATCGCCCTGCATACCACCTCCGGTCTGCTTCTGGGTATCCTCGGCTTCCTGCTGATCTACGTGCTCAACAAGGACGAACGGATCGAATTGCATCTGCTTCCTCGTTTCGTTGCGCTGTTCGCCTTTCTCTTCGCGGTCTCCGTGGGGGCCATGTGGGAGATCTTCGAGTTCGCCATGGACGAGGTGTTTGGCACGAACATGCAAAAGCCGATGCTCGGCGACCCCTCGGGGAAGACCGACACGATGTGGGACTTGATCGTCGACACCGTGGCCGCCGCGGTCATCAGCAGTGTGGGATGGTGGTACATCCGGAAGCGTCAGAGATCGTTTATCGAGTCGTGGATTCGAAAGTTCATTGAACGAAATCCCCACTTTTTCCGCAAAGAGGTCCGCGAAGAGGAATGGTAGCCGCTCGCGGCAGGAGGCCGTGACGGGCTACGAGCGGTGAAACGGCCCGGCAATCTGGTTTCGGGGCCGGACCGAGCCCGTGGAGCCTTTGCAGGGTTTCGGGAACGGATGCGAATGACGCTGGACCGACCCGCGCGGGAAGATCCCTCCTCTGCTCGATTCGAGGCACTGAAAAACGGCCGCGTTGTTGGAGGGAGGGTTTACGTTTGGCGACGTTTCGGGTAGGTTGGACTGCCTTGAAGGTAGAAGGGAGCATGCGATGACGGAACGCTTGAACGCGATGAGTGTGGAGCTGGAGACGATTACGCCGTTGTGGATGGGCGGGGCCGCCTATCAGCCAGAGCTCCGGCCCCCGTCCTTTCGGGGGGTTCTCCGGTATTGGCTGCGGGCGTTGTTGGGTGGCATGCTTGGTGAGGATTTAGGTTCGCTGCGCGCGGCGGAAGCGGCTGTACTTGGGGACACGCAACGGGCTTCGCCGTTGGTGGTGCGAATTGACGGCGAGGAGCCACGGGTTGGTTCGGCGGGCGTGTCGGCCGAGGAGTGGCCGGGGGTGGCGTACATGTTCTGGTCCACGTACCAGCGCCGACGCGACGCGATTTTGCCGGGAGAAACATTTGATCTTCAAGTGCTTCGCCGAGTTTGGGACTTTCGCCCCGTGGAGGTGAACCACGCGCCCCTTGGTGAAGACGAGGTCTTTTATTTGTTTTCGGCCGCCCTGTGGCTGCTGCTGCGTTTAGGGGGTGCCGGGGCGCGCCAGCGGCGCTGCGCGGGCGGGATGCAGGCCACGGCGTCACCGGCCGGATGGCCGGCGAATCTCCCTTCACCCGTGATCCAGGCGTCCACTCCGGGAGAACTGGCTGGGGAATTGTCGGAAGGCCTGCGATCGATTCGCGGCGGTTTAACCTGGCCGGAAAAAACGCCATCGGCGCCGAGCAGTTACGATATCTTGCACCCGAACGCGTGCCGGATTCTGGTCGTCGACCAGGTGTTTCCAACGTGGTGGGAGGCGACGGAGTGGGTCGGCCGGCAATTGCAGGAGTTTCGTCGGTCGCATCGCGGCGACGCGTCGGCCATCGCGGAACTGCTCACCCGCGGGCGGATCACGGCGACCGCCATCCAGCGGGCCGTCTTGGGCCTGCCGCTGGTTTTCTTTTTCAAGTCCATCTTTGAAACGCTGACCCAAGGCGGGACGCCGGCCAAGGAAGCACGCCGAAAAGCAACGGCGTCCGTGGTGCCCCAAGGCCGACTCGGACGAGCGTCACCACTGAGAGTGCGGGTTGTCCGGCTGGCGGGCGAGCCGCCACGGTTCGCGGTGACCATGACGTTGTTCCGATCTCGGTTTTTACCGGATCGGCAGATGACGATCCGGCCTCAGGACCGTTCGATCCGGCCCGTGCGAGTCAATGTTCCCGAGAACCACGCGCTGATCGACAATTGGTTCGATTTCCTGAGAGCCGAAGGGGCTGAATTGCAATCGGTGGTCTTTGACGGGGAGGACTCGTGATGCCTGATGCCGTCGGGTGCGCTTTTCTTTACTTGGAAACAGCCCTGCACGTTGGAACCTCGCAGCAGGGTTACGCGATCGATTTGCCCATCGAGCGGGACGCCTCCGGCGCCCCCGTGATCCCCGCCAATACGCTCCGCGGCAGTGTACTGGCCACCGCCAGGAAGCGGCGGGACAAGGACGAAATTACCTGGGCTTTTGGGTCGCCGCCGGGAAGCGACATGGAGAAAGAAGGGGTATTGACCTTTAATCCTTGCCAGATCCTCTTGTTCCCGGTGCGCACGTACAAGGGGGTCTTTGCCTGGATCACCAGCCCCCAATGGCTCTCGGCGTGGCAAACGGCCGTTGGCGAGTGTGGTCGCGAGGGGTCAATGGTGTCCGTTCCCGAGCCAGGAGACCATGAAGCGGTTGTCGCGCCGCAAGCTCCCGTGCTGACCGAAAGCCGGACGCTGATCATCGAGGATTTCAGCTTCCCGGTGCGCGAGGCGGCGGAGGTGGCCGCGTTGGGCGAATGGTTCGGTCGCCACGCCATGCCTCAAGATTCATCGTACCAGTTTTTCCGAGAACGGCTCCAGAACGCTCTTGTCGTGCTCCCGGACGACGTCTGCCGGTTTCTGCTGCGGCACCGCGTGCCGGTCACGCGTCGAGTGGCCATCAATCCGCAAACGGGCGTCGCGGAAGAGGGGGCCTTGTGGACCGAGGAGTTTCTGCCTTCGGAAACCCTGTTTCATACATTGATCGGGACGGAGAATCGAGACACCCCGCCACCCGTTCCAGTCAACGGCGTCAGCTGGCTGAAGCAGCTGGAGTTGAAGCATTTGCAGGTTGGCGCCAACCGGACACTTGGTGATGGCTTCGTACGCTGGACGTGGCTCAACGGAGGATAGTCGATGACCGCAACTCCGCAGGCTGATCGGAAAAAGGCAAAACAGGCGGCTCAGATCGCGATCGTCGAGGCTCGGCAGGCAGGCCCGATGAAGCACTACGGTTTGGTCGCGAAAGGGCTCGTCCCTCAGCTCGGCCAGCATGGCCTGGGTCAGACGCTGGCCTACTTGCATGGGCGGGGAAAAGGTCGTGAGACCAGCCCCTACCAAGTGCTGGCCAACCAAATCGAACGGCATTTGGCCGAATCGCTTCCCATTCGCTCGGGTGATCTGCAAACCTTGACCTCGCAAGAGAGTCAAATCTACTTGCAGGCCACGCGGCAAACTCACTTGTTTTTAAGTGAACTCATGGCTTTTGTGGAGAAGTTCGCATGAAGTGGTTGATGTCCCGGAACAAGGCCTGGAAAACCCCATTTCCGCTTCCCGCCGACACGGCCGAAACGGCCATGGCCGATGGAGGACGCTGTGAGAATTTCGGGCTGCTGCTCGACCGGTACGTGGGCTATAACGCGGCCAAGGGCGGCCTGCAACTAATCCGTGAGTTCTCGGATCGTCAGGCATTAGTGCCCGATTTCCAGCAACAAAAGGAGATGCTCCATGCCGTCGCGCAGCGGTGGCGAGCGCGAGCCGATAGCCTGGGCGCGGTGACCTTCACGGCTCGGCCGCAGTGGCGAGTCATTGTAGGGCTCAGCAATAACGTCGTTCTGGAAGCAGGGATTACGGCGGACCCCGTGTTCGGCGTTCCCGTGATTCCCGGTTCGGCTCTAAAAGGGATCAGCCGCGGCTACGCGCAGCGGGTGCTCGGCGAGCCGCTCGACCATCTCGATGTGCAATTTGGCTGGCAGGCCGAAGAACAAGGTGGCTGCGGCGACTTGGTCTTCTTGACCGGTGTCCCCGTCACGCCGCCTCGGATCGAGCGCGACGTGATCAATCCCATCTTCAGCGAGTACTACCGGGGGCAACAACCGCCCGGGAGTTATCTAAGTCCCGCTCCGTTCTTCTTTCTCACCGTGGGCAAAGCCAGTTATTACCAGTTCGGCGTCGCCAGCTTGACGGGCGATCAAGAAGCCGCTCAAGAAGGCGCGCGCTGGCTTCAAGAAGCACTGCGGATCATGGGCACCGGAGCCAAAACCGCCGCCGGGTATGGCGCCTGGGTGGTGGAGCCTGTTCCACGGACGGAGCAGTAGGTGTCAGGGGGGCATCGGCCCGGTTCCTCCCGCTGGCCGAAGGTCAAAGCATGGGGCTCGGGGCTTCCACCCGAGTATCGGCATGGCTCAACGGCCGTATTCGCGGTCAACTGAATTCGCGCGGGCTCCAAAATCGGCGATCTTCGCACCGCGCGAATGAAGCAGACCACGAATGTGCTTGTTCGGACTCATATCTCAGGCGGTTGGATTTTTCCGGGCGGAAAGCTGCCCGACGCAAGCCGTCCTCCCGTTGGTCGGACTCGCGGCGGAGAAAGTCATCCGCGACCGAGGCTCCGCACGGCGTACTGTCCATTGCGTCCCTTGACCAGATCCTCCCACGTCCCAACCCAGCCGACCCATCGTAACGGCCGTCCTCTGGCGAAGGCCAGCTAAATCCTAGCCTTTTCCAGGCTGCCGACGGCGGCAGTGAGTATTCATAAGCAGAATAAAGACAGTCGCTTACGTCGAAAAAATTGGATGGTCCCGCGCCAACTCGAAGCCGAAGTGCTGACCGGTGCCCCCCGCGCGGCGCTATTCGGTGAGCACCGTTGACGGACGCCTCGGTGTGCTCGGTCGGGAGGCTCGAGACCTTTTCCCCGTCAATAGAGGGCATTGAAAGCACAACACGAGGGGGAGGCGTGGGCGGGAGAGTTGACAAGGAGTGAATCACCGTGAAAATAAGGGGTTCGCCCACAGCTTAGAGCGCCAATTGGGACCCTGCGTATCCTGCCCGCAAGTGCGCGATCAATCCGTGGCACCCCTGGCGGCGCGCTTTGCTGATTTCCAGTTCCCGCCAGACCGACTGGTTTGAAAAACGGTTATGGTTTTCGGTTTGGCCCGAGCCCATGAATTAGCACAGGAGCCCGTCATGACTGATTCCGTCCGCAACGAAACCCATCCATTAGTCGACACGACCGAGCCTAATCTGATTGAGCGAACGTTCGATTATGATCTGCCGCCGAAGATCCACTTCGACGGCCCCGTGGTTGAGTACATTGATGGTCGGCCGGTCGAGTTCGATCCGGGGGCGTTGAAGACTCGCGACATTTTCATCACCGACACCACGTTCCGCGATGGTCAACAGGCGCGACCGCCCTACACGATCGACCAGATGGTTCATTTGTATGATCTGCTGGCGAAACTGGGGGGACCGAACGGGGTGATTCGGCAGAGCGAATTCTTTCTGTATACCAAGAATGACCGGATTACACTCGATCGGTGCCGCGAGTTGGGGCATGCCTATCCGGAATGCACCGGCTGGATCCGGGCGGATAGCGGGGATTTCTGTCTAGTCCGAGACGCGGGGCTGAAAGAAACCGGTATGCTGACCAGCTCGTCCGACTATCACATCTTCAACAAGTTGAAGTTTAAGAGCCGCCAGGAGTGCATGGATGCCTATTGCGAAGTGGTTGACGCGGCATTTGAAGCGGGAGTGCGGCCCCGCTGCCATTTGGAGGATGTGACGCGCGCCGATATCGGTGGCTTTGTCCTGCCATTTGTCGAACGGTTGATGAGGATGAGCGAGCAGGTGCCCGAAGAGCTGACTGCCAAGATACGGCTGTGCGACACGATGGGCTTCGGTTTGCCTTTCCCGGGCGTCGAGTTGCCGCGCAGCATTCCGAAATTAATCTACAAGTTGAATCAGGAGTGTGGCGTGCCCAGTGATCGGCTGGAATGGCACGGGCACAACGATTTCCACAAAGTGCATGGAAACGGCCTCACCGCGTGGCTCTATGGTTGCGACGCGCTGAACGGCACCCTGTTTGGGTTTGGCGAGCGATGTGGCAATCCACCCATCGAAGGTGCCGTGATCGAGTACATGTCACTTAAAGGTGACCGGTGTGGCATCCAGCCAGGGGTGATCACCGAGTTGGCGGACTATATGCGTTCCATTGGTATGCCCATTCCGGAAAACTATCCGCTGGTTGGCAAGCACTTCAACACGACCCGCGCCGGCATCCACGCAGGTGGTCTGCGGCAAGACGAACGCATCTATAACATTTTTGATACCACGAATCTTCTCAATCGGCCACCAAGGGTCGCCGTGACCGACAAAAGCGGCGTCGACGGCGTGGCTCATTGGGTCAATGAATTCTTTGGGTTGGCCGGAGAGGATCGGATCAGCAAGTTCAAAGTCCACAAGGTCGCCCGCTGGGTGATTGATCAGTATGAAGTTGAAGGCCGCGTCACCGCTATCAGCGACGAAGAGTTGGAAGCCAAGGTCAAGGAGTTAATGCCCGACTATTGGGAACGCTACATGGTCGGCGCCTAACAATCTTTCAGGAGTGATGTCATGTCTGCCGTTCGATGTCGGCTGCTCCAAGCAGCGGCGTGCTCGTTACTGCTGGTGATTTCCCAGGGCATGCCGGGGCTCGCCGACACGTTGGATCAAATTCCGAAGCTCAAGTCTTTGCCCGATTCAACCGACGCGTTGCAAGAGAGGATCGATCGGAGTAACGGAAACCTGCTGCTCGGCGACGCGGCGGATCGAGGCGTGCTGCGAATCACCAAGCCCCTGGTCTTCGATTTGACCAGGCACCACGCGGTTTCGGTCAGGGCCGCCGGCGGCCTGACGATCGTCATGGACGGGCCGGGGCCGGCGCTTCGATTCGTGGGTTCGCACGAGGGCACGGCCTCCCCGAAAACCTTCAAGCCGAAAACATGGAACGAGAGAATGCCGATCGTGTCCGGCATCGAAATCCTCGGCAATCATCCCGAAGCGGATGGCATGGAGTTGGTTCAAACCGTCGGCCCGATTATCAGCCACGTCGCGGTGCGGTGGTGCCGCCACGGCGTGCACCTTGTTAATCGAAACCGAAATGTCGTGATCTCCGATTGCCACTTCTACGAAAACTCCGGCGTCGGCGTTTACCTGGACGACGTGAATCTGCACCAAATCAATGTTTCCAACTCGCACGTTTCGTACAACCGCCAGGGCGGCATCGTGGTCCGGGATGGAAACGTGCGAAATTTGCAGGTTTCCGGGTGCGACATCGAGGCCAACATGCCGGCCGATGAAACCGCCACCCAAACGGCGAATATTCTGATTGACGTGTCCGGTTCGCCCGATACGCGGTCCAAGTCGGTGGCCGAAGTCTCGATTACCGGATGCACGATACAACACTCCGCCAACTACGGTGGGTCCAGTGACAAGACAGTGGCCCCCGGGGGCGCGAATATTCGGTTGGCCGGCAAGGAGATCTACCCGATTGATTCGGTCACGATCTCGGGCAACGTGCTCAGCGATACAACCGTCAATATCGACGTCGATCACGCGCGCGACGTGGCAATCAGCGCCAACAATTTCTTCGCGCCGAAGCCCGCTAACTTGCATGTCAAGAACTCGAAACGGGTCGTGGTGACGGGAAACACCTTCAATCCGCGGCAGTTCGCGCGCCCGGGCACGATTAGGTTCGACGAGTGCGCCGACTGTATTGTCGCGTCCTGCTCGCTCCATAAGTTCAACACGGGTGACGGCGCGTTGATCTTGAACCATTGCGACGGCTTTGTCCTCAATGGGTTGAACCTGACTGATTGCGGTTCGGGCGTCGTGCTAAAGGAGACGACGAACACGACCCTTTCAAGCTGTCGCGTCGCGAGGACCACGGCGGAATCGCCCGATATCTCTATCGATGACGGCAACAGTGGTATCCGGCTGATGGGGAACGTTTTCGAGGGGAAAACCGAAATTGACGCCGAGGCGGTGGAACCATCCCAGTAGACCCTAACGTTGCAAACAGTATATGTAGGACGGGTCTCCAGGCCCGTCTTTTCAAGTACGAAATCGTACTTGATCTGGTGTCCGCGGATCTCACGAAATGTGAGATCTTCAAACAACCGAAAGAGACATTTATGCGCTGTAAAAGACGGGCCTGGAGACCCGTCCTACGCCGTCTTGATGCAACAATAGGGTAGATTCTTAGCTCTGACAAAGCACTCGGGACAAGGTGGCACGATGAGGAAATTTCCTTTCAAACAACCGTGCCTCGGTTTGTCGCGGCAGCCACCGCGGCCTGGATTTCACTCACGTTTGCCGCGGGCGGAGTTCTGGGGCAGGATCGCGACCACGCATTCCGGGTGCCGGCAGCGTGAGAATACAGCCCCCCGTTGATCGCTTTCGAGGAACGAGAGGTCGATCCTAGTCGAGCACGGAAGGACCCGACCCTCTGGTTCGCCACAATGGACGATGGCATGTGTTCATGACTGTTAAACTGCCCCGTAGGTCAGCCATCGAATACTGTTCGTAACGGTCAAGCCATAAGCGGGGTGGAACAAGCACTCTTGCTCGTTTCGTGAAGCGCGACGGTAATTCGCTGGCGGTCGTTCACCCCTGGAATCACAGCAGGCCGAGACAGACCTTACTGGCGACGACCGCGGCATCTTCGGTGTCGAATGCCTGAGCAAACCCTTGATCAAACAGCAAATTGGCCGCTGGCCCGAACTCTTCATCGCCCCGATGGTACACAAGCGTCACATGAAGTGGTCCAATGCAGTGTACGCGGGCCGCCAAGTCGCCCTTGTCAACCGGATCCCAGTCGAAGCGGTCAAGGTGGGCCCGGAGACACTCGAGGTCGTTCCCCATTCGTTTGGCCAGCATGTCCACGCTTCGCTTTCGAAACGGTCCGTGGTAGAACGGTCCACCAGGAAACTCGCGGAAGGAAATCAAGTTGTCCGATGGCGCGAGCAGGGCTTCGTGCAGAAGATAATGCAGAACCAGGATGTGCATCTCCGGCTTGGCTGCGTCCCGGCCGTTCGTTACGTGTAGCAGGAAGTCGGTCGTGGATAACTCGTAGTCGGTGGCAAACGCGCGAAATGCCAGGACATTGTTCTGGGGCATGGGAAGCCCAAGTCGCTCGCATCGCTCGGCGAGATTGAGGCCCCGAAGCTGATCGATTGCCTGAGCGACCGCTTTCCGCCGTGCGACGTGTTTCGGCATACTGGGTGAATCTCTTCTGGCGCGAGAAATACATTTCAGGCGGTTGGATTTTTCCGGGTGGAAAGCTGCCCGACGCAAACCGTCCTCCCGTTGGTCGGACTCGCGGCGGAGAAAGTCATCCGCGACCGGTATAAACTGGTCCTATTGGTCCCTTCTCCGGCTGCCGGGGTTTGCCGGGGTCGCCGAACGTGACGGTCGCCCCGAGATTCGGCCTCTCGCCGAACCCCGCGGCGTCGCTGAGTTGGCGGTTTTTCGCGGTCGGTCGGCGCCCCCCCGGCGGACCATCAGGATAGATTCGTCAGGATAGACCAGGCGGCAATCGCGTGCCAGGGCCGTTTTGGAACGTGTCGCCGGCTCTTCGAGCCGAAACGCCAGGACCGTGGCCTCGTGGTCCCGGGTGCTTGCCGCCCTCCCGGATCCCCCGTTCAGGGGCCCTTCGCCTGAAGTGGCCGTGGGAGTGAGGTTCTTGCTCGGGACCAAGGGCACGGCGCCGGTGATCGGCACGGACGCGACTGAAGGTGGTAACGGGTAAGTAGCGGGAAAACGCGGAATATCACGCCGTTCTTCATCCGTGGGTCTCTCGTGCCCTCCGTGGGCCTACCGTGGCATCAGGAACACCGCTGGTGATGGTCACGGCGCGGCTAGGGAGGTCTCGGGCTTTCGGAGGGAGGATGCGCGGCAAATGCTGTAAACACCTAGCAGCTCCAATGTCCCCAATTTCCGGAGTTTTCAGCGGCCGAGCCCCGAGCCGCGGGTTGGGCCGATGCCCAGGGGGGGCGAGTCGCGACTTTTTTCGCAAACACACTACTGGACATATCGATATATCTCGATATATTGAGTACAGAGACTCGTGGGAAGGAGGAGAACCGTGGGCGAACCGGAACTGTTTGATTTCAAACGGCTGGACGAGGCGGCGGCCTGCTTGAAGGTGATGGCTCATCCGGCGCGCCTGCGGATTGTGGATATCCTGACCCAGGGCGAGTTTTCCGTGAATGAAATTGCCGAGTACTGCGAGCTGCCACCTCATCAAGCATGCGAGCACTTGCGGTTGATGCAGAGTCATGGGCTGTTGGACAGCGAGCGGCGAGGTCGAGCGGTCTACTATGGCATTGCCAGCCCGCGACTTCCGAAACTGCTGCAGTGCATCAAGGCCACTTGCGGGGAGGAACGGTGAATGGGGTTCCGCGGCTGGAAACGGAGTCTGGTTCCCGCTTGAATACGTCTTTGGGGCAGGAAACGCAAACAAACCGTTCAAGTGTTACGGATGGTTTTGGGACGGCCTTTTTATGGCCCGCGGCAAAAGTTGGTTTCCGCTTCCAAACGCCTCGGATAGCCGGAAATCGAACGCGGTTCGTTAGGGCTACTGAAGAAACGTGAGAGGAGAGGAGCGTCGAGATGTCCGATCGAAAACGTGTTCTGATCGTGGGCGGGGTGGCGGGGGGCGCTTCGGCTGCCACCCGGTGTCGGCGGTTGAGCGAAGAGGCCGAAATCGTGCTTTTCGAGCGGGGGGCGTACGTATCCTTTGCCAACTGCGGGTTGCCGTATCATATCAGCGGGGATATCCGTGATCGCGAGCGTTTGTTGGTCCAGACGCCGGAAGGTTTGCGGAATCGGTACAACCTGGACGTTCGCGTTCAAACGGAGGTTCTGAGTATCGATCGTGAGAAGCGCGAGATCGTGGCCCGCGACCACGTCAAGGGCCGCGAGTACACGGAGCATTACGACGCGTTGATTTTAAGTCCGGGCGCCGAACCGGTACGGCCTCACATCCCAGGGTCCGATCATTCACGCGTCATGACGCTGCGGAACATGGCTGACATGGACCGCATCATCGAGGCGGTTGACGCGCGGGACGGCGAGCAACGGGCGCTGGTGGTGGGGGGCGGATACATCGGATTGGAAATGACGGAAGCCCTTCGCCAGCGAGGCCTGGAGGTCACGCTGGTGGAACTGGCCGATCAGGTCATGGCGCCGGTGGACCGTGAAATGGCCGCGCCCTTGCACCAGGAACTGAAGTTGCACGGCGTGGATCTGCGATTGAAGACCTCGGTCACCGAACTTCGCGATAAAAACGGCCACGTCTCCGCGCTGCTCAACGACGGCGATACGCTCGATTGCAGCGCGGTGATCATGGCCATCGGTGTCAAGCCGGAGGTGAGGCTGGCGCGAGAGGCGGGGTTGGAGATCGGTGAACTG
The DNA here is from genome assembly GCA_051745935.1 of Planctomycetota bacterium. GTDB lineage: Bacteria > Planctomycetota > Planctomycetia > Pirellulales > Pirellulaceae > JBNJEM01. The sequence continues at coordinate 13,378 of JBNJEM010000066.1, forward strand.
GGAGGCATCCGAGTTGACGGGCGCATGCGAACCAGCGATCCGGACATTTACGCTCTGGGCGATGCGGTCGAGGTCCGGCACTTCGTGGACGAGTCCCCGGCGCTGATCCCGCTGGCCGGCCCGGCCAACCGGCAAGGGCGAGTGGCGGCGGACAACATATTCGGACGTGACAGCACCTACAACAAGACACAGGGCACGGCAATCTGCAAGGTTTTCAACCTGGCTGTCGGCGGGACCGGGCTCAACGAAAAGACCCTGAGTCGCAACGGGATGAGTTATGAAAAGGTGTACGTGCATCCGGCCAGCCACGCCGGCTACTATCCTGGCGCGACCCCTGTGAATTTCAAACTGTTGTTCGATCCCCGCAATGGCCGCGTGCTTGGCGCCCAGGCGGTGGGCGCCAGCGGCGTGGACAAACGCATCGATGTGATCGCCATGGCCATTCGCGGCCGGATGACGGTCTTTGATCTGCAGGAAGCGGAATTGGCTTATGCCCCACCATACGGTTCGGCCAAGGATGTCATCAATTACGCCGGCTTCGTGGCGGGCAACAGCATTCAGGGGGATGTCAAACTGTGCCATGTTGAAGACGTGCTGTCCCCAAAGGAAGACCAGATGGTGTTGGATGTGCGGACCGACGAGGAGGTGGCCGCCGGCGCCATTCCCGGCGCCAAGCACATCCCGGTGGATAAAATTCGAGAACGCGTGAATGAACTGCCGCGGGACAAGGAGATCCTGACGTATTGCCGCGTCGGGCAGCGGGCTTACCTGGCCACCCGCATTCTGGACCAGCTCGGATTCCGCACACGCGATTTCACGGGCGGCTATACCACCTATCGCATGGCGACCAATGAAGTAACCGGTCCTCCCGCCGGCCCCACGGACATGCGGGATGATAGTGGGGCCGAGGAAGACGCCGACAAGGAAGAAAAGCGGGACGAGACGGAAGGCGAGGTGGTGACCGAGATCGATGCCCGTGGCCTGCAGTGTCCCGGCCCGATCCAGCAGTTGGCCCGGGCGATGGAGGGCTTAAACGCGGGACAAGTCGTTCGTGTCACGGCCACTGACGCCGGCTTTGCCGCGGACGCGCCCGCTTGGTGTGACACCACGGGAAACCGGCTGGTCCACCTGGCGTCGGAAAACGGTTGCTACGTCGCCACGGTCGCCAAGCGTCGCCAGCCGGCGCCCGCATCGTCGGCCCGAACCGAGGCGCCCAAGAAGATGACCATCGTGGTCTTCAGCAACGACTGGGATCGCGTGGTGGCGGCGTTCATTATCGCCAACGGGGCCGCCGCCATGGGGCTCAAGCCCACCCTGTTCTTCACCTTTTGGGGGCTGAATGTCCTCCGCCGCGATCCTCCGCCGCAGCTCAAGAAAAACGTGATTGAAAACCTGTTCGGCTGGATGATGCCACGTGGTCCCGATAAGCTCGCGCTGTCAAAAATGCATATGGCGGGCATGGGGCTCGGCATGATGAAAAACATCATGAAAAAGAAAAACGTGGCCTCGCTGCCCGAACTGATCTCCGATGCGCTCAAGGCCGACGTCAAACTCGTGGGCTGCACCATGAGCATGGATCTGATGGGCATCCATCGGGAGGAACTGATCGACGGCGTGGAGACCGGCGGTGTTGCCATGTACCTCAGCAACGCCAACCAAGGCGCCGTCAACCTGTTTATTTGAAGACGAACGATCAATGGGCCTCCGAACCCGTCGAGGCGCCCCTTTCGGCCCGCTCAAGGGACGCCGCCAAAAAGACCGCGAAATGCCCCCGACTCGGAACATCTGATCTCGGCGGACGCCCCCCCGTTGGATCGTCCAACGACGTGTCACGTGGACGGCTGCTTCAACGCCGCGCCCAGGCGTCGCATGCCTTCAGCGGTTGAAATGGGGGGATCGTAACCAAAATCGCGGCGAGCGCGACTCATGTCGAAGTAATGGGACGTGGAGAGCTGGGCGGCTAGGAAGCGGGTCATGGGCGGTTCACGCTTGAGTCGCAGCAGGCCATAAACCAACTCCATGACCGCCCCCACCCGCCAAGCGGTGGCGCGGGAGATGTTTTTCTCCAATGGGGGCAGCTCGGCCAACGCCAAAAGTTGGTTGATCCATTGCCAGCAGTTCACCGGTTCACCTTGGCTGATGAAGTAAGCTCGTCCGCGGACGGGAGAATCAGCGGACAGATGATCCGCCGCCTGTAGATGAGCCAGCGCGGCGTTCTCTATATAAACCATGTCGATGAGGTTCGTGCCGTCGCCAATTTGCATGAGACGCCCCCGCCGGGCTCGATCAAGCAACCGGGGCACGAGATGGGGGTCCCGGGGGCCCCAAATCAAATGGGGCCGCAACGCGCAGGTTCGCAGCCGACCCTGTCCGTCGGCCGCCAATACCGCCTGTTCCGCCAGCGCTTTGGAATGGGGATAGTGACACAACCATCGGGCTGGATACGGTGCCGATTCGTCCACGCCGTTCTGATCGCCGCCGTCAAACGTGACGCTGGGACTACTCGTAAAGATCAGTCTCTCGACGCCTTGGTCCAGGCAGCCGGCAAGAATGTTTTCCGTGCCTCGCGTGTTGATCGAATGGAAATGATCCCAGGAGCCCCAAATGCCAGCGACCGCCGCCGTGTGGAACACCGTATCGATCCCCTCCAACGCCTCGCGAACCTTGGGAGCGTTTCGCACGTCGGCCTGGACCGATTCCACGCCCAGACGTTCCAATTCGGGATACGATTTGCGGGAAAGGCCACGTACGGCCACCCCCCGCCCCACCAATTCTCGGGCAATCTCGAATCCCAGGAATCCTCCCGCGCCGGTTACCAAAGCTTTCAAAACCCGCACCTCACGATACAAGGAACTCAGGTGTCCTCAAATCCTTCAATCATGCCTGTTGGTATTTGGAACCGGAAGTACTCGGAGAGGCCTACCGCCGCGCCAGGGAGTTTCAACCGAAAGTACTTGATCCTGGATCGATCCATGGCTTCCGGAATCATGAAAACCACGGTATCTTGCGCCGTATCCTTTGGACCGATCGAGTCGGTGTACGATTGTCCTTCAATACGACGTACATCGTCGAATTTGAGCAGCGAGTAGGCCCGATCGTGGTTGTCGGTCAATTCGGCGACAATCGTGCCTCCCTGGTCCGTTTCAAAGGCGTGACCATACCAGTTCTTGAAGGCCCGGGGGCGGGTTCCTCGATTATGCACTCCGATGGTGATGCCCAAAAGATTATCATCTTGTGTATGGACGACCTGATTGGATGAGTCCTTTGCGCGCAGCGAACCATATTTCACCTGTTCGACGTGCAAGGTCACCGGGTGCTTTCGTTGCCTGTATTTGGCTGCGTCGGTCCAATGGACCGCTCCCCCCTGCTGGTTGAGGGAAGCGGCCGCCACGGTTTTGCCGCTGTCGGACGGCGACGGTGACCGAGTGAGGAAAAACGCGACGATGACCCCCGCGATACTTGCGACGCCAACAGCAAACACGGCCATGGCAATCCACCTGATCGCGGGCGTGTTGGCATCGTTCACCACGTCCTCCGTCTCGGGTTGACCAGCCGATTCCACGGGGATCATGCCTTTCTCCGAATGATCGGTGGGCTCTTGCGTTGAAGAAATCGCTAAATCGTGGGCACGCCAAGAGCGAGTTCGGGTTGGGTTGGTTTCATTGCCGAGGAATCTCGCTCCGCCCGAGGTGGAATCCACAAACGCGGAGCGAGGCCCGGCATCTGGTGGCTCTTGCGTCACCCCCCCCGGTTGAACCACGAACGAATCGCTCAACGCGTCCGAATCGGTCTCGCCATCCGCGGCGATGGGCGCGTGAAACACGGTGCGACAAATCTCGCATTGGAGCAACTGCCCCAAAGCCATGGCAATCTCTTTGCCCTTTCCACAGCCGGGACACCGCGCGATGAGACCACGATCAGTCATCCGGGCGAGTCTCCCATGTTCGTTGACCGGCCACCACTAGCGATTCACGAGCCTGAGGCCCTTTGCGCGACGGCCGATTCCATTGAGCTTTTGTTCCACTCACGACTTTTCCTGATGTCCATTCGTTATAACCATTGTACGATATACCGGTCGCGGATGACAAAGTCATCGGCGACCGGTATAACGCTTCGCCGCCCGGATGGCCAGTTTTTCGCGGAAGATTTTGGCATTATGCCGAATATCCACCGGCAGCGATCGGTGGATTTCAACGTGTTGGATGGAACGCGTGTGGGCGTGCCGTTGAGCAATTTGTTTCAATTCCGCGATGAGTTGTTGTTTGGCCTTCGTTGAGCCGGGGCGCCGATCCGGCCAGGGTTCCACGATGAGCAAGGGCGTTTGCTGGCCCGGGGGGCCGATTCCCACCAGCGCGGATCGATACACGGCCGGGTGTTGGTTGAACACCGCTTCGCACATGACGGTAAACAGCGTGCCGTGCGCCGTTACCACCCGATGAGACGCCCGTCCACAAAACCAGAAGCGTCCGGTCCGATCGAGGTATCCCACGTCGCCCATGCGGTGCCAAAACCCACCACCGTCAGGGATCTTATGAAGGGCATTTGCGTGGGAGCTGGTGACGTATCCCGTGGTCACGACGGGCCCTCTGACGATCAGCTCCCCAATCTCGCCCGGAGGCAGCTCGGTTGCTTCGGTTACGTCGCTCAAGGGGGCATCGCTGATTGCAATGACTTTCCATTGAATGCCAGAAAAGGGGGTGCCGACGCACGTTCCATGTCCCAGGGCGGTCTGTTCAGCCGTGTCCTTCAACACTTCACTGGCCGCAATCGACGCCACTGGCAGAGCTTCCGTGGCCCCATAAGGGGTAAAAACGTCACCATCCGAATGGATCGCTTGTTTCATCCGCCGTAGCACGTGAGGCGGCACGGGGGCGCCCGCCGAGAGGACGCGCCGCACGGTGGGCAGCTGGCGTTCATGCCGCTCGCAGTACAGCCCAACCACGTTCCAGAGGGCCGGGGATCCGAAAGCCTGTGTGACGTTCCAATCGTCAATCGCCTCGATGATTTTTTCCGGATCCGCCTCAGCGGGACGGGTGGGATCCATGTCTGGAATGACCGTCGAGACCCCCATGGCACAGTTAAAAAGTGCAAAGAGCGGAAAACCGGGCAAATCAATTTCCCCGGGAGCAATCCCGTATCGCTGTTGGATCTGCTCGGCTTGCTGGGTGAAGTTTCCGTGCCGGTAGAGCACTCCTTTGGGTGGCCCCGTGCTCCCCGTGGTGAAAATAATGGCGGCTGGGTCCTCGCCTCCCGCCGACGCCATCTGATGATTCGTGAAGGGACGGCTTCGAAGTTGGCGGAGGGTTGAGCCGCCCCAAAACCAGCGACGCCCCACCGTCACGTTCAAGCGAGCCAGAGGAAATCGATGCCTGAGCACGGTTCGCACCGCTTGCGCGGGGCTGATCGCGATGAAGCCTTCCGGCCGAGCTTCTTCCAAACAGCCGATCATGCTCGCGCGCCCCATGCCCGGATCGATCAAAATGACGGTCAATCCGGCTTTGAACATGGCGAAGACCAACGAAATGAAATCGATCCCTTGAGGGACCAACAACGCCACCCGCATCCCCGGTTGGGCTCCTCGTTCCAATAACGCCTCGGCGACCAACGTACTGTCCACGTCCAATTCACGAAACGTGATTTGGCGATACTGGCGTTTTCCATCGCGATCGCGTCCCAGTGGTTCGGCGATAGCCATCCGCGATGGCCGCTGTTGAGCCATTTGGTGGAGCAATTGCGCGACGTTTTCGCCCGAAGGATCTGTCATGGCATTGGATGATCAAAGGGTCCGCTGACGGCCGCTGAATCGGGGGGGCACATCCCACTCCGAACAATACCCCTGAACGTGCCCCGTTGGGCGACGGTTCCAGGCCCTAAGGCTTTCTTGCGCGTTACGAGTTGCCGCGGCGTCGATGTCGCCAGCGTGGATCTCGCAGACAGAATCACCAAAATCCGCCTCGGTGTCAAGCCACCGCGCGATTTGCATACCCGGCCCGTTTCCGAGCGGACTCTGGCCTCGCGGTTAAACGGGCGATGTACAGCAACGCAGAGGGCGCCGAGCTGGGCGGCGAGCAACCGCTCGCCCACGGTGAGAATCGAGCGCCCACCGATCTGCATCAGTGGAGAATAGAGAATAGAACGCGTCGCCATGGGCCATCACCACGCGGGTGAGCGGACGCGGCAGCGTGAGCATCAGGTGGTGATAGGGGATTGGCGGCAGATCCTGCTCCAGCTTTTGAGCCCACTGCTGCCGATACGCCTCCCGGCACGCGGGGCAATGCCGGTTGCCACAGGAGTTGAAGTACACGTACGTCTGCCCACAGGCGTCACACCGCCACTCGTGTTCGCCCATGGCGGCGGTGCTCCCCGGGCTACCGGAGCGTCCGCCGTAGCTCGGGAATCCCTTCCCGAGACGAACCGCCGGAATGCCCCGCCACGACCCTCGCCCGTAGCTCGGGAATCCCTTCCCGAGACGAACCGCCGGAACACCCCGCCACGACCCCCGCCCGTAGCTCGGGAATCCTTTCCCGAGACGAACCGCCGGAACACCCCGCCACGACCCC
>JBNJEM010000067.1:0-19891 GCA_051745935.1 Planctomycetota bacterium
CAATTCAACTGCGGCACATCGCCAATCGACTCCGTAGTGTTTACAGTAGCCGCGCAGAACATTCCTGCCACCGTACCCCTTCAGCCATGACGTCGCGGAGTGTAGCCGTGCCGAGCGCTTTATGCGATTTTTGAGAAAGCGGGAATCGCGACTACGCCCAGGGAGTGGATGATTCTCGGCGCAGGTGGATCTCGTCAATCACCGCGTTACCGTCCCGGGTTACCAGGAAGAGCACCGCGTCGGCGATTTCCTCGGCTTGCATCAAAACCGAGGGGTCCAGATCCGGACGCGCACGGGTTACCAGCCGCGTGTCCACGCCGCCTGGGCAGATCGCGTGGATCCGGATCCCCTGCTCCCGCACCTCTCTGGCCAAGGCCTTGGTCATGCCCATGAGGGCGTGCTTGGATGCCGAATAAGCGGACTGGTTTTCGTACCCTTTGACGCCCACCACGGAGCTGATATTGACGATATAGGATCTTTCCTGCTCGCGGAGATGCGGAATCGCTTCACGACAGAGAATGAACGGTCCCCGGGCGTTCACCCGCATGAGGTGATCCCACTGCTCCGTCGTTGTTTCGGCAAGGGGCCCGAATGCCCCAGTCCCCGCGTTGTTGACCAAGATATCCAACCTGCGGTAACGGTCCACCGTGTTTTGCACCAGGGCCACCGCTTGCTGTTCATCGCTGATATCCGCGGGAAAACAAGACGCCCGGCCCCCCGCCGCCTCTATCTCTTCTCGCACACGCTCCAGTTCCTCGGCCGACCGCGCGGCCAGGGCCACACGGACGCCTTTCCCCGCCAGCGCATGGGCGATACTCCGACCGATCCCTCGACCCGCCCCCGTGATGATGGCGACTTTTCCTTCCAGGTTGCTCTCACGCATGAAAGCTCCTCAATAACCCCTCTTGTGGCCAGGCCCACGGTCAAACGAAAAACGGCGTCGCGGGGCACTATTATCGAGTGGTCCCTTTCCACGATCCAAAACCGGCGGAAACACCGAATTACCGAATCACCGGGTCACGCCGTCTCTTTCGCCATGCTACGCTATAGGCGGACTCGGGCAAAGGCGGGCGAAAAAAACGCCAAGGGGCATTATGGACGGTCGGCGGCAACCCGTTTGATGTTCCGCTTCGAATGGCCAAAGACATACCGGTTTTGTCACCGGCTGTAAACACGCGACTCATTGAATTCAACAAAGGACCCAAAGATGCGGCTCTGGTTTAACGGTTTCCTCGTTGTCGGTTATCTCTCTGTTGCCTTGAGCTCAATGGCCCATGGCCAGGAATGGACACGGTTTCGTGGCCCTAACGGCACGGGCGTGGCCGCCGCGAGCGCCAAAAGCATACCGGTGCGATGGGGCGAGACTGATGCGGAGTGGAAGGCGAGGCTCCCCGGCGCCGGCCACTCATCCCCCGTCGTATGGGGCGACCGAGTGTTCTTGCTCAGCGCTGATCCGTCCGACGCCACGCAGTATGTTTTGTGTTTGAACGGCACGACGGGAAAGACCGCGTGGCAGCGAACGTACGAGTCGACGTCGCACCACCTGCACCCGCGGAACACCTTTGCGTCCAGCACTCCGACCGTTGATCAAGATCGAGTATACGTGGCCTGGTCGACACCGGAGCAACTGACATTCAAGGCGCTCGACCACGAGGGAAACGAAGTGTGGACCAAGGATCTGGGGCCTTGGACAAGCCAGCATGGGTTTGGAACCTCCCCGATGTTGTATGGCGATTTCGTGATTCTGTTCAATTCCCAGCAGGCGGAGCAGCTGGATCCGGGCCAAGAGCCGGGACAAAGCTTCATGATGGCTTTTGATCGCGAGACCGGTCGGCTGCGTTGGAAACAGCCCCTGAACACCACCCGGGTCTGTTACGGGACGCCGTGCATCCATCGCCCTGAAGACGGCCCGCCCCAATTGATCTGCCACAACACCGGGAATGGGATTTTCAGCCTCGATGCCAACACGGGTCGTCCCAACTGGTCCGTGGACGTGTTCGAGATGCGAACCGTCAGCTCGCCGATCGTGGTCGGTGACCTGGTGTTTGGAACGAACGGATCCGGTGGTGGAGGAAACTACTTGGTTGCCGTGCGCGCGGGAGATGCACCGGAAGAAGTCTACAGGATCACACGTCAAGCGCCTTACGTGTCCACCGCCGTGGCGCGGAATGACCTTCTGTTTTTGTTTTATGATCGGGGAATTGCCAGTTGCGTTCGGGCGTCCGATGGAGAGCGGATTTGGCAGGAGCGGCTGTCGCGCTCCTTTTCAGGCTCGCCGGTCCTCGTCCAAGACCGGCTGTACTGCATTGATGACGACGGCGTGGTCTTTGTGCTGGCCGCCGAGGACCAATTCGAGGAACTCGCGAGAAACCCGCTGGGAGAGCCCAGTCGGTCCACGCCGGCCATTTCTGGCGGACGCATGTTCCTCCGAACCGTGTCCCACTTGACGTGTATTGGCTCGGAGGAGAAATGACGTTGACCCAGGGCCGCGCGGCGTGCCAAACTTCTCGCCGTTAGCGGCACGGGTGCGGGCGGCGGGACAGGTCAGAGTGATTGCTTCCCATCGGCGGTCATGCCCATGTGCCTCTACCCTATGATTGCATATTTTTCCACGTTTATTTTGATTTCCGTCTGAAAACAAAGGAGTTTCCGTCTATCGAGAAGGTGTAACTAGGCGTAACGGAACGTGAGATGTAGTGGCGCGGGTGCGTTACGTAGCAAAGAACGTGAATCACCACGGGACAAGCCGCGTGGCATCACTCTTTTTTACAATGCTGGGGTCTAGTTCGCCTTGACAGCAATCGCAATAACGACTTGCGTCCGGGGGGAAAAACGGGAGCCAGACAACCAGTAACCGAAGACCAGTGGGACAGCGGCGTACCACGACGATTTGCGACAACCAATCCGCTGTTCCGCTTCGGACAGCCATGTTTCAGGCGGTTGGATTTTTCCGGGGGGGAACGCTGCCCGACGCAAGCCGTCCTCCCGTTGGTCGGACTCGCGGCGGAGAAAGTCATCCGCGACCGGTATAAAGAGATCGAACTCTTCGAGGTCTCGCCATATTCGTTGGGAATTGGCTTGGCCCAGCCTCACCGGCGGCGGGGCATGGGCGCGTCGTGTTTGGCGAGCCACGCTTCCAGCTGTTCGCGAAGTCGCTCTCGAACCTCGGGACGTTCCTCAGCCAGATCGTTCGTCTCGCCCACATCCTGCTCCAGGTCGTACAATTCCAGGTGGTTGTCCTCGTAGAATTTCATGAGTTTCCAGCGGCCGGCGCGGATCACGCTGACCGGTGAAGTGCGCCATTTGGCGTTCGGATAGCCGGGAAAGTGCCAGTAGAGCGCCTCGCGGTCGAGTGTCACGTTCGGATCTTTCAGCACTGGCATCAGGTTTACGCCATCCAACACATAACCGCTTGGTTTGGTAAGCCCGGCGGCGCGCAGCAGTGTCGGGTAGAAATCGATGCCAATAACCGGGAGGTCGCATGTGGTCGCGGGGTCTATCTCCCGAGGCCAGCGCACGATCAACGGCACGCGGATTCCCCCTTCGTAGAATGAGCCTTTTCCGCTTTTCAATGGCGAGTTGCTGGTAATGTTATTGCCGGCATGGCCAAGGAAACCGTAACCGCCACGGCCGCCGTTGTCCGAGAAAAAGATGAAAATCGTATTCTCGGCCAGATCCAACTGATCGAGCGTTTGCATGAGTTGGCCGACCCCTCGGTCCAACGAATCGATCATGGCGGCATACGTCGGATCGTCGTGCCCGCCTTGCCCTTCCTTTTCCCGATACTTTTGCACTCGGGATTTGGGCGCCTGAAAGGGCGAGTGCGGCGTATAGTAGGAGAGCTGGAGGTAAAACGGCTCGTCGCGGTGGTCCTCCACGAAGTCGACCGCCTTTCGACTCAAGTAGTCGGTCAGGTATTCGCCCTGCTGGGCATCGTCGATATAGGGGTTGTTGTTCGGTTGAAAATAGGCCCCTTTCCAGCCGCGAGGGTTTCCAGCGTTATAGCCCCCGACATTTACGTCAAAGCCCTGTTGTCGCGGTCCGCGTTGGGGCGGGTCGCCAATGTGCCACTTGCCAATAAAGCCCGTTGCATAGCCGCCCTGCTTCAGGGCCTCGGCGAGCGTGATTTTTTCCAGAGGCAGAAAGCGGCCGTTTTCCGCCGGAATCAGCTTGCCCCGGCTGGGACTGCCGACATGATAGATCGGTTGGCGGGGATAGTACTGGCCGCTGATCAGCGCCGCCCGAGTCGGGGCACAGTTCGCGGCGTTGGCGTACGCGGAGGTGAACCGCATGCCCTGCCTTGCCAACTTGTCGACGTGGGGCGTTTCGTAAAACCCCCGCGCCTTGGGATCAAAGCAGTTGATATCCGTCCAGCCCAGGTCATCGGCCAACACGAAAACAATGTTCGGGGGCTTCCGTTCCACCTGTTTTTCGGACCCGAACGAATCGGATCCCAACGTCAAGACCAGGACCGTCAGGGCCATCCCGTTCATCCCATTGGAAAACCAGTGGTTGAGCAACATCGGAGACCTCTTCTTCATGGAAGGAATTCATTCGATACAATACAATAAGATACCATTTAATCCACCGCGAAACAAACGCGGTTCCGTCCCGTGCGGATTGCCACACCTGAATCCGGAGCCGCCATTCCAGGAGATAGATTCATGCGCAAGAAAGTGAACCGCCGGCGATTCATCGAGCACGCGGCAGCCATTGGGGGCGCCGTGGGACTGCCTGGTGTCGGGGCTTCGGAGTCCGTGGCCAGCGAACCGGAGCCGCTTAAACCGGTCGGGGATCCCAAGGGGATCCATCCGGGACGAGTCGTGTGGGCGCGCGATCCGCAAGTTACCGACTGGCAGGGACCGGGAAACGGGCACTGGTACGACGAGGGCCGGACGAAACAAGGCCGGGTCGACGCGATGATGGACCAAGCGATCCGTAATCTGACCGGAGAACCGACGGTAGCCAAGGCCTGGGACCAGCTCTTCCGGCATTTGAACCGCCGGCGCGGAAAGGGCAACGTGAGTTACCGGGCGGGCGAAGGGCTCGTGGTCAAACCGAACTGGGTTGGCATGATTTGGCGTGAAGGGGCCGTGGATTCGGAGTCCTACACGCTGGTCAAGCGAGAGGACTACATGAATACGGCGCCGCACATGATCATCGCGCTGCTGCGACAGCTGGTGGAAGAGGTCGGCGTGAAGCAGGAACACATCATCGTTTGCGATACGCTGGCCTATCTGGTCCACGAGTATTACAACATTTTGCACCGGGCGTTCCCGGACGTGAAGTACGAAGACCACGCGGGGAAATTCGGACGCATCCAGGTGAAGGCCTCGCCGGTCCCTTTTTACTGGAGCTGCCGTCCCGGGGACGTAAAGACCGACCATCTGCCGGAGTGTATCGCGAAGTCGGATTACCTGGTCAACTTCGCGAATTTGAAAGCGCATACCGCCGCGGGCGTCACTTTATGCGGCAAGAACCATTTCGGCTCGCTCATCCGCTGGCCCGTGCAGCGGGGCTATTATAACATGCACTCCAATTGTTTTTCCAAAGACACGGCGGTCTATCGGGAACAAGTCGATCTTATGGGCCACTCGCACTTGGGCGGCAAAACGGTTCTTTACCTGATCGACGGACTCTTCCCCGGAAAACACCCTGTCGATCAGGCGCCCCGCAAGTGGAGCTCTCCGCCTTTCCACGGGAGCTGGGCGTCGAGCCTTTTGGCTTCCCAGGACCCCGTTGCCATCGATTCGGTCGGCCTCGATTTCCTGCGGGCGGAATGGGACGACTTCCCGCGGCGCGCCGGCGTGGATGATTACCTGCATGAAGCCGCCTTGGCCCACGACCCGCCTTCGGGTACGTTCTACGATCCCGACCATCCCGCCGGCTCGAAGCGGATGAACAGCCTTGGGGTCCACGAACACTGGAACAGCCCAGCGGAAAAGATGTACTCGCGCAATCTAGGCACCGCCGAGGGGATTGAACTGGTGCGGGTTGAGCAGACGTAGCGAACGGCGTCTCGGTTGGACTACATTTGCCGGACCGGCGTGGCGGCGTTTCACATCGACACCAAGGTTCCGGCAGCGAAAGCCCGCCGCATTGTCGGCGATCGTTTGGCCCTGGCCGGTGGAGTTAACCCTAACGTTGCAAACAGTATATGTAGGACGGGTCTCCAGGCCCGTCTTTTCAAGTACGAAATCGTACTTGATCTGGTGTCCGCGGATCTCACGAAATGTGAGATCTTCAAACAACCGCAAAAAGACATTTATGCGCTGTAAAAGACGGGCCTGGAGACCCGTCCTACGCCGTCTTTATGCAACAATAGAGTTAACAATCCCCGGAGCCTGTGTTACGGAACGCCGGCGGACGTGCGCAACGAAGTGGCGGCGGCACTCGACGCTCAATTCGAGATCATCGGCCCGGAATGCGCCGTGCCGCTCAACGCCCCCTTGACGCAACTCAAGGCCCTCACCGACGCGTTTTTCGAATTGACCGAGTGCGGTGAAAGGGCCTAAGTGTTCGCGCGGAAACACCGGCCCTGGTCTTCGTCGCGTGGAAGGTATATTTCAGGCGGTTGGATTTTTCGGGGTGGAAAGCCGCCCGACGCAAGCCGTCCTCCCGTTGGTCGGACTCGCGGCGGAGAAAGTCATCCGCGACCGGTATAACGGCCCACGGAACGAGCCCGTGGCATTTTCACCTTGAAAAGCCTTCCTTCAAGACGTGCAACGGAAGTGCGGCGTTCGCGGCTATCAGTCTGTTGCGTCTGTTGCCCGTGAACGGTCACACGCTGGGAAACAATTCGCTTTTGGTGTGCGGCAGGAAAAGGGCGGCCGTGTACTCGTCCATATAGCTCGGATCCGTGTTTAGCTCCAGGTAGGTCATCCGCCCGGTGGTTTCCTCTTGCAGCTCTCTGTGCTTCCGCGAAACAAGCGTCATGTACGTTCCGGCGAGCGAGGCGTTTCCAATAAAGTGAAAACGCTCTCGCGCCACGTCCGGAAGCAGCCCGATTCTGATCGCTTTTCCGACATCGATGAACCTTCCGAAGCCGCCCGCGATATAGATTCTTGCGATGTCGTCGAATGTCACGCCAACTTGATTCAACATGAGCGAGCACGCCGAATAGATCGCGGCTTTGGACCGCACGATGTTCTCGATATCCGTCTCGGATATGACAAGCGGACGGCCGGTTCCGCTCCGCTCCGCCGGCACGACGGTGTAGTATGCTCGACGGCCCTCGACAGAGATCGCCGGGCAGTCCGCTCCCCGCTTCAACTTGCCCGCCTGGTCGAGCCAGCCGGCATCCAGTAGCCCGGCCAGCAACGAGATCATTCCCGATCCGCAGATTCCCCGCGGCGCCGTGTTTCCGATGACTTCCACCGTACAGGTGCCAACATCAGGATTCACCGCTACCCGTTCGATGGCCCCCTCCGCCGCGCGCCGGCCACACTCGATGCCACCGCCCTCGAATGACGGCCCCGCGGAACAGGCACAGGCGATCAGGAAATCACGGTTTCCCAGCACCAATTCACCGTTGGTTCCAATATCGATGAACAGGCAAATCTCTTCCGTGTCACGCACCAGATCGGTGCAGAGCACCCCCGCCGTGATGTCTCCGCCCACGTAGCTGCCGACGCATGGCGCATACCGTATCGCGGCCGAGGGATTCAGGTCCAAACCGATTTCATCGGCCCTGGTGCCGGGAACCGAGAGCACGGTCGGTGTATACGGCTCCAAGCGAATGTACTCTGGATTGAGCCCCAGCAGCAGATGGATCATTGTCGTGTTCCCCGACACGGTCGCGGCGACAACTTGATCGCGAGGAATGTTCGCGCCCGCGCACGCGTGGCTGATCAATTCGTTACTTGTTTCCAGTACCCGTTCGCGCAGTTCCTTCAGTCCACCTTCGCGGCGGGCGTAGTTGATGCGGCTGATGACATCGAGCCCGCACGACACCTGACGGTTGTATCCAGAATGAACGGAGACCGTTCCGCCTTCGGCCAGCGAGACGAGCAACACGGCAACGGTTGTCGTGCCAATATCGATCGCCGCGCCGTAGAGGGGCGTGTCGACATGTCCAGCCATGCATGCCAGAACTCTAACACGAGTGGATTCCCGCGTGACAATTGCCGTCACCCTTCCATCCCGCTCTCGCAAGACCACTGCCAGTCGCCGTAGGACTGGCAAGGGCACTTCCACGCATCCAGACTCGGTCGCCGCCTTGAGACACGCCGTGAACCGGTCCAGATCGGAGCAGCCGCCGGCGAGTTCACCCGGGGGCACCTCAAGCTGAACGCTCGAAACCAACGGAGACAAATCATGGCTGCCGGGAAGCCGTTTCGGGTCGATGAGCGAGAGTCCCTGGATGGTATCGGAGGTCTTCACGGCCCCCGCGCTCTCACTCAAACACTCAACGGTAACGGGTGTATCGTGACCGCGGCTTTTGCAGGCCAATACGTGTCCAGTGGCCACGTCCTCGCGGGAAAGGGGACCCTGGCCGTCACTCGCGTCCACCTCGCCGGACACAACCCGCACGGCGCACGTTCCACAGGTTCCTTTCCCGCCACATTCCGCTTCGATTTCAACACCGGCGCGCCGCGCTGCCGTCAGCAAATCAATCCCCGCCGTTACTACAACGCTTTTACCGGATGGTTCGAATGTTACTCGCGGCATGTCAAGAACTCTCCCGGTTGAGACGTTTCGAGAGCGGTTGCCGTTCACGGGTGCTGCTACCCGGCCTGGACCCAGGAGCCCGCATGAATGCTTGGCCACAAGCTGGCAACGAAACGGCGGCTCGATCGGACTATTCGCTCGGTCATGGAACACCGTCACGTTTTAGGCGAGGTTCGCGGTCACGAAGCTTTCAATATCACCGGCCTCTTGTGGCCCCACCAGCACTTTCCAACCCGGCAGCGTTTCTTCCAATTCTCCCGAAACTTGTGCAACATGGCCGGGGATTGTGATTTCGCGCGTGTTTACTTTGTCTTCGAGTCCCGCGTTCTTGACGAACTTTCCGATGGACGCGCCCGAAAACTTTCCGGCGGCCCAGGCCGTCAACACGCTCATGCCCTCGCATTCGGGGACCAAGAGCCAAGCACTGATGCCGCTGTTTTCGATCTCGCCCGAGACAATGAAGTACGTGAGGGAGAAATTGGTCGTGACGAACACCGGAGAGTTCTCGTCTGGTTCGCCGACCGGATACACCTCTGGCTCAACCTGAATCGGCTTTTGGGGATCGGTGTATATGTTGAGTCGAAGCGTCATCAAGGAAGAGAGCAGGGCCGGATCAAAAGAAGGCAAAACGCAGATGCCCCCATACTTGCATATCTCGGTCACCGCCGAAATCACGTCCTCCAATTCATCGCCGGATTCCACGAAGCGAAGCGGCGGGTATCCCAGCGGCTTGTAACTATCCTTGATCGCGGCTCGCCTGGCAATGGCGTTGCTCTGGAATTGTTCCGCCAGTGAATGAGCCTGGAATTGAAGCAAAAGATCGTTGAAACCATCATTCTTAAGTTTGGCGGTCACCGTGGAGAGGCTATCCAGATCCGGCGCCGTGACCGCGAGTGCGTGCCCGTTTTCGGACGCGACGGATTTTAACTGATCAGCGTATTCCGGCGTTGCCGCGCTCAGTACGCTGCCCGACCCTTTCACGGCTTCCGCCGCCTGGGTGAGCGCATCGAGGCGGTCGGCGCGAATGACCAACGGGCGTCCGGTGGTCTCCCACGCCTTTTTTGCGAGAGCGGCAAAGCGGGCCTCATCGTTGCCTCGCATGGTCACTCCGACCATGTCAATGGTCAGCGTTTCGCCGACTCGTTCCAGTGAATAATCGCGCACCTGCTCCAGCGTGGCATCAACCCGCGCGTCGTCATCGGTGTCGTTCACGTTGACCGCCAGCGCGGTTTGACTGACAAAGGTTTTCTCATGCCGGTAAAGGACCGTTTCCTCGCCCAGCTTAACCTTTCGGTTGTCCCCCCCCAATTCGATGCCCTTCACCGGCGGTTCACTGGCCGCTCCCAGAACCTCTTTGGCCTCGTCGGAAGCATATGGACACTGCGACAGGTCCGCTTTTTTGGCGGCCAGTTTCATGGCAAATGCCATGCACGTGTTGGAGCCGCACTCCTTGCAATTGGTCCTGGGAAGCAGCTTTTGGATTTGCAGTCCTGTCAGCGCCATATTCGTTTCTCTTTATATTTCAGGCGGTTGGATTTGTCCGGGTGGAAAGCTGCCCGACGCAAGCCGTCCTCCCGTTGGTCGGACTCGCGGCGGAGAAAGTCATCCGCGACCGGTATATTTCTCAAATGTTCGGCCGAAAGGGCAACTCCACAGGGTCGGGCATATTTCCCGTTGGCCGCCCCTTCGCTTGATTGTTGTCGGATTCAGGAAAACGCCCCGGGAGGCGAGCCGCTTACCGATCCATCAATTGATCGATGGTCTTGCGTGTCCGGCGAACCACCTCGGGATGGTAGAGGATCAAGATATCCGCGCCGGCATACAGCATGCTGGTGGCCGTGGCCAATTCCCAGGCGACCGCCCGCTTATCCAGATTCCCCCAGGCGGGAAAATCCCGTTCAGGGGCCTTCATTTCCTTGATTTTGGCACATTCCTGGCCAGGGGACAGGATCATGGGCCCGGCGAGCATCTTGTCCCCAGCCAACGCGGTGAGCCGGATACGTTCCATGACTGAATAGGTATACTCGATCCCGTAACCCATGGCGCCGGTCATCGGGTCCATCACGATCCGGCCGGTCTGAACATCCATGTTGCTCAACAGAATATTCATCTGCTTGGCGATGTTCACGTCGATCGGGCTTTGAGCAACAACGGAGTGACCGTAGGCCAACGCGGCTCCGGCGATGGTGCGATAATTGTCCTGCTCGATCCAGTTCAGAAGCAGGTTTTCGCCGCCGCAGCCCTGCGCCACGGCTTTCATCACTTCGTTGTTCTTCTCGTAATGGTTGTGCCCCGTGATGATAAGCGGTACACCAACCGCATCAAGGACGGCCTTAACCACTTCAACAGCTTGTTCCGGTGAACGGCCGCCCTTTTCGGGGTGAGTGCCTTCAAGGCGAACGCTGATGAGGTCCGCGCCGTATGTTTCCACGCACCGTTTGGCCATGGCCGCGGGATCGTTCAAATCCTTGCCGTAAACACGCCGGAGGACCGGCGGATACTTGTCATTGACCGCGTCGAACACTTCCATGGCAACCAGTGGCGGATGAGGCATGGTACCTTCCCACAGATGGAAAGGCATGCATGTCTGGCCACCGATCGTCAGGGTATGCGACCGCGTGCCGCCCTGCTCCGGGGTCGCCCCCAGCGTGACCTTCCAAATCGGAACTTCGCAAGAATCCTTGGGCACCGGGAACGATTCAATGGCGGCAATCCGATCGGACGCCTTGGGGGATGGCCGGCGAGCCCGCACGTCTTCCTCTTCCCGACCGGCCGCGGGAGAATCGGCCGCGGCTGCCTCCGTCCCCGTGGTGGCGAGCTGCTGGGTGACGGTTTCCATTAAATCCTTTGGCAGGGCACTTGCCAAACGGGCCATCACCTCTTGAACCACCTCTTCCTTGATCCGCGCGATCGTCTGGTCGGACATCCCGACCTGTTCTTGCTCCGCTGGCGGCGAGGTCATCTCACCAGCTTGTTCCGGAACCTCTTCGGAGCGAGTATATTTCAGGCGGTTGGATTCTTCCGGATGGAAAGCTGCCCGACGCAAGCCGTCCTCCCGTGGGTCGGACTCGCGGCGGAGAAAGTCATCCGCGACCGGCATGGACGGTTCGCTTGTCGCCTCCGTCGACGCCGTTTCCTCTTTATTGTATTCTTCCGCGAAGGTGCTCATATCTTCCATCTCGATGGCTGGGTGGCCCACTTTCTCGAGGTACCGGCGCACCTCATGAGCATCCGTCGCGACCGTTTCGTCAGCGATTTTGTCCAACAGATTTGGAGCCTCCTGCTCCTCGAAGCGGCGGTTCAGATCCTGCGCGAGCATTTCTTTCAGTTCGCGAGGCATCCAGACTAGCCGCTTGTGGCCCCCCTCGGCATAAAGGAACTTGCGCGAGGAAAGGAACATTTTTCCCACGCCCATGAAGCCGGGAGTTTGCTGGCCTCCACCCACGGCGCCAGCCAAGGAGGAAAAAGTCATGCCGACGGGCGTGTCTCCCTGGAATTCCCGGTTCACGACCATTATCCCGTTACACTCCGGCACGTACGCACAGATGCACTCAAAACACCCGCAGCTGGTCATGGGTCTGTCCATGATCGAGTAGGCGCAGAAGGCATCCACCGTCTTATGGCTGTTCGGGTAAACATAATCGTTCACGCCTTGCCAGATCCCTTTCACTGGATCGAGGCATTCCCCCTTTTTCACCGGTTGGTTCGGGCCGGTCTCGTCAATTTCGTAGGCCGCCTTGCCGTCGAGCCAGTTGTACGCGCCACAGAGCCCCAACCGCTCCGGCGTAATAATGCAGACATGGTCCGGGGCGAAGGACTGGCACAGCAGGCAGGAGTAAAACGTGTCGACCGACGCATCGGTCATGCTTTCCAGCCGGCGGTTTCGTTCGTCGTATATTTTTCTGGCAAGTCCTACCCGCCGCTCAGCCTCGCCGGCATCGGTTATTAGCGTCACGCGGACCTTGTCCACGATCGCGGGAAACTCCGACAGGAATTTGGCATGGAGGATCTCGCCATAGTGACGCAGGCGTAGGCCTTTGGCAAATCCGTCCTTGGAGACGCGGGTCCAGACGATATCCCGTTGGCCCATATGCCAGATCCCTTCGGCGCCGTTAACAAGATGGTGGATTTGCCGCTCGAGAATCGGTTCGAAATCCGGCTGCATTTTCCGGCCCGCCACCTCGACCCAGATCCCCAGAGGGAGCGCCGTCCCAGGTTCAACCGTATCGATGTCCGGCCCGATAATCTCGATCTCACCGTCCTCGATTTGCTCGAGTTCCACGCTGGTGACAAACTCGAAGGCGGTTGTCTTGTTGCCGCCAAACTCGGCGTGCACGTCCGCTTTTCGAATCCGCTCTCCTTCAAACGCCGCCCCGTAGGGGACCGGAATCGGGACGGTGTCGATCTTTACCTTGCAGCCGCGCACTTCCAACGCCCGCTCAACCATTGATTCGTACGGCACATTGGAAACGACGTGCTCGTACGTGCAGACGCCGGTGGGAAGGATTTGCGGGATATCGGTATCGGCGATGACGGGAAAACCGTAGTTGATCGCCCCGGCGGCCACGGCATACTTATCCGGGGTCACGGTTCCCAGAGCCAATACAAAGGCGAAAATCCGATTCTTGTTATACCGCAGATTCGCGGCGAAATCCCCGGGCTTCACGCCTCCAAACGACAGGGCCGCGCGGCTGGCGAACCCCAGCGCGTAGACCAGCGAGGACACATCGCTGCCAAAGGGGACCAACCGCGTCTCCCAGCCAAGCTGGACGCCCTCTTCATCCAGTTGCTCGGCGAATTGCCGGCCATCGGTCGAGCCGCCCATGAAGACATACAGGTTCTTTTGCTGCAACTGCCTGGCGATCGACACCGCGATTTCATTGCTCGGCGCCGCTCCCGTGACCGCCGCGAACCCGGGCGCCGTGCCATCGACGAACTCGATGCCGCGTTCCCGCATGATCACATCGTTGGCCGCGCCCAGCCAAATGCCGTTGACCGGGTCGGGCCCGACAACATACTTGCAGGCCTCGATGATTTCGCAGGCAAAGAGGGCGGCCACGCCGGCGTCGAGCGCGTTTCCCAAGTAGGGCAACCAGACTTCGTCCGACGGCGGGGAGGGCAACAGGGATTTGGCGCGATGGAGTGCCTTGCGCAAATCCCCCAGCACTTCGATCTTCTCGCCGGTGAAGGAATAGATGATCGGAAGGTAGTACGCCGTTCCCGGAAAGCGGACTGGAGCATTCTCTCCACATGCCGCCACCACCTCGTCAAGTTTGGACTCGGCGAGCGCCACCCATTCCACGGCGCCGTCGATCGCATTTCCGCAAATGTGCCTAGACAACGAGTTCCCTCCTGTCTTTCATATCATACAACTTGCGTTCCGCCTTCTTGTTAATGCTCAGCTTCTCGCGTGCGTCATCGAGTCGCCGCAGGATCAACGTGGTCGCCCGCTCCACGTCATCGCAGTCGTGAAACGAGGCCCCGAACAGTTCTTGCGTCTCTTCATTCAAGAACCGCCGCACGTTCTCGGACCCGGAAACATGGAAGGGGTGCCCCAGGATGACGTCGATTCCCGAAGCGACAAAGTAGCATCCAATGGCCACGGCCTTCTCGCTCATCCATTCCGGCGCGACGCCGACGGCGGGGACTTGCGAAATGTCGTCGCCAAGCCCTCCCTCCAAGACGATCTCCGTGGCCGCTTCCAGAATGCGGGAGTTGTCCACGCAGCTTCCCATATGCAGCACCGGTGGGATTCCCACGGTTTCGCAGACTTCCCTGAGACCGGGACCAGCAATCTCCAAGGCCGCCTCCGGGGTGAGCATCCCTTGCTTGGCCGAGGAAATGGCCGCACAGCCTGTTTTGAGCACCAATACGTTTTGTTGAATCAATTCGCGAGTCAAACCGTTAATGTAGTCGTCCAGCTTCGTATGTGGATTATTGCAGCCCACGATGCCGACCACGCCCTTGACCCGATTCTGAATAATGGCATCGTTGAGCGGCCGGAACGAAGCGCGGAAGGTCCCCCCCAACATGTACTTGATCGATTCGACGCTGAACCCCGCCACCAGCGGTTTCCGTTCGTCGGGAATGGCCACCTTCTTGGGGTCGCGATTCTTGTAATTGTCGATGGCCCGGAAGAGAAGTGCCTTGGCCGACTCCATGGCATCGGACTCCGCGAACGGCATGTGAGTCGCGCCGGGGGTCTTGGCGATCTCACTGGTGGAAACAATCTCAGTGTGGTAGGCGGCGGCCACCTCCGGCAAACTGGGCATGCAGCACTGCACGTCAACGAGCATCATTTCCACCGCGCCGGTGACCACTGCCAGCTCCTGCTGGAGAAAATTTCCGGCCAGTGGAATCCCGTGCCGCATGAGAATCTCATTGGCCGTGCAACAGATGCCCGCGAGCGTGACTCCCGCCGCGCCGGCCTGCCGCGCGTATCGCTTCACATCCGGAGCTTGCGAGGCAATCGCCAGCATGTCCGAAAGTTCCGGCTCGTGACCATGGACAACCAAGTTGACGGTATCGGCCCCCAGTACCCCGAGATTCGCCTTGCCTCGCACCGGCACCGGCGTGCCAAAGAGGATGTCCGAGACCAGCGAAGCAATCCGGGATCCACCCCAGCCATCGGCCAGCGCCGTGCGGAAGGCCTGCAGCAAGATGCTGCGATAGTCGTGGTCCACGCCGATGTGCGTGCGGTGCATGGACTCCACGATCACGCGGTCGATCCCCAGCGGGGTCACGCCGCGATTGCGCCAACGGGCTTGTTGTTTGACGGGGGCCAGCCGTACCGTCTCCAGAGGCTGTTCCTGGCTGGAGAATTCCCCCAGCAAGCGATCGGCTAAATCGCGAGCAACCTCTTCCTTCTCTCGGCCCGACTCCTCTACTTCGAATTGTCGGGCCGCGCGGCGCAACGCCGCTTCATCGCGAATGTGGTAGTCCCCCCCCTGGCCCTCGGCGACTTTCTTGAGCAACAACACCAGATGACGGCCATGATCCGAATGGGCGGCGGCACCGCCGGCAACCTCCCGCAGGAAATTGCGAGCCACAATGGTGTCGGCATCCGCCCCGCATATGCCCGTTGGCGACTTTTTGGTGATCCGGCACGGTCCCATATGGCAGATTCTGCAGCACGCGCCCGACGTTCCAAACCCACACCGCCGGCCCTGCGACCGCGTCCGGGAAAAGACCGTCGAAACATCGTCCCGCTCCGCCTTCGCCAGAGTCAGGGCCGAAGCTTCATCCGATACACAATCGTGGACGTCTCGTTGATTCTCGGCTGACATGTACTCCCATTCCTTTGCCATTACTCGGTTGCGGGAAAAAGTGACTCGGCTTGAAGTGAACGCCATTCGTTTAAATCAAACGCGCATCAACTCCCTTACGGACAAATCAATCGCGCCCAACACAACCGCCCAGGATGACAAACACGGGATACATCGCCTCGGCATACCCCCCCTTTCCGATCGTGTTGGCGTATCTTACAGCCTCTCAATCGTCGCTGGCTCGTATTAGCAATTACCGCGAGGCGCGCTAACCGACCGCCCGTCGCGGGAACCGCCATCACTCGCTCCGAACAGCAGTCGCTGGAACGTGGTTTTCGATCATGGTGTCTATTCCGGCCACCACAGGATTGTCCCTTGGCAATGCGATCACCGGCTCGCCGCGTTCAGCCTTTTCGGCCACCGCCACGTCATCGGGCAACCCAAGAAATGCGAACTCGCCGAAATCAGGAGCCAGGGCCTGTTCGATATCCTTCCCGGCCTCCACGCTCCTGAGCCTGTTCGCGACGATGACCAATTCGTCGTATGCGATTTCCATCTCACCGGTCAACGCCCAAAGGCGTCGGAGGGTTTCAATCCCCCGCTTGGACGGGTCGGTGACCATGACCATCAAGTTCACTTTTGGCACGAGGCGACGAGACAGATTCTCCAGTCCCGCCTCGTTGTCCAAAACGACATACGGGTAGTAGGCGGACAACTGGTTGAGCGAGGCCTTCAACACGTTGTTCGCGTAACAATAACACCCGGGCCCCTCGGAACGGCCCATGGCAATGAGATCAAAACCATCCCCTTCCACCAGCGCTTCCGCGATTTTGAGTTCCAATAACCGTTGCTTGGAGACTCCCGTCGACATCCCTTTGCCGGCAATTTGCCTGGCTTCTTCCCGGAGACCTCCGATCGTGCACTCCGCCTTTACCCCCAGCGCCGCGTCGAGACACGTATTGGGATCGGCATCCACCGCCAACGCCGGCGTGCACTGGCGGGCAATCAGCTGTCGAACCACCAACGCCGCGACCGTGGTTTTCCCGGTCCCCCCTTTTCCCGTCACCGCGATCAAATATGACATGCGACAGACATCTCGCTTGCAAGGTCCCCTACGAATCAAAACAGCACAACGATTTTAACGCCTCGGCGACAAACCGCATCGGCCTTTACAGGCCGACGCGTTGTCTTACAGCCGGAAAGAAAACCTAGTTTCCACGTCCAAAGCGCCTTGGACGGCGGGAAATCCGAACCGTCTTGCCATGGCTCTCTCAAGAAGTTTACCGTGGTTCGGGGGGGTCACGGGCGCCGGGCTGGAAAGCCCGATGTCCGCCAAGCGGCCAAACAGTTACAACACAACGTCATCCTTCGCCACGACAGAAACGACGCCAGCGTGCTAGAGCATCCCCGCCACGGAGGCTTGGGAAGCAGGGCGTCACCTCCGCTCCAAATACTGCATCACACTTGCCCGGCATCGGGACGAAACCCTCCAGCAAGGTGCTCGACAATCGAGCCGAGCCTGGCTACCTGTTCGTCGCCGATGTGATCGAGGACCGAACGATGGTCGCGGTCCGCGCGACGAAACCCATCGTCGTAGGGAATCATCCCGATAAGTCCGCCGTCAGGGAAAGCGGAGCCAATGAATTGTTCATCCCGGGCATCGGCCACCTTGTTTCCCACGACCTTGATATTGGTCACGCCAATCTCACCCGCCATGCGAATAATCCGGTACGCCGAATCAATGGACCGTTGCCCCGGTTCGACCACGATAATCATGCCGTCCACGCGGCGGGCGGTTGCGCGCCCCAAATGCTCCAGACCTGCTTCCATGTCGATAATGAGTGATTCGTTTTTGTAAAGAACCAAATCCGCGATAAGCGAACTGGCAATTACGTTTTCCGGGCACGCACACCCACTCCCACCGCTCTCGATCGCGCCGAGCACCAATAGGGCGACGTCATTGTATTTCAAGGCATACCGGTCCGCCAGGTCCGAAACTTCCGGGTTGAGCTTGAAAATCTGGCCGTATTGCCGCACCTTGGCCCCCGTGCGTTCCTCGATCATGGCCCGATGCTCGGCAATCGGTACAATGCCGCGCCGCATTTCAGCCGGCATGCCCAACGCCGACGCCAAGTTTGCGTCGGGGTCGGCGTCCAACGCGAGGACCGTGGTACCCTGCCGCGCCAGCAGCATGGCCATTGCCCCCGCCAAAGTCGTTTTTCCGACGCCGCCTTTACCAGTTACTGCAAGTTTCACGATTCAAACCACACGTCAACCAAAGTACCAGGAAGTCACAGGACCGACCGCGAACCGTGTTTTCCGTTCACGTGTCACTCTTTACAGCCCATCACCCAACTAGGCTTCCGATCCCAAAGCCCCTCCGATGGCGGGAAACCCGAATGGTTTTGTCGTGGCTTCCTAGCCACGAGGCACAGATCGATCTTTCTAGCCCTAGCGCTGCCGATGCGGCGAAACTGGGCCAGGTTCGCTGATAACCGAGGTCAGCCTGGAATGGTCGGCGCGCGTCGCCGCCAAGCGGCTCAAACGTTCCATTCACGCATATTTCTCGCGCATCCTCCGCGACAACGCCTGTGTCAGCTGAAACACCCGCCGGGCATCATCCGGTTGCATGGATCCCGTCCCGCAGGAGGGCGTGAGGATTGCGCGATCGACGATTTCACCTTTTTCCATCCCCGTGGATGCCAGGCGGTCCATGCCTTCTTCGAGCGTCTTCTCGAGGTCCTCCACCGTCTGTTCTCGAATCGCCACCGACGTGGGCACGACGCCCCATGCCAGATAGCCGCCGCGTGCAAACAATGACTTCACCGAATCAGGATACATCGCGATTGTCTCGCCAAACTCGAACGCATCGAAGTTGACGATGTCCGCGCCCGAGTCGATCGGGACGGCCCATTCGGTATTGCCACAGCAATGGATCCCTGCCAATGCGTTGTCGGCGTGGATCGCTTCGACCAGTTCGTTGATATGGGCCACCACGTCCTCGCGGTGGACCGACACATAGGTGGAACTGCCGAAACCAGCCAGGATCGGCTCGTCGATAAAACAAATGACCTGTTCCGCATAGGGGCGGAACTTCTGGATTTGCCACCGGCTTTGCATGGCCAGGGACTTGACAACCACATCCCGGAATTCCTCGTTGTAGTAAATCGCCCGCTTGTTTTCATCCGTGATGCTTAGCGCCACGGTGCAAGGGCCGGTGGTTTGCACCTTGACAAAAGGAAGCTTGCCATCCTGGTTTTTCAAGCGACGCTCCAACGCATACAGGCCAGCCGCGTAATCCTCGGGAATCGCCATGCTGGAGCAATCGCCGCTCCCCTCATCCGGATCCATTGCCTCCACGTACGTCTCATAAAACTCACCGAACAATTCGGAATAGTCGCCAGACGTGTCAAAGTACGCCCGCCCCTCATCCCGATCGACAACCACGCAAGGCATTCCCTGGGCGTATTGCACTTCCATTTGTTCGTTCAGGCCCCGCTTGGGAAGCTGCGGCCATAAGGGAGCTTGAGTTAGCCGTGACAGTGATACCTCAACGGCCTGATCGGCGTCATCAAAAGGCATACTACCAATGCCAGTGGCAAGGAATTTGGGAACAACGGTCATCGTGCATCTCCTTCCAGCCGTCGCGTCTGGTAAACACCCACAAGTCCTTCACGGGGAATGCTCCGCAAGGTCGAAGGCGCTGGTCGCGCATGGAAGTCTTGTCGTTCAGTTGTTTCTGTTTTGTGGCAACGAAGACCAGCGGAATATATTTCAGGCGGTTGGATTTTTCCGGGTGGAACGTTGCCCGACGCAAGCCGTCCTCCCGTTGGTCGGACTCGCGGCGGAGAAAGTCATCCGCGACCGGTATATTTCAGGCGGTTGGATTTTTCCGGGTGGAACGTTGCCCGACGCAAGCCGTCCTCCCGTTGGTCGGACTCGCGGCGGAGAAAGTC
>JBNJEM010000068.1:0-19585 GCA_051745935.1 Planctomycetota bacterium
TGCAACGTTAGGGTTTACTCACCGCCCGCGACACGAACGTTATCGAAGGCGCCCATTGTAGCAGTGCCGAGCGCCGCGTTCTAGCATGGCTTCCCCCTACCCTGGGGCGAGGAAAACACCCTCTCCCAGCAGCTCGGAATTCGAGACGTTGCCGGGTGGGACCTGGAGAAGCGCGGATCATCGGTTCAAGCCCGCAGGCGGCTACGTTGCAATCGTCCTGCTCGCGGAACAAAACGAGATAACAGACAGTCACCGCCCAGCAGCCAATTCTTATCGGTCCGCATCGACCCCCCCATATTGGCCCTTCGAGGTGCCGAAAAAGGCCGCCGCATTTTCCGTCCATATTGCATTTTCATTGCAATAGGTTTGCCAGCAATTACAATCCAACTTATGCGTTGTGTTTAACGGACGGAGATTCCCTGTTTTTTCCATGCTCCCTACTTTTCGCCCCGGCCTGGCTTCTTGCCGTAATTGCGAGGGGCGTGTTGAGTGGCGAGGGGGCGTGGAGAGCTGGGGAATGTGGCTTGTTGCCAGCAGTTAACGAGATCTCCGAATACTCTCCGTGGAATCAGAGTGTGGGCGTTTGTGTAGGGGTTGGTATATGGCCATCCGGCGATCGCATAAGTTGAGGAAGTTGTGGACCAAACGGCGTAGTTCGAGTCTGCGGGCGAAGCGTCGCGGTGAGCGCGGCTTGCGGATGGAGACCTTGGAGGAACGCCAACTGTTGGCGGCCGGCCCTCAATTGGTGGGGATTCAGCCCAACGTGGGGGAGCTACTGGCCGAAGGGCAAACCCGCGAGACGGCGCCGCGGGAGCTCCGGTTCCTGTTCAATTCCGAGGCTCGCATTGATCCGGCGTCGTTGCCCACCGACGAGGCGAATCCGTCCGCCTGGGACAGCATCCAGATCACGCGCAGCGGTTTGGACGGGGAGTTCGAGGGAAGCTCTGTCTTTTCAGACTTCGGGACGGCCGGCCAGGTCACCTCGGAGGGGCTAATCGCGGATCATGTAACGGTCGAGTTCGAGGCGGTGGCGCGCGGGCAGGCTGGCAGTCTGGTCCAGATCGTGGTGGACAAGGCCGAATTGGGCGAGGAGAGTCGCGAGCCCCAGATTGAGGTGCAGGGGGACCAAATCCAAGCCACGCTCAATAGCACCTTCGACAACGAGACGCAAGCCAGGGATTTGGTGAGTGCGATCAACGCCGATGAGGCGGCCAGTCAGTTGGTGACCGCGCGGGTGCGCAGTGGCCGGCGTGACGTGGACATTGCCACGCCGGAGGTGACGTATTCGCCCATCACGATGCCTCCCGCCGACAACGCCTCCGCCATTTCGGACTTCAACGCCGCCATCATGGGTTTGGAGATTCAAGTGGTGGCTGACGAGCCGGGCATGGGCGGCAATGGAATCGTGGTGAATGTCACGCAAGAGGATTTGGGCGAGGACACGTTGCCGGAGATCGAGACCAGCGGCAAGACGATTGCCGTGACGCTCAACTCCAACGAGACCACCCCCACAACCGCTCAGCAATTGATCGACACGCTCAACACCGACCCGGAAGCTGGCGAGTTGGTAACCGCTTCAATCCGATCCGGGCAGGGGGACACGCTGGTGGGCGATCTCCCGATTAACTATTCCCCGATCGTGCTGACCGGGGCCAGTGATGTACGAGTGGAGCCAGGTTACCTTGATCAGGGCGATACGCTGCGTGAAGTCGTCATGCGGTTCAAGGACCATCTTCCGGACGATATCTACATGGTCGAGGTGCTGGGTGGAGGCCCCACTCCGTTGACCAACACCGACGGCGAAGCGTTCGAGGACGGCGGTAGTTTCCAGATGACGTTCAACCTGGACCTGGGGGCTCAGATCGAGGCCGTGGTTCCCCAGCCGGTGACCCGCGACGCGGACGGCAATTTGGATCAACAGCGAGATGTCATTCACGTCTACTTCAATAACGATGATCTCGATCCAGTGACGGCCGAGACCCCGGACTTTTATCGGTTGATTTACACGGGCGAGACGGTCAACAACGCGGACGACGAGGTCATTCTCCCGGATTCGGTGGAGTACAACGCGGACACCGACATGGCGGTTTTGACGTTCAGCGACCCGATAGAAGAGCTGGTGACGGCGGGAACCTACCGGTTGCGCATTGGCACGGACGAACCGTTACCCGAGGCGCCCACCGAAGTTCCGGTGTCCGTGGATCCGGGTTCCAGTTTTTCCACGGCGATGGACCTGGCCGGTTCGGGTGTGAGGAGTGGCGGCGTCGTGTTGTCATCGGAGATCCAAGCGCCCCTGTTCCCGCTCGACTACCCCGGCGGCAATGACGAACCGGGACATCGGGACATCGATTGGATCGAGTCCCACCTGATGCTGGGCGATTCACTGGGGAATCCGGACGCCAGCGTGGCGGACAGTTCCCCCGGCATTGAGACGTATTACTACAACTTCAAGGACGAGTACGGATTTGATCCGCGCGGCAATGTGTTGCACAACGCCATCACCGAGCGGGAGAAACAACGCGCCCGCGAGATCTTTGACCTTTACGCCAACTACCTTGGTGTCAACTTCATCGAGTCGGAGAACAGTGGCTTCACGATCGTGACCGGCGACTTGAGGGCGCTGGCGCCCGACGTGCCGACCGGGCCCGGTGGCGTGACGGGCATTGCCGGCGGTGGGATGGCCATCATGGACGCGGCCGATTTCCAGGATCCGGGAGACGATCGATTTGGTGGTCCTTGGTTCCAGACGGCCATGCACGAGATCGGACACTTGCTGGGAGAACTGCACACCTACGACCTGCCCCCGCTGACGATCCAAGGTTCTGCTGAAGGCGGTGATTTCGACCAGGGGGCCGAGCCGGTGTTTCCCGGCGACCACGACATCGTGCACGGCCAGCATCTGCATCGTCCCGAAAGCAACGACATTGACCTGTACCGGTTCGATCTCACCGATGCGGGCGTGTTCACCGTGGAAACGCAGGCTCAACGGTTGAGCACGCCGAGCCAGCTTGACACGGTGCTGAACCTGTATAAGGAGAATCGGGACGGCACTCACGAGTTGATTGCCCGCAATGACGATTACTTCAATAGTGATTCGCGCATCGAGCTTTCTCTTGAACCGGGAACGTATTTCGTTGGTGTTTCGGCCAGCGGCAACTGGGACTACGATCCGAAGGTGGAGGACACCGGTAAAGAGGGGCACAGCGAGGGCAACTACCGGTTGCGATTGAATTTCCGCCCGGGCGGCGACAATACGATCGTGGATGCCACGGGCACGGTGTTGGATGGGAACGCCGACGGCACGCCGGGCGGCGTCCACAACTTCTGGTTCCGGGCGGCGGCGCCGAGCGATGGCACGGCATCCGACGAGCCTCGTACGATTTTCGTGGACAAGGCGAATGCCAACGCCGGTGGCGTCGAGACGGGCGACGGTTCGCTGGCCAACCCGTTCGGCTATATTCCCTCGGCCTTGGACGCGGCGGATCCGTATGACATTATCCGTCTGACGGGCAATCCGGGTGAAGATGGCGATATCACGACCCTGGGGGACAACGTGGCCTATCAGATTGGTTTCAGTGGGGTCGGCGGAGCGGCGTTGCAGGACGGTGCCAGGCTCAATGTGCCCAAGGATGTCACCGTGATGATTGACGCCAATGCGATTTTGAAGCTGCGGCGCGCGCGAATTGGGGTCGGCAGTTCGTCCCAGACGCTGGACCGAAGCGGTGGGGCGCTCCAGGTCATGGGAACCCCCCGGCTCATCGACGATCAGGGCGAGGTGACGGTGGACGAGTTCGGGCAGCCGATCGGTGGCAGCGTCCACTTCACGTCGTTGCACAACGACGCGGTCGGATTGGATTTCAATCCTCAACAGTCTCCTCCCGAGCCCGCGCGGGGCGACTGGGGCGGGATCGTGTTCCGCGGCGACCTGGACCTTTCGGATTCCAACCGCAGGGTGCTCGGGCAGGACGGGATCTTCCTCAACTACGTGAACCATGCCGACATGACGTACGGCGGTGGCGAGGTGGTGATTGATGGCCGGGAACAGGCGGTGGCGCCCCTGCAAATGGTCGATGAGCGTCCGACACTGACGTTCAACACGATCAGCATGAGTTCCGACATGGCGATGTCGGCTACTCCAAATAGCTTTGAGGAGGACAATTTCCACTCGCCCAAGTTCCAGGCCATCCCATTCACCTCCGACTATTCGCGAGTGGGGCCGGAGATCCACGGTAACACGCTCGTGGAGAATAGCCTGAACGGGTTGTTCATCCGTGTCGCGACCCCCGCCGGGCGGGAGATCGAGACGGTGACCAAATCAACGCGGTGGGATGATACGGATATCACGCATATCGTTTCGGAAAACTTGGCCATTCAAGGTCGGCCGGGCGGGCCGATCCTGGAACAGAAGGCGCCGCCGGTGGCGACGGTCGTGCTGGAGGCGACCGAGGGGGGGACGCTGGAGCCGGGCTCGTACGAGTACAAGTTGGTTTATGTTGACGAGGACGGCAACGAGGGGCCTCCCTCGAATGCGACCAGACGCGTGGAAGTGACCGAGGACACGGGCGCGGTGACGTTGTCCAATCTGCCGCGACTGACCACCGAGGATCCGTATACGGCACGCCGTGTCTACCGGGCCGAAGCCGGGACGGGGCGCTTCGAGTTGGTGGCTCGGATCAACGCGAATGACACCACGTTCGTCGACACGGGGACAACATTGGGAAGCGAATTGGAGCAAGCCGGCACCAGCATCCGGCCGCGGCTTTCCGGGCGTCTGGCGGTCGATCCCGGAACCGTTGTCAAGCTGTCCGAGGCGCGGATTGACGCTCAATTTGGCGCTCAATTCATTTCCGAAGGCGTGGATGGCCGATCGGTTGTCTACACGTCACTGAACGACACCCGCTATGGTTCGGGGGGCACGTTCGATACCAATTCGCAAGAAGGCCGGGCGGGGGCCGCGGCGGGAGATTGGGGCGGCGTCTATTTGGGGCACCTGAGTCGCGGGAACATTGATTTCTCCACGTTCGCATACGGTGGCGGAACGACGAAGGTCGGCGGCGAGTTCGCCGGCTTTGACGTGTTGGAGATTCACCAGGCGGAGGTTCGTATCGCCAATAGCCGTTTTGAACGCAATGCGGACGGCCAAGGCGGACGAATGCCGGCCTTCCGAGACGGCCGGGGGAGCAACGACGAGGCGGTGATCTTCGTTCGCGGCGCTCAACCCGTCATTGTGGGAAACACGATCGTTGATAATCAAGGCTCGGCGATCCACATCAACGCCAACTCGCTGAACCACCACGCCTTGAGTGATCCCGGACGCGCGGTCGGCGCGATCGACATTGTGTCCGATGTGAATGACAATCAAGGGCCGCTGGTGCGCGGCAACCAGTTGGACACCAATGGCACCAATGGCATGACGGTGCGCGGCGCGACGTTGACCACCCAGGGGGTTTGGGACGATACCGATATCGTGCACGTGGTTCGGGACACGATTACCGTGCCCGATTTCCACACCTTCGGTGGTTTGCGGCTGGAAAGCAGTCCGCAAGAGAGCCTGGTGGTGAAACTGCAGGGTAGCAGCGCTGGCTTCACGGCCACCGGACAGGAACTGGATATTACCGACCGCATCGGCGGTTCGCTCCAGATCGTCGGGCAACCCCGATTTCCGGTCGTGTTAACGTCCCTGATGGACGACTCGGTCGGAGCCGGGTTTACTCCCGAAGGCTTGCCGCAGACCGATACCAACGGCGACGGATTCGTCCGGGGCTTGCTTCCCACGGGCCCGGAGGTTGACAACGGGACGCTCATCGATAACGACGTGGCCCCGGGCATTCCCGGCCAGTTCGCTTTCGACGCGATGGACGGCGGGAACAGTTCTATCATGGGCGACTCGGGGGTGACGGCCCAGGGCAATTCCCGAATGTTCGTCGATGAAAACTTCGTGTTTGATTTCACGAATTATCTGGATGTCGGCGCGGACGGGAACGCTGAGAATCTGCAGCAGAGCAACATCACCACGCCGGCCACCCTGGTCGACGATGACCGGGTGATGAGCGAAGGGACCGTCGACGGCCAGAACGGCGCGATTAACTGGCACGTCGAATCGCATTTGAATGACGGCGAGCCGATTGTTTACAACACGATTACCTTGACCAGCGACGAGCAGTTTGGGGACCTGCAATTCATCAACTACCTGGATGAGGACGTGGGTTTCGTCGACGATGACTTGCTGTACACCGAAGGAACGCCCGGTTCCGATGACTTTCGCATCTTCACGCTCGACGATGCGGAACGCGTCGGGTTCAGCCAGGGCGGCATCGTCGAGGCGGGCTCCCGGCTGGTCAATGCAACTTACGACGGTTGGGCCGCCGATCAGTACCCCCGTCTGATGTTCGATATCGAGGGCGCGGGAACGGCGTATAGCGTGCCCGGCAACATCGATACGACCGCTCTGCCGCCGTTCAACGATTCCGATCTGGGCCAGGCTTATGGGCTAAGCGATGTCACCTCGGCGATGGCGTGGTCCGTCGACCCGACGGCGACCGAGGCCACGATCACCACGCTGTTGGAGCTGGTTCCTCGTAATCCAGCCACGCCGGCCGCCGCGGGCGATTGGCGGAGCGTGCGGTTGGAGAAATTCAGCAATGATCGTAACGTCGACGTGGTGACGGAGCGCGAACCGAGCGATTCCACCACCGGGCCTGATAATAACAAGGATCCCGACAACGCGCAGTTCATTGGCGAGCTGGCCGGGAATCTGAAGTCGGGCGACGACAGACTGCGGCTGGGCTCCGAAGTGCATGGGGTGATCGGCGAGCCGGGCGACGTCGACGTCTACAGCTTCCAGTCGGCGGCCGGAAATGAGATCTGGCTTGACATCGACCGAACGTCACAAAGTCTCGATTCGGTCGTGGAGTTGGTGGACGCGGACGGCAACATCATCGCCCAATCCGACAATTCGTATCACGAGGAACTGGGCGAGGAATTGCTTCACGCGGATACCAGCA
The DNA here is from genome assembly GCA_051745935.1 of Planctomycetota bacterium. GTDB lineage: Bacteria > Planctomycetota > Planctomycetia > Pirellulales > Pirellulaceae > JBNJEM01. The sequence goes on from JBNJEM010000068.1 coordinate 7,005, forward strand.
AGATTCCTCTCGACCACGTCAATCCGCTTCGCACGTCGGCCACCTCGTTCTATCCGGAGAGCATGCTCGGCGAGCCCAAGGATCTGTGGTCAACCAATCCGCGTGACGCCGGCATGCGGGTGGTGCTGCCCGGCTCGCAGGGAACAACCAACACGTACTACGTCCGGGTTCGCAGCAGCAACGTGCGGCCGGGCGATCCAAAGGATGACCTGCGAGATCCGGACAAGCTGAACGATGGGCTCACGCAGGGAACTTACCAATTGCAGGTTCGGCTCCGCGAGGTGGACGAAGTACCTGGCTCGACCGTTCAGTACGCGGATATCCGCTATGCCACCAACGGCATTGAGGTCCTGGGACAGCCGACGCATTCGCCGTTGACGGGCGAGGCGGCGGAGGATCCAACGAACAACAACTCGATCGGCACTGCTCAGCCGTTGGGGAACCTGCTCAATACGGAGCGGGGGACGATTGGTGTTTCCGGCAACCTGGCCAGTGACACCGACGTCGACTTCTATGAATTCGAGGTGACCTTTGATGACATTCAAAGCATCCAGGACGTGACCAACCCGATACAGCACCTGCCCACGATCCTGGATCTCGACTACGCCGATGGCCTGGCCCGCGCGAACACACGCCTCACGGTTTTTGATCCCAACGGCAACGTGATACTACATTCGTCGGAGTCCAATATCGCGGGGGACCAGCCGGGGCCGCTCAATGGCACCGACATGGACGACCTGGACCGCGGTTCGGCCGGCACGCTCGATCCGTACATCGGAACGCAGGAGTTGCTGGCCGGAACCTACTATGTGGCGGTGGCCTCGGATGCGTTCCTGCCAAGCGAGTTCGAGCAGTTTTACTCCCCCACGCCCAGCAACTCGCTCTTCCGACTCCAGCCCATCACCTCCGTGGACCGAATTGCCGAGGACCACATCAGCTCGGGCCTGCAGAGTACCTACAAAGATCCGCAGGTTCCAGTGCTGTGGGATGATACCTCTTCCGTCCCCTATCACTTGGGAGACGTGACCTTTTTCGTGAGCACGAACACGGGAAGGCGGCAAGGGGAGCTCTATACCGTTGACCCGTTTACCGGCGCGACGGAGACGGTTGTCGGGGATCTGGGCCGGACCATTGATGACATTGCCATGCGGCAGGATGGTCAACTGCATTCGTTGTCGGTGGATCCCCCACTTGACGATGACTCCGGTAATTACTTCCAGATTGACACCGGCAACGCGGGAATGACGGAACTGGGCGACGACGGGATCGAGACGTTTTACCTGGACGACGATGACAATGTGCAACAACATGACGTCGGCTACCAGTTCCACGCCATGACCTACGGTGATCCGGATCGGTTCAGCAGCAGTGTTTTCGGCCCGACCTACATGTTCGCGGTCGGCACTCGAAGACCGGGGCCCAACATCGACTATACATTGCCGAGCAACTATTACGAGAATGTGCTTTACCGTTTCAACGCCGAGACGGGAGAGGCAGTGAGTATGGGATTCCCGACTCCGGGACATCGCGACGGTGATGCTCGCGTGAACGGAGGAGGAACCCAAGTCGTGGAACGGGGCCATTTGGATACGTCCGCCGCGACGGAACTGTTGCTGGTTGAAGCGACAGAGTACGATCCGGACAGCGGGGCGACGATCTCTCAGATTATCGACGGGCTGCAGTTCACTCTGGAAGAGGATGGCGTACTGGGCACGCCCCCCATCACGTTTGAGTTCAACACCGGTCCGGAAATCACGGTGGAACCGGATCCAGGGGCTCACGAATATGCTCGTGACGGTGACACGTTCCTGATTGACGGTGAGACGTTCGAATTCGATACCGGCTCGGTAATCGTGGTGGAAGCGGACGATGGTGCAAACATCGACGGCACCCAGGTGACGATCACCGATGACCAGGCCAACCCGGTTGAAGTAACGTTTGAATACGACACGGACGGCGCGCTGCAGTCGGATGACAATACTCCGATTGATGTTGATGAGGACGACGATCTGACCACATTGTTGTCTCGAACCGTCGAAGCCATTAACGGAGAAGACGGGTTTGAGGTCACCGCGGATTGGTTGGTCGGTACTGAACGCATCACGTTATGGGGCGAATCCGATACAATTGGGGCTACTTCCACCTCCGCCGAGGTGACGATTGAAGGAGCGCCGGGGGGTACCGGGGATTATGTGATTCCGATCGAGGAGACCTCTGACCGGAACGATTACGGGACGGGTATTGTGACGACGTTTGAGTCCGTGCCAGGCGTGACGGTTGGCTGGGACGGGGACCGAATCAACTTTATGGGGGCGGACACCGGCGACTTCACTGAGCTGGTGGATCGTGACGTCTTCACGGACGTGGGGAGCGATGGCGCGACGACCGCGGGGGCTCTGCCAATTCCCTTCTTGGCCGAGGACACGGCGGAGGATTTGGCCCAGCGGGTGGCGGACCAGATCAATGGGGTGTTGGCCGCCCTGCCCCAATCCGTGGTCGCGTCCGGGGAGGTGGTACGGGGCGAGGGCAGTCCCAACTTCCGCCCCCCAATATTCGTGACCGCCGACGATCCGTTGAGAATCAGGAGCACATCGGTCGGCGGAATCATCACCGGGGTGGCATTCGTCGACGGAACCATGTATGCCGTGACCAATCAAGGTGGATTGTATATCGTTCGTTTTCCTGCTGGTCGAAACGCTTTCGCCGAGTACGTCCCCTCAGCAAGAGATGATCTGGAAGGGATCAACTTCCAATCTCTATCGGCCGGGCCGGCCCGTACGGAGGGGGGGCGCTACGAGGACATGCTTTTCGGCATGACCGGGAACGGGACGATTTACGCGTTTGACACGCTGGGCCACCTGCAGCCGGCGTTCGTCGATGGCCAAACCAGTATCGATACTGAATTGCGCACAGCACAGGGAATCGCATTCTCGACGTTGGAGGAGAATCCGTGGCGGTTTGTCGGGGGGAACGATTTCCGGGGGAATGATCCCGGCCATGGGACGCAGCGGACGTTTGACCTGGCCAGCGATGACACCAACGGCAACATGAGCCTCCATTTCGGGAACGCGGGAGACGAGCCAAACCAGAGCGTGGACGACGTCCAATATGATTGGCCGGGCGGTGCTCACGGCAGCATGCAGAGCAATCCCTTCAGTTTGGAAGGATATTCCCCGGCTGACAAACCAGTGCTGTATTTTACTTATTTCGCCGACACGGAAGAGCAAAGTTCGGCGCCGGGGAGCGGACCGATGCGGGATTCGCTGCGCGTCTTTATTGGCGACGACACCGGTGAATGGGATCTGCTTAGCACGAACAATTCCTACACGCCTGACGAACTCAGTTACGATTCCATTCAGGGGAACGATGTCCAGGAAACGTACGATAACAACACCGGTTGGCGTCAGGTCCGCGTGGAACTGGGGAATTACGCGGGTTTTGACGATCTTCGGTTACGCGTGGACTTTTCCACCGCGGGCGACATGAACGTGGGGGACCCCGAGACGACCGGTGCTGACCTGGAAATTGTTCCCGGTGCGGAGATCGATGACGGAGACGAATTTAGAATCGACGGTGTAGTGGGTGACACCTTCGAAATTAACATGGGGTATTCATTGTTTGCTTCCTCCAGCGTGTCGATACCAGATGGAGGTACCTTCCAAATCAGGTTTGAGGACAGTGGCGGGAATCTGCATGATATCCAGTTTGAGTTTGATTCGACCGGTTCGGTGTCCGATCCGACGCACGTGCCGGTAACTATCAACGAGAACATGTCCGCCGAACAGGTGACCGCGGCCATCGGACAAGCGATCCAGGCCCAATTCCCGTCCGAGTTCGGCTTGGTGGTGGTGGATAATCGACTGAACCTGCCCAATGCCGATTTTGTCAGCGTCAGCAGCAGCGGGTTGCAACTCGCGGGTGCTCCGGGGACCAGCGGCATACCGATTGAAATCGATGCGGGGATGGGACGTGAGGAAATCACGGAAATCGTCCGGCAGGCGCTGGCCGATCAGTATGCCGGAGGCCTGACCGAGGCGATTAAGGTGCACAAGAATCTCATGCACGTCATAGGTCACACCGTCTCCGACCCTGGTCCATTTGGCCTTACCAACACGTTGCCGGGAGACGTATACGGGGCGTTCAATGAGAATCTTCGCGGCCAGAACAACGATCACGAGGGCATCTACCTGGACGATTTCGTTATCGGGTTCGCGGAACGGGGGGAAGTGGCGACCGGTGCCAGTGGCGACAGCTCGTTCTTCACCAATCCGACGTCGTCGCAACAGATCCTGGAAGGGCCATACCAGTTGGAAATCCGGCAGGGCGAGAAGTATGGTGAGTCGATTGAGGTACCGCCCAGGTTGGAAATGTTCCGCAGTTTTGATTCCAATGACCGGTTGTCCGAGTCGCATACGCTGATTGCGCCTTCGGCGAGTGAAATCGCTGATGGCGACACGTTCACGCTCAGCGACGGCGTGGCCAGTTTGACGTTCGAGTTCGATGACGTCACCATCGATGACGGCGTCACGCCCGGGAATGTCGAGATTGACTACAATCCGCAGCAGTTCAATGGCGCGACCGGAAAAGTCCGCTCGCAGTCGGCCGCGGAGGTGGCGGCGCGGATCCGGGACGCGATTAACAGCTCCGAATCGCAGGCGGTACTGGACATCACGGCCGCCCTGGCTGACGGGACCATCTCTGGCTCGCGGAGCACCAACGGGCGCGTCAATTTGTTCGGCAGCGTGGATGCCACGTTGATCGATCGCGCGTTGCGAGTCACGGAAACGACAACGGATGCCAACGCGTTGCGCGACGAGATTCTGGGCGATGCGTTCGAGCCGGTGGGGGATGCCACCTACGTCGGCGGCGCGACCTCGGCCGGGTTCTTTGTCGGTGGGAGTAATTCCATCGAGATTTCCGAAGGCATTGTGCTATCCACCGGCGACGCGCGGTTCGTGGAGGGCCCCAACACGGACGACGGCTCGAGCGGCACGGCATCGGGGGCGGGAGACCCCGACCTGGATGCCGAGTTCGAGCCCTGGGTAACGGAAGATTCCTCGGTCCTGGAGTTCGATTTCGAAGTCGACGAGCCCGGTGACTTGTTCTTCGAATTCGTGTTCTCCTCCGAGGAATACAACGAGTTCGTGGATCGCGGGTTTAACGACGTCTTCGGATTCTTCGTCGACGGGGAAAACATTGGGTTCGTGCCGGGAACGGATGATCCCGTCACCATCAACACGATCAACGGGGGCAATCCTTACGGCTCGAACGGCACGAACGAACATGCCTATAACAACAACGATCGCGACGACGACGGAGAGTATCTTGAGTTCTTCGGTCACGACGGGTTCACCGATGTCTTCGTGGCCCGCATGGACGATCTGGAGGTGGGGACGCATACGATCAAATTGGCCATTTCCGACGTGGGCGATCGGATATTGGACAGCGCGGTATTCATTCGCGCATTCAATGTCACGGCCCCCGATTCCCGCACGGCCTTGCCTGGGGTCGTTTACACCGACAGCGGTGATAAAAATCACCGACGGGACCAGGGTCAGGTGCTGATCCATTCCAACAGCGTTTCGTACGCCGAGGAATATGGCGTGCGGATCGAGCCAGGTGAACGGAGCCCCGAAGGCAAGTCGCACCCCGGCTCGACGCGGGCGACACGGGTGATCAATGATGAAAACCTGGTGCCCGGGGTGGTGGTGGTGAACAACCTGCTGGCTCGCAACGCGACCGGCGGCGTTTACTTTTCCGGCGATCCGAATAATGGGCAAGTCGCCGAAGGTCCCGTGCCGTTCGGCCGGATTGTAAACAATACGATCTACGGCGGCCCCGAGGGCGGGGGCAACAGTGTGGGGATTCGGGTCGAAAACAACGCCAGCCCGACACTTCTCAACAACATCGTTTCGGACAGCTCGGTGGGGCTCGACATCGACGGGTCGTCCTCCTCCACGGTCGTTGGCGGGACGCTGTTCGCGGCCACGGGGACGGATTCGAGCAATGGGAATGTCGGGAACGTGCCGCTGTTCGTCGACGACAGCAATGAAATGTTTGTCGACTCGAACGCCAACAACTTCTACCTGAAGGCGGGCGCGAAGGCCATTGACAGTTCGCGGGACGCCCTGGACGATCGCACTGAAATGGTGACCCTTCGCCAGCCCTTGGGGATCGAGAACTCGCCGATCCTCGCTCCGGATCGCGATCTGTACGGCCAGCGCCGGTTGGATGATCCGGATGCCTCCACCCCTTCCGGGCTGGGGGAAAACGTGTTCAAGGACCGCGGAGCCATTGATCGTTCCGACTTCGCGGGGCCGTCCGTGGTGTTGATTGATCCACAAGACAACGACGCGGCCGGAATCGATACCGACGAGCGCGCGACCTATCTTCAAATTCCCGGCCGCACCCTCTTCAACTTTTCAATTCAAGTGATCGATGGCATCGCGCCCAGCGATCAGACGAACGGCACGGGGCCCGATGACGGAACGGTCAATGCGGATTCAGTAACGGTTGCAAAGGAGGGGGTTACGCTGGAGGAAGGGGTGGATTACCGGTTCGGTTATAACGCGACCAGCGGTATTATCCAGTTAACACCTCTGGCGGGAATCTGGGAGCGGAACACCACGTATACGATTGAATTCGTTGGCGTGGACAGGCTGGTCCTGACGGCGTCGTCTGGTGACGCGGTAGCCGACGGCGACACCTTCACGGTGACGGATTCGGGAGGGGATGTCGAAACGTTTGAGTTCGAAAGCGGGTACGGTATCCAGGTGCCAGCCGCCGGCGGCGAGGCGTTGACTGATGGTGAGACATTCACCATGACTCAAACGGATCCGGAGACGACGGAGAGCGAAACGACCCGGTTCGAGTTGGATAACAACGGTCGAACGTCCCTCGACAACGTGCCCGTTCGGTTTTCGGAAACCGATACGGCCGATGAAGTGGGCGAGGCCTTGGCCGCGGCCATCGACGGCGCGTCGCTCGGATTGGATCCCACTGCTTGGGCCGGTGGTTTCGTGCACGTTGGAGGCGACGTCAATACGGTCCTGGATACCTCGTCCTCGCTGCTGACGCAGTCGGGGCTGCCAGGGGTGGCCGAGGGCAATATACCGGTGCCGTTCATCCCGAACCCGGACTATGATGCGGAGCAAGTGGCCGAGTCGATTGCCTCGGCGATCAATACCAGCTCGCTGGACGTGACCGCCGAACCGCAACTAGGCGAAGTCGTGCTCGTGGGCGCGGAGAGTGCCACGGGGGTCGAGAACAGATTTGTATCCGCGATCCGGGATCGGGCCGGTAACACAATCACCCCCAATCGCTTTGATGGGAGTACCGCTTTCACGGTCAGCTTGGGAGCGGCCCGCGATTACGGCGACGCCCCCGCGCAATATCCAGTGTTGAAAGCGGATAATGGGGCCTCGCACGAGATTGTGGAAGGATACCGGCTCGGCCCCACCATTGAGTCCTCCGCCAACGGCCAACCGTCTCCCAATGCCGACGCTGATCTTGGTGACGACGGCGTGTCCTTCTCCACGCTGACGGCGGGCTACCCGGGAATCTTTGAAGTAACCGCCCACGGGATTACCGACCAGATGCCCGGTTTTCTGGACGCCTGGATCGACTTTAACGCCGACGGCGATTGGGATGATCCAGGCGAGCAGATCGTGGTTTCACGGGAATTGGAAAATGGCTCGAATACGATTGAGGTCACAATATCTCCTGATTCAATTACCGGCGAGACCTTCGCGCGTTTCCGACTCAGCAGTACCGGCGGGCTTAGTCCCACGGGAGAAGCGGACGACGGTGAGGTCGAAGACCATAAGCTCGTGATTGGAGCAAACCCTTGGCACAACCAGAGCACTTCGGTCGACACGAATGGAGATGACGTCGTGTCCCCAATCGATGCGCTGCTGGTTATCCATGTGTTGAACTCGGCTGACGATATGGGTATCGATCTGTCCAAGCAGCTTCCGGTGCCGCCGCCGTCCGATTTCGCCCCGCCACCGTTCTACGATGTCAACGGCGACGGCTTCGTGTCGCCAATCGATGCACTACTTGTAATTCAGGTTCTTAATGGCGAAGAAGAAGGGGAGTTCGACGCGGAAGGTGAAGGCGGCGGCCGGTATCCTCTGGCGTCAACCGGCGCCGACAGCGCCGGGGTGAAGCAGAATGATCTTGAGAACGATCTGCTCGCCATGCCCATCAGCTCCACCAGCGTGGCTGAACGAACGACGAGTGCGGCCGATCCAGACCCGATGTCGAATCGGTCGGGAACCAGTGGCACGGCGGCCGCGGAGACCTCGCCCTCGTTGACCGGGACCGCCCCGGAGCAAGAAAGCGTTTCCGGCGCAATGGCCACGCACCCAGATGTTGGCGACGAGGACCTGGAGGACTTGCTGGACGAGATCGCGGCGGATGTCGACGAGACGCTGACCGACGAAGAGGCCCACGATGCGTTCTTCGCCTCCTTGGATGGCTGAGGGGGGTAACCACGTGGTTTCACGCGGCTGACCGCAATGTTCGGCGGGCCAACGGCCCGCGCGAAACGACGCGCGTATTCGCTATAACCTGAATGCTCCGAAGGGATTCGGCCTGGCCGACCGCGACGTTTCCTCCAATTCGTTGCCGCTTTCCCGCAGCGTGAGTATGATCGACAGAAAGGGGCAAGTGAGTTGTCCTTTCCCGTGCCCCCTCTTTGTGTGGGGCTGCGGCGCGGTTCCCACGCAGGCTGTGTTGAGTGGTCAGACTGTGTGGGTAGACCGTGAGTCGGCTGGCGCAACTGTTTTATCTGCTGGAAAAGGGGCAGATGTCGTCAAGCACGGTTGATGTCCATGACCGCGCTGAGGTTGCGGGACGGCGGTACGATTCGCAATGGGAAGAGAGGATAGTCGAAACCACATGACGCGGAAGCCACGTGCTCGATCATCAGACCGAAGGAGAGGGGGCGGCTTGGGCAACTCGCGACGGCCCCGGTTTGAGCAATTGGAGCCACGGATGTTGTTGTCCAGCCTCCCGTACGGGGCTGAACCTCACGACACCGGGGAATTCATGCTCGGGGACGTCGTGGCCACGGTGGTTTTCTTCGAGTCCAATGGTTCGATTGACGACAACCAGGAAGACTGGAATCCGTTGGAGCGTGATGCGGATGGTCATGTCGTTCTGGATAGCGAGGGGCGCACGATCAACGCGGCGGACGGGCCGAATTTGATTGAGGAGACGAAGGAGCGGATCGTGGAGGGGTTGGAGTGGTGGGAGGATACACTGGCGGAGTTCCACGAGCTGAACTACGACAGCGTGGAGCCGATCCATTCGTTGAATTTCATCCACGATTTCCAATACGCTCACAATCCCATTGAGACCGGTTATGAGCCGATTAACCGGAAGTCCGACGAGTATGAGTTATGGGTAAAGGATTTCCTGGATCAAACGGGGCATTTAGAGACTCGGCACGTTCCGACCGACATTCGATCGTTCAATCACGCCCAACGGGTAAAATACGACGCGGATTGGGCGTACACGATCTTCGTGGCCAATGACTACGACGACCCCTCCAAGCAATTCGCCCCCGGTGGCAGTTTTTTACAGGCATTTGCCTTTTCCGGAGGCCTTCACGTCGTGTCGCCCGCCAGCCGGCCACCAAGTACGTTTGCTCATGAAACCGGCCATGTTTTTTACGCTCGGGATGAGTATGATGGCAGCGGGGCGAGCTATACGGATCGCCGAGGCTACTACAACAGCCAGAATGTGAACGCCTACGACAACCCAGCGGACGGATTCGAGCAGCAGGACAGCATCATGGACACCGGGGCCGAGCTGGAGGGGGCCTGGGCGGCGCATGCCAGCTCTGATTCATCGTTGGCCATGATTGGATGGCGGGATTCCGACAACGACGGCGTGTTTGACGTCTTGGACGTTCCCCTGACGCTCACCGGTACCGGCTACTACAATCCACATCAAGAGACATACCATTTCCAAGGCCACTCGAAAGTACAGACGCTCGTTAACGCAAACTCCGGTCTAAGGAGTCGAGGCAACGACATTACGATTAACGAAGTCGATCGGCTTGTGTACTCGTTGGACAACGGAACGACGTGGAACGTGGCGCGGAACTACAACGCCCACGAGGTTGATATAGAGGCTGAATTTCCAGTTCAGCCGGGGCAGGAAATATTGGTTCGCAGTGAAGCCGTTGATCCCGTTACTGGGCAAGTCGTGGCGAGTTCGAATGAGGTATTTCGTGGAAGTGCCGCGCTGCCCACGGCCGTGTCCCAACCTGGAATCCAGGGTTTTGTCTGGGACGATCGAGATAATGACGGCGAGTGGGACCAGGGAGAACGAGGGGTTCCCGAGTGGAACCTGCGGCTGGTTGACGATCAGGGAGACCCCGTGGAGACCGCCCAGTATCTGGATACGGATGATTACGCCGACACGTCCGTGTTGGACCAGGTGTTAACCGATACGACCTTGTCGGCAGACCTGGGTGGGGAAGACGCAAGCGTGGGTGCGACTGAACTGCCAGGTGGTTCCGGCGCCCACGTCCTCGGAATTGCGCCCGAGGCTGGTGACCAGTGGGCCACGGAATGGACAAGTCACTCGCGCATGCTGCGGATCGATTTCGAGTCGCCCACCACGTTTGTCAAGATCGACGCCATCGCCCCCCACGATGGCTCATACGGCCGCCTGGAGATCTATGATGCTGACGGAGAGCTCTTGGGACGCAGCACCACGGGGGCGTTGCGCGAGGGCGAGGTAGGGACGCTTTCCATCGGCATGCCCACGTCGGAGATTTCCTACGCCTTGGTGCGATCAACGCTCGAGAGCACCATTATGCTCGACAACCTACAGGTCGGGCCGAGCGCGACTGCGGTGTCCGGTGACTTCGGCGCCTATGCCCTACCCTATCTTCCGCCGGGAGACTACCGCGTGATGGCGGTACCGCCCAGTGAGTGGCAGGTGTCCGAGCCAGCGGGCGGCATTGTGGATGTCACGGTGGGCCCGCATGGAACCATGGCCTGGCCGGACGGCACCGGTCGGCCCAGTGATTTCGCGGGCGTTCCGCGGGCGAATGTCTCCATGTGGAATAACCTGGCCTTCAATGAGGACGTGGACGACGACTGGGTCATTTCCCCCATTGATGCACTGCTCGTGATCGATGATCTAAACAACAATGGGAGCCGGGAATTATTCACGGAAACGGATGCCACGATCTCATCGTTCATCGATGTAAACGGCGACGGTTATGTTTCGCCCATTGATGCCCTGAGCGTCATCCGGGCCCTCAACGCCGGGGACCAGGAGAACGGAGAGGTGTCAGCAGCGGCTTTGGTTCAAGCTTGGTCGGCGGCCTGGGTCCCTGATGCCCAGATGGAAGGTGAAGTGGCGGGCGAATCGGTAGTGGACAGGGAAACGAACGGCTCGAGCTTGTCCTTCGATTCGGGAGTGAATCGATCAGAGCGATCCGCGGCAGCCGAGGAAGCGGCGGGCGAGGATCGGGTCGCGTCACCGATTCCGCGACCGGTTGTCGGCAAGGCCGGCCGCTTGCCGTCTCGTTCATTACGAGACGCCTCACGGGATTCGGTTTTCTCAAGTCCGTTTGATCGAACCGGAACGTACAATCCTGATGTGACGGACGAGCTTCTTGACCGCGATGAGGCACTGTTTTCGAGAGCGATGAGGGGGGAACGCGCCATGGACGAGCCCGCTATCGATGGTTTGCGGACCCAGGTGTTTGATCGTTCCGAGCCAGCCGCGCTGGCTTCGCGGGGGCGTTTGGAGGTGTCGACAGCGGCCCCAGGTGACGAGTTGTTGACGCTGATTGCAGCCGATACGATCGCGGCGCGAGCAGAGGCCCGAGAGCTTTCGTTCGTTCCCGAAACTCTGGTCGGCTTGCCCACCTAAAAGCCATGGCACAACCCGTTAGAGGCGGACAGAAAACTCCGGCAAGAGTTGCTAAACCGTTCACATTACAAGGGTTTGCGGCGACGTTTACAGGTTTTCTGTCCGCTTCTTAAGTCTTCCGCTAACCCAGGGGGGGTTGGAAGCGGAAACCAGGATTTCCAGAAACTGATTGTCGCCAGCTCGCTCCGTTAGGAACGGCTCAGGAATAACTGCGGCATTTTCCGGAGGGTGGCACAAGCTACAGCCCGACCGTACGCCTCCATGGCCCCCCACGAGCCTGTCTCGTGGGAGCCCAAGACTCACAAGCTACAGCCCGACCGCACCCATCCAGGGCCCCGCGCGAGCTTGTCTCGTGGGGGTCTGGCCGCGTGCTGTGCCGTTCTTAGCTCCCGAGTCTGATTCACCCACGAGGTGAACTCGTGGGGGTCTGGTCGCGTGCCGGACCGCCTTAGCTGACGAGTCTGATTCACCCACGAGATGAACTCGTGGGGGTCTGGCCGCGTGCTGGACCGCTTGTAGCTGACGAGTCTGATTCACCCACGAGGTGAACTCGTGGGGGTCTGGTCGCGTTCCGGACCGCCTGTAGCTGACGAGTCTGATTCACCCACGAGGTGAACTCGTGGGGGTCTGGTCGCGTTCCGGACCGCCTGTAGCTGACGAGTCTGATTCACCCACGAGGT
>JBNJEM010000069.1:0-19491 GCA_051745935.1 Planctomycetota bacterium
CGACCGGTTCGCGGCGTGCGCGCGTTTTCGATGCTCGCGGTTTGAATAACGGCCGGCCTCGATCGGTAATGCGTCCACTTACCCGACTCAAGAGTGATGTACAACTCATGCACACCATTGAAGACACCAGGCGTTGGCTTCCGCGCGGAAAGCTGACCGGATAGGGAACACGTGTTGAAAAACGGTAAGCCGAGGTTGACGCGACCAAGTATTTTGTAGCGCTCCAGCTTAGTTTCCAAACCCGATACCGTCGGCACAAGGGAAAACCGTTACCTGCCGTGCACGAATGCCTGGGGTTTCCGGTTGTCCGGTTGTTCCAGCTCGTCCCGAGGTGTGCTATGCTGCCTATGAGTCGGCACTGCTTCACGGTAACGTTCCAGCTCCCCGCAATTGTCCGCTTACTTGTCGGTTCACACGACGCTTAGCTTGTCAGTCCACTTTGCAGAAGAATCGTCCCTCAGGAGACCGAGACCATGAAAAGAAGTTCCCACTCGCTCAATCGCCGTCGATTTCTCACACGAAGCACGCAAGCGGGCGCGACCGCTCTGGCGGGTTTTTCCGTCCTCAAGCATGGATACGGCGCCAACAACGACCGGCTCCGAATCGGGCTGGTCGGGTGCGGCGGCCGCGGCACCGGGGCGGCCCGCGACGCCCTAACGGCCGGCCCCAATATCGAACTGGTCGCCATGGGCGACATCTTCAAGGAAAAGGTCGAAAAGAGCCTTGATCGCCTGTCCAGGTTGAAGGGAAAAGATCAACAACCTCTGCCCGGCATTAACGTGGGCCCTGAGCGGCGTTTCGCGGGCCTGGACGCCTACGAAAAGGTCATCGATTCGGACATCGACTACGTGTTGTTGTGCACGCCACCAGGCTTCCGACCACAACATATCGACTACGCGGTCCAGAAAGGAATACACGTTTTTTCGGAGAAGCCTTGCGCCACCGATCCCCCTGGCGTCCGCCGCATCCTGGCATTGGAAAAGAAAATCAAGCAAAAGGGAATCGGTCTGTTGGCCGGATTCAATAGCCGCCACGTCTTTCACTATATCGATTTGGTCAACGCCGTACAGAATGGTCAAATCGGCGACATCATGTCGCTCCATGCCTATTTCAACACCGGAAACATCTGGTATCGCGAACAGGAGGAGGGGATGAGCCTGCCGGAGTATCGCTTCCACAACTGGTTCCACGTGGATTGGCTCTGTGGCGATCACATCGTTGAACAACATGTCCACAATCTGGATCGCTGTAATTGGATCATGCAAGCCCATCCCGTCAAGGCCTATGGCATGGGTGGAAGACAGTACCACACGGATCGGGGCGGTAACATCTACGACCACTTCGCGGTCGAATTCGAGTATCCGAATGGGGTCCGGATGACAAGCATGTGCCGTCAAATCGCAGGGACCGATACAAAGATCGGCGAAGAGATCGTCGGCACGAAGGGACGCGGATCCTTGATCGGGCACGAAGCGGCAATTACGGGGGAGAACGCCAAGGAGTTCAAGCCCTACCCTAAACAACATGAGAGCCACCGGCAGGAACACATTGATTTCATCGCCGCGCTTCGGCGGGGTGACACGCCAAACGACACCCGATTCCTGTGCGAGTCGACCTTGACGGCAATCATGGGACGCGAGTCCGCCTATACGGGCAAGTTCGTCACCTGGGATGAAATCCTCAACTCTGAGCTGCAGTTGACGCCATCGGACATTGCCGCCTGGGATGGCTCGATTCGCCCCGTACCTAAGCCAGGGATGTCCCGAGTCTAAAAGCGAGCAAAGCTGAAATGTTCGACGACTTGAAGCGTGCCGAAGAGAAAAAGCGAAATGCGATGTGGCGGCCGGGGGGAGCGCTGACGCCAGATCCAGGCGGCGATCAATTGGGCGGAAGCCCAGCAGGGCGTCAAGCGAAACAGCCGGACCCGCTGCCTCGCGGAACAGAACAAGAAGCTTCAACGCCTCCGCGAATAGACCGGTCGCGGATAACTTTCTCCGCCGACGCCACGGCCCCCAGCCCCTTTTCTCTGGCCGCGAGCCCGACACGCCCCAGCCAGGGCTGTATCCGCCGCCAGCGGCGGCGGATATGGCCCCTGGAGAACAGACTATCCGATCTTGGGCAGTTCGTACCCCGCGCGCCGCGGGCGTGTCATCCAGCGATTCCCGTTGGCTTCATCGCAGTTGGTGAACTGTTCCGCCTCCGGATCCCACTTCAAACGCTCGCCGACGCGACCCACCTCGCGGACAATGTTAATCAGGTTGCAGATTGCCGTCGAACGATGCCCATAGGCGACGTCCGCATTGGCCCGCTCCCGTGTCTTGACACAGTCCATGAAGTTCTTGACGTGTGGCGCCGTCTCGGAATGGCCCAATTCAGGAAGGGATTTCGGGCGATTCTCCCCCATGACCAAATCGGACGGATTCGATGTAATCTTATCCCGGTTCACTTCGATCTTGCCGTCCTCGCCGGTGACGATGCAGCCAAGCCCCGGGCCCCAATCCCCGTCGAGATGGCACCGTAATTCAGCCCCGTTGGCATACCACATGCGGACCTTCGCCCGGGGTCCAACAAGCTCGGCCATGCGGTAGTACCGTTTGCCCGTTTCGTCTTCGCTGATCTCGCGTTCCTCGAATTGCCCCGTCTTCTTCTCCCGCACCGGTTCCTCAAGCAGAATCTCCACCGGACCGGTATCGCTCGTGCCCAGAGCGCGTTGCACCTGGTCGTAAGAGTGCGTTCCCCAACCGGAGACGCCGAAGCATCGACCGCCGGCATCGTAATCATCCCATCGGTTCCATCCCCGGTGAATGGCTCGATGGTAAGGCCGCTTGGGCGCCGCGTTGGTCCAGACGTCCCACCAGCCCTCGGGGCCGCCTTCGGGCATCGGTTGTCCCGGTTTGTCCTCCCAGGGATCCGGGCCGATGAAGTTTGGAGCGAGCACCACCCTGACCTTGCCGATGGCCCCGTCTTGAATCAGGTCGCAGGCGTAGTTGTTCAAGGGAATCGATCGCTGTTGCGTGCCGATCTGTGTCACCGAATTGTTTTGCCGGGCGGCCGCGACCATCGCCTGCCCCTCTTCAATGGTCAGGCACATGGGCTTCTCAATATACGCATCAACGCCCATCTGTAGCGCTTGAACCGTGATCCAGGCGCGGGCATGCGTGGTGGTCTCGATCAGCACGGCGTCGAGGTTTTCCTTCTCAATCATTTCCCGGAAATCAGTGTAGGCATTCCAATCGGCCTTGAAGTGTTTCAGGACGCTACGGGTCTGCGGTTCGAAACAGTCGGCCACGGCGACCATTTGAAACTCCGGGTACTCCATCCCACTGCTCACCACGGCCCGGCAGCGGCTGCCGCAACCAATCAGCCCGATATTGACTTTTTCGTTTGGCGAGACAAAACTCGCGCCGCGGGCAACGGCTTGCGCCGACAAGACCATTGGCGCGGCCACCGCCGTTTTCTTCAAAAACGAACGTCGCGTTTCAGTCCGGTGCTTCATCAGTTCGCTCCCTTTGGGTAGATTGGAATCCAGCAGCCCGTAACAAAACGTGGTCCCCGCTCCCAAAACTCCTAGAAAGGACACCTGACTGGTTTTGTTATGGCTTCTAAAAGATTCCCAACAATGCGTATTCAGGTTTGTCATGCCGGTTCGGGAACCAGCGGTGATCGTCATCGCCAGCTTCCCCATGTCCCTATAGCATACACAATATCGCACGCGCGTTGATACATCTCGAACGACATTATCCCAAAAAGCCGCCGGAAAACCGGGAAGTTGGACGCCGCGAACCTTCCCCTGTCATCCGACACGTTCAAGCCTCGGGGTTCCGTCGAGGCGTGCCTCACATGATAATGTATTTCAGGCGGTTGGACTCTTCCGGGTGGAAAGCTGCCCGACGCAAGCCGTCCTCCCGTTGGTCGGACTGGCGGCGGAGAAAGTCGTCCGCGACCGGTATAGAGCGTCTAGGTTTTGACATGAGGCCAGTTCAAAACGGTCGCCTTGCGTCCCACGCCGCCAGTCGGATCGCTGCCGTCACCGGCATGCAATCGTGGCATTTTCGCACATACAGATCCGCGTCTTCCAACGACCAATTGCGCACCCAATGCAGGTAACCGATCACCACACTGGGAGAACGATTGATGCCTGCTGAACAGTGAACGTAGACAACGTGACCATCTTCCAGCAGGCCATCCAGCTCGCGCACGGCTCCCGGCAGCTTTTCCCGTAGTGCATCGTCGTCGAAGTCTTGAATGGGAACTCTCCGGACTTCGATTTGCCGGGCAAAATAGCGGGCCCGCTGAGCAGGCCAGTTGATTCCCAAATACCAGAAATCATCATCGGTCTGCAGGTTGAGCACCGCCGTGATGTCGATTTCCTTCAGGCCATCGATGTCGTCGCTGGACTCCGGGTGCGAGCCAACAAAGAGGTTGGCGAGAATTTTGTCAAAATCCATCGCTATTGACCTATCGGGGCTCCTTAACGACTCCGTAACCGTTCACGGGCAAGAGACTGATGTCCCCGGATGTTCGCCCTTCCGTTGCACATCTTCAAGGAAGGCTTTTCGCATGACTTTAGGAACGGCTCCCAATTAACTTCCGCAGTTTCTTTCGGAGGGTGGCTCTTTCCTGAAAGAGTGGCAAGACGCGTTGCTTCCACGGAAAACGCGGGTCGCGAGCGCAGCCAGTGTGCCGACCGCGAAGCGTCCTGGCCGGGCGCGCGCCATTACCCCAACCAGAAGTCCCGCCGGCGAGGTCATCCCGCGTTGCCCGACCACGGGTTTACCATGAACTCGCCCGTCCCCGCGATTTTCACATGATAGAGTTCATCGAACCCTTCGTCAAACCGCGGGAGCTGCAACCTGCGATGGGTAGACCGCACGCCTCCTTCCGGGATTCTGTCTGGCTCGCATCGCGTATCATTCCGCTGCATGCACTCTTCCACGTTCGACTGGAAATAGTACCCGACCACTCGAAATCCAGCCGATTTCGCCGCTGGAATATAGCGTTGTCTGTCCTTGCGCGTGGGGTTTGTATTGTCCACCACGAATGGCTGCCCCGTATCGAAGCACACATGCAGCAATCTTCGTTCCCGGTTCCTGGTCTTCAACATGTCCAAATTGATCCGGACATGCGTGTCGAAAAAACGCTGTTTGCAGAAGGTTGATTTGCCCGAGGCTTGCAGCCCCATGAGGATCACCGCTTCCATCGACCTGCCTCTCTCTTTGTAACCGTTCACGGGTAAGAGACTGATATCCCCGGAGGTTCGCCCTTCCGCTACACATCTTGAAGGAAGGCTTTTCAACGTGCAAATGCCCCGAACTGGTATCGCGGGCCGTTCGTTGCACGCTACCGACCGGCCAGGAGCGGTGTGTCTGACTGGTTTATAGCGGCGATGAAGGCGGGTATACTTCAGGCGGTCGGATTCGTCCGGGGGGAAAGCTGCCCGACGCAAGCCGTCCTCCCGTTGGTCGGGCTCGCGGCGGACAAAGTCATCCGCGACCGGTATATAATCCCACGGCCCCTTGTATTTTCGCTTTGCCAGTGGCTTCCCTCCGAGCGACTAACTTCGACTGGGCCACATGACGTATCATTCCCCCCCCGTCCTCATTACGGCCCCCGTTTTGACCCAAAAGGGTGATCTCCGTCGTTTTCCCCTTGTCGCACATGCGGTTTTCCGCTATACGTCCCGCATCGATCGCTGTAGCCACCTCCTGGAACCTCCTGGAAAGGGGCGCTCATCTTTCGTCGTTGGGATCTACTTATGCGTGGTCGTTTCGGATCTGTCCGCGAAGCGTTGGTTTCATTCCTGCTGCTCGGACTTCAAAGTCTCGTGCTGGCCCAGGCATCACCCCGTAACGAGTGGGCCGATCAATATCTGATGACCGGCACGATCGAGGTGCACGGCGGGCGCTATGCGTTGGTGGATGACGATGGCGCGGTCAAAGCCTACCTGATCCACCGCAGCTCGCTGGACCTCAATCGCCACGTGGGCCAAACGGTGGAGGCCACGGTTCGCGAGCCTCTGTTGCGCGTGAGCGACGAGCCCCGGGTTTGGGTCGATCATGTAGCGTCCAAAGGAAACCATGCGCGTGGTCGGGCGTCGCCGGCCGGCGGCGACTCGCTGTCGCGCGCCGCAACCGGACTTTTTGGTCACGTCGCCCTCACCCAGTTCTCGGAACCGCTTGTGATGGAGGAGGTGCCCGGTGAGCCGATGATGGCATGCCAGAGTTCCACGAAGCAGATGTGCGGTCCGCCGGGCCGGGTATGGGTCAGCGGCGAGTATCTGACATGGTGGCCGGACGGCATGCATATCCCGGCACTGGTGACGAGCAGTCCGGCGGGAACGCCAAGCGACCAAGCGGGCGTGTTGGGGCAACCCGGCACCCGTATCCTCTATGGGGACAGGGAGATCCTGGATGGCCTGAGCCCTGGCCTCAGGGCCCAAGCCGGCATCTGGTTCGACCGCCAGCATCGCTATGGAATCCAAGGCGAATACGTATGGTTGCAGCGCGAAACCGATGAATTCACGGCCGGCTGCGACGAATCCGGATTGCCGATCGTGGCCAGACCATACTTCAACATCAACCCTCGCGATCCGACGAATGCCTTGGATCCTCCGGCCCGCGAGTACGCTCAGCTGATCTGCTATCCGAGCCTGCACCGCGGCGCCGTGACCGTTGAATCCAGCACGCAGTTCCAATCGGCCGGGCTTGCTCTGAGAGCGTTGATCGCTTCCGAGACATTCTCCAACGAGTATGGGACTGGCTACTCCCGCGTGGACCTGGTAAGCGGCTACCGCTACACGTTGCTGGAAGACCGCTTGGGGATTCATGAAGATCGGACGACTTACAGGCGAGATCAAACGTTGGCGACGTTCCAGGTCGCTGATCAATTCGACACTCGCAATCGGTTCCATGGAATCGACGTGGGGGCGGTTTGGTACAGTGGCTGGCGGAATTGGACGGCGGAATTCCTCCTCAAAACAGCCGTGGGAAATGTGAATCAGAAGGTAGGCATTGAGGGCCGGACGATGGTGATAGAGCCCGGGGTGGCGCCGGAAAGCCATGAGGGAGGATTGCTGGCCCTGTCGTCGAATATCGGCACGTATTCCCAAGATCAGTTTACGATGATTCCCGAACTGGGCGCGAAACTGGGGTTCCAAGTTCTGCCTCGATGGCAAGCGACCGTCGGTTACACGTTTATTTACTGGGGATCGGTCGCGCGTGCCGGTGACCAGATTGACCGAGATATCAACCCGGACCAAGTGCCGCCCCCCATCGTGCCCATGGAGGGTGCCGCGCGGCCCGTCTTTGCCTTCCAAGAAACGGACTATTGGATCCACGGACTCAGTGTCGGACTCGAAGGCCGCTGGTAACGCCCCTGGGACGATTATTCTCGTAACAAAACCCCAACGTTGCAAAAAGGAATGCGTAGGACGGGTCTCCAGGCCCGTCTATCACAGTGGAAAATGGTCATCTTGCGGATGTTTGTAGACTTCACGTTTCGTGAACTTTGCAGACAGTGAATCAAAGTCGGTTTCGCATGCCAACAGACGGGCCTGGAGACCCGTCCTACTTCAATCGTTATGCAACTGCAGGGAAAACGTGGGGCTAATGGCTATACGGGGTGACCATGACGAAGTTCGTCCCGTTGCCTGACACCCTGACCGGTAGATGTATGCCGCCGTCGTCGCCCAAGCGGTGCGTCGAGGCGGCCGTGACGCGCAGGCGGGCCCGTTCCCGAATCACCTCGAACGCCGTCACCCGAACCACGCCCTCCGCGTCGTGCGTCGCGATCACGAAGGCGCGGACGCTGTCTACGCCATCGGCAACCAGCACTTCCTCGTCCGGGCGGTAATCCTCGCTAAGGGGCCGATTGGATTCGATGCCGTACTGTTCGTGACCGAGGAAATCCTCGACGTGAAGCAGCACCTCGCCGTCCTTGCGAGTGAGCCGCGTGATGCGACGCGTCTCCTTTTCCCGGACGATGTTCGGATACATCTTGAACGGATTGGGTTGATGCTCGAACCCCGACAGGTAGGTGTCGCGTTGAAGGTTCCACGCACGGGGAAACTCCTTCCGCGCCTCGGCAATGAGGTCGTAATGAGGCAGCCGACCTCTCGAACTGGTGCGGAATGCCGACTTGGCCAGCGAATTAAAGAATTCGCCCCGCCATTGCACATCCGGGTCTTGTGCCAGGTCAAGGTCGAACTCCACGGGATGCGCGGTCGGCGCCGCTTCGGTGGTGAAGTGCCAGGATTGCTCCTCGTCCGGAAGACGTGCCCCGCCGACCGATTCCGCGGTCACCGTGATCCGGTACCTCGTCTCCGGCTTAAGGGCGGTTTGGGAGTCTACATAAACGGCAAGGGCACGCCCATACCGGCCATCATTGGTCGGAAACAGTGTGCCCGAATACTCCGCCGGAAACACCTGAATTCCGCTTCGAAAACGCGTTGGGGAGCCGAAAATCTTCATGGTCTTTTTATGGATTCTTACGGCTGTTAAAACTGGGGGCCCGCTCCCAAAACTCGCTGGATGACAGGAAACCGGTTGGGTTCTGTCATGGCGTGTCAAGGGGATACCCGGTAATCTCTTGAAGTGCCTGTTCGAGTGAAGCGTACTGAACGCACGGGGCGTGTTCGCCTGTCCATCCGGCCCGGGCAATCAGGTCGCGCACTGGCCCCTTTGTCTGAGCGAATGCAAAACGGACCCCGCGATCCCGAAAATCCTCCATCAGCTCTTCGAATGTCGCGATGGCAGAAGCGTCCATGTCATTGACACCCGACATATCCAGCAATACCCACTCCACCTCGTCCCGTTCGGCGAGCCACTGTCGCAGGCGATTCTCGACGAACCGCGCGTTGGCAAAGTAGAGCGAGGCGTCCACGCGGAGCATTAATACTTGCGGGAACATCGTGGCGTCGCCGTAGCGACTGACATTTCGAAAAAGGCCTTCCTTGGCGACATACCCCAACTCCGCCATCCGTGGATGGGCACTTCGCCAGATGAACAGCAGCAGAGAGAGAACAACGCCACCAAGCACTCCCGGCTCTACACCAACCACCAGAGTGCCGACAAAAGTGACCAGCAAACAGACTCCGTCAACCCGTTTCAACCGGAAGAGTCGGACGCCCTCTTTCACGTCGATTAGCCCCGAAACGGCCACGACAACCACGGCCGCGAGCACGGCTTTGGGAAGATAATAAAACAGCGGCGTGAGAAACAGGAGCGTGAGCACGATGATTCCGCTGGTGATAAGCGAGGCGAGTTGGGTCTTGGCCCCCGCACTGTAATTGACTGCCGTGCGCGAAAACCCACCCGTCACGGGATAGCCCGAGAAGAAAGCGGCCGCGATATTGGCTAACCCCAAAGCGCGAAACTCCTGATCCGAGTCGACCCGATATTTCTCGTGAGCCGCCACCGACTGTGCAATGGCGATCGACTCCAAATACCCTACAAAAGCGATGGCGAAGGCTATCGGGATTAGCAACACAAACGTATCCGCGTCACCTGGCGGTAACGACAAGCCGGGAAGGCCTTGCGGCACCGATCCGACAACGGCCACGCCCTGGGTATCCAGCCGCAGACCCCATACGGAAACCGTGGTCAAAAGCACAATGGCCATTGAACCGGGAAAACGGGGCCACTTCCATTTTAGAATTCCCAATGCCAGAATGCTAAGTAGACCAAGGAACAGCGTGGGAGGGCTGACCTCGGCCACCCGATGGAACGCTGTCCACGCAGTCGCGAAGGCGGAGTCATCCTGCGTCAAGGGGATGCCGAGCAAATGCTTTAATTGGCTGAAACAAATGATTAACGCGGCGGCCGAAGTAAATCCGCTTATGACCGCTCGCGAAAGGAAATTGACAAGAAATCCCGCGCGTAGAACCCCGAGAACAAACTGTAATACACCCACCATGAGCGTGAGCAGCAGCACGATGGCAATGTATTGTTCAGAGCCGGGAGTGGCTAGGCCGGAGCATCGCGCGGCCACCATTAGGGAAACCATGGCCACTGGACCAACCGCCAGTTGCCGGGAAGAGCCGAACAGTGCGTAGACCATCACGGGGACAACTGACGCGTAGAGACCCACCATGGGCGGCAGCTGGGCAACCATCGCGTAGGCCATCCCCTGGGGCACAAGCATGACGGCGACGGTAAGTCCGGCGAAAAGGTCGGGCCGCAGATTGCCCCGTTCGTAGTGCCGGATCCATCCCCAGGCTGGAAGGATCTTCTCAAACATGGTTTTGTCTCTAGCCAAGTCGTTTATACCGATCGCGGATGACTTTCTCCGCCGCGAGTCCGACCAACGGGAGGACGGCTTGCGTCGGGCAGCTTTCCATCCGGAAAAATCCAACCGCCTGAAATATCACGGGAAACGAACTTGCCACGCCTACAATCCGGCGAGTTCGATCACGATCAGTAGCGCCACCAATGCGGCCGCCACGGGAACGACCATGCCCCATGGATTGACCTTCAACAACTCCGGAAGCGTCACGCTGCCGAAAGTCCCCTTGTTCAGAACTCGCCTCTCCAAACTGGGATACACGACCGCGAAAAGGCCGGCTCCCACCAGCATCCCCGTAACGCCGCCGAAAAGTGCGTCGAGGTAGCCGTTTCCGACTGCTCCCGCGACCGTGCCCGGGCAATAGCCGAGGATTCCGAATCCCGCTCCAAACACCAACCCACCGACAACCGTGGAACCCACCGACCCCGGTTTAGGGTGAAGCTGAGCGAAACCAAGACTTTTCAGAGCGTGAACGCCAATCATGCCGGTAATCACGGCCGTCAGCATAACCTTGACGACCGTAAAATCTTCCAGCAAGAGCTGAGCGATGATCACGTTGTATTTGGTTACGCCTCCCTTGTGCAACAAAAAACCGAACAGAATACCGGTCCCTAATCCTACTGCCAATTGCAGTCGCTTATTTCCGTGTATTTCCGTGAACATGGCACTTTTCTCCTCATGCGGCGATCCAGCGAAAAACCAGCATCGCCGTGACAACTCCCCCAATGAAGAAGCAGGCCACGGCAATCCAACTGCTCACCGCAAGCTGGAGTGAGCCGCTGATACCATGGCCACTGGTGCACCCGCCAGCCCACCGCGCGCCAACTCCCATCAGCACTCCTCCGACGAAGGCCACGACGAGTCTGAGTGAGATCACCGGCCCAAATGCCGCGGCCCACGTCGACGGCAGCCACCGCAGCGAGAAATCACCGGAGAGGATGGCCGAAAGAAAGGCTCCAATGACCACGCCGGCCACGAGCATCCACTCCCAGTCAATTTCCGGCGCGAACTTCTGGTAATACGGCCTCTGGTTCACTTTTTGACCGCGAATGTAGCGCTCGATCATGCCGCTGGTTCGGGCGAACGCCGTCGAGCATCCCAGGGGCTTGTCCGACAAAAGAAACGTTATCCAACTCAACACACCGATTCCGATACCGGCAGCGTAAGGCGACCATTGAGTCATCGTTATCCAACCCATCAGACATATCTCCTTATTAGCGCGTCATGTCACCGCCGCTGAAACGAAGCGGCCCCTTCCGCGAACGTTGATTCAAGTGATATCCAACCAGCCGATCTAACCCAACTCTCCAGATCCATCGTGCAGCCTTTTCTACTTACTCGGAAGAATTCGACAACCAACAAGACAACCAACAAGATGTCACGGTCGCGTGGTAAGCGCCGTCCGGCGAAGGCGGCGCGGTTAACACCCAAGTCGATCCGCCAAGCTCCAGCGACGGTTCGGTTTTATCACGGGCTGTCAATGCCGGCATCATTGCCATTCGCAATGGCGGCGTGTCAGTTGGCGGAAGGAGCAATCATTGCGCGCACCGCAACCGGCGATAAACGATTCATGTTGATTCTCGGCTGGACCTTTGCGCTTCGCGTCAATCCGCATGCGCGTCCGCGGCACTACCGCTCGTACTGCTCGATCGCATCGTCGCCCGGCCACTTGGGAACCCCGCCGATGTAAGGATAATCATCGAATTTCGCCTTCGCATCCGTTTCGCGAAGGTCGCCGGTCCGCTTGAAATAGTCGGTCAGCCGCGCGGCCAGCTTCTCCTTGACCTCGACAAATCTCGGATCGTCAACGACGTTCTTGACCTGATCGTCGTCAACCGCCAACACGTACAACTCCTCGGCCGGTCGCTTGGCGAAGGACAGGTCATAGTAGCGGCGGACAAAGCTCGGTCGTTTTAACTCCACGCGGACGACCAACCAGGCCAGGACAGAAGTCGCCGCCCCCCCTTTCGCCAGCGTGTCAACTGTTATCCCAGCAGCCGAGCGGTTCGGCCTCGGTCCCCGCTGATCGCTCCGCAAATCCAGTCAACCGGTTCGATCCGTTTGCCCTGTGCCGACGTTCTCGCTGTTTCGACTCGGTCCAGTGTAACGCTAGACTGGATTCCCACCAAGGCGTTTTCGATTAATGGATCTCATTGTACATTGCAGGAGGCTACTAGACCGCGCGCGGAGATGACAGTGCCATTCGTTCCTGGTAGCCGTTCACGGGCGCCGCTACACCGCCTGGACACGCAAGGCCCGGATGGATGCCACGGGCTTGTCCCGTGGTGGTTCACGCTCGCCGCTACAAACCGGCCAGACAGACCACTCCTGGCCGTCGGTAGCGTGGAACGTAATGGACCACGGGACAAGCCCGTGGCATTTGCATCCGGCAAAGCCCTTTTTCAACATGTGCAACGGAAGTGCGAACGTCTGCGGATATCGGTCTCTTGCCCGTGAACGGTTACCTTTCCTGATACCGTTTCCCAGCCTTTTCCTCAGCGGTACCATGCCGGCGTTCCAAACCAGTCGTGCATTTCCTGGGTGAACGGCGCCACGACCTCGGGCGGCTCCGGCACGTGGCCGCGGTCGCCCGTTTCGGCCATCCAGGTGTCCAAGGCGGCACGCAGCCGCAGCAGGGCCTCGCGGTGCTCCGGTTCCTCCGACGCCGCGAGGTTGACAGTCTCGTGCGGATCGGACTCGGTGTCGTACAGTTCCTCCTCCGGGGCCCGCTCCGACATGAGCGCCAGGGCCGGACCGGCCAGTTTCCCCTCGGCATGGAGGCGGCGCATCAGCGGCATGATCAAGAAGCACTTCTCCTTGTAGCGGTTCAGCGAGGCCACCGTGGCGTACGGCGGATAGTTCCGGATGTACCGCCAGCGCCGATCGCGCGCAGTGCGCACCCGCGCCTGGGTTTCGTCAATGCGGTCGCGAGCGCTGAATGCGTAGGTGCGCGGCGGGGCGGCGTCGGCTCCCAGCAGATTGCGACTGTGCATCCCCGCGGGACGCGGAAGGCCGGCCATGGCCAACGTCGTGGCGGTGATGTCCAGCAGACTGACCACCGAGTTGTCGACCCGACCGGGCAGGATCTGAGGCGGCGCGACGAAGTGTTTCGGCCAGCGGACGATCAGCGGCACGTGCAGGCCGGTATCGTAGCACCAGTGAATCCCCCGAGGCTCCATCCGGCCATTGTCCGCGAAGAACAGCACGACCGTCTTCTCGAGTATTCCCTCCTTTTCCAACTGCCCCAGGATGCGTCCCACGTGGACATCCATGAGCGACGTGGTGTTCAGGTAACGCGCCCACTCCTGGCGGACGATCGGGTGGTCGGGGTAGTAGGGCGGCGGGGTGACGTTCTCGGGCGTGGCGATGCGCGGCAGGCGCGGATCGTCTTCCCCTACCCACTTCACCCGCTTCTTTTTCCAGGTTTGCCGGTCGTAGATATCGTACTCGGCCTCGGGCATGTTGATCATCGCGAAAAACGGCTGCCGGCCCTTCAACGCCGCCCAATCCTCGGTGTCGAAAATCGGGCCCTCGTTGACGAAGTTGAGGTCCAACTTGGCGGTTCCCACCACCTCCCCCTCGATCTCCTTGATATTGGCGGTGAAGTAGCCCGCCTCCTTCAGCCGGTGCGTCAGCGGCCGTGCCCCCTCCGGCAGGCGAAAGTCGTCGTCGCGATGGGACCGCATGTGATGGGTGTCGGTTGTCGTCTGATAGAAGCCCGTCATGAAGGCCGAGCGGCTTGGCGCGCATACCGGCGCGGTGGAAAAGACGCGCGTATAGCGCAGGCCCTCGGCGGCCAGCCGGTCGATGTTCGGGGTTGAAACCAGTTTCTCGCCGTAGCATCCGAACTCCAGGTTGGCATTCTCAGCAATAATCCAAACGATGTTCGGGCCCTGGATTTCTTGGGCATCGCTGAAGTGGACGGCCATCGGCAGTCCCAGCAGAGCGGTTAGAAGGAGGTATGTACGATTCATGGTCGCGGCGGTCCCGTGATGCGAGGAGTTTGCGGAAAATGGGCCTCGGCCCCTGTGCCGCACCGACGGCGGAACGTGAGCCGACTGGGCGTGGTTCGGGCACCTCCCATCCCTAGTGATAGGTTCGGTGGACCATGGCGTCGGCCTTCGGGAAGTTGGCCACCGTCATGGCGTCCATGTTCCAGTGGCAGACTACGCCGCCCCCCGCAGTGCCACCAGCCCGAGCAGGGGCCGTTCGGTAAGCTGGGCCGCGTAGCCAAACTGGACCAACTGATAGCAATTTTGGCCCCATACCGGACAGATTGCAACCCGCCCGAACTGATAACGAATAAGAATTCCGACCCCCGGCCGCCGACTGACCGACCGACCGACCGACTGATGCTAAACCAATAACCAATTTCCGAACTCGGTGGTGTTTTGTGGTTGGACGGGCCAGGGCACCAACGGTGCGTGGCACCGTTTCCCGTGCGGCAAGCAGGACTGTCGTCACGAGGGCAACGGCCCCCACCGACTTGAGGGTCTTTCGCTGCGAGAATCGGTGATCGCTCATTTTTGCTTCCCCGCGTTTGCCCGGAAACCTTTCGTGTGTTTTCCGCCTCGATCAACGCTGTTACGTGAGGTAGAATACCAGTAAGTGGCCGATTGGGCTACGACGGACCGACAATCAGCTAGTATTAGGAGGTGTCAACCGATGGCCGAGCTAGTTTTGCGACAAGTCGAACCGGCGATTGTCGAGAAGCTGAAGGAACGTGCCGACAAGCACCGTCGGAGTGTCGAGGACGAGCACCGGGAGATTCTCCGTGAAGCCCTGTTGGTGGGCGAGGAGGATGCATCGACGATGACATTCGAAGAGTACCTGAGGAAAATGCCCGACGTAGGAACGGACGAGGATTTTTCCAGGATCGAAGGATCGTTCCGAGACGTTGGGCTGGTAGAGTGATACGGTATTTGCTCGATACCAACGTCGTCTCCGAATTGCGGAAAGGGCCGCGCTGCGATCCGGCGGTCGCTGCCTGGGAGGATGCGGAGTTAGTCCCGCATGGCGGAGCCATTTCGGTGATCACGATTGGCGAGATTCGCAAAGGTATCGACCTGATCGCTCAGCGTGATCCGCAACAGGCCGCCGGTCTCGAGTCGTGGCTCGCGGGCCTGTGTCAGCATTTCACGAACCGGATTCTCCCCATTTCCCGCGAGGTGGCTGAAGAGTGGGGCCGTTTGAACGCATTGCGTCCTCTGCCCGCCGTGGATTCTCTACTGGGCGCAACCGCCAATGTCTACGCCTTGATCCTGGCAACTCGCAATGTACGTGATCTGCGCGACGTTGGACTTCCTGTCGTCAATCCGTTCGAATTCGGTGCCGATCGGCCGGATGACCAAGCCTAGTGCCCCAAGTCAGAATTGGTTCGGGATGGAAAAGCGATTCCGCCCAGATTTTCCCTTTCCAGGTTGCGCAGTCTTTGTAGTTGGTATTGGATCGAAAGGAGCCTTCCTCCCTTATATGACCAAGTTTGGTTTTAACACAGGTCATAAACCAGGAGGAAGGCAATGTCAGGGAAAACCGCCAAGGTTCGGTGTACAGAAAAACAACAAACCATCCTCGAAAAAATCGAGTATGAGTACACGCGTCACGGAACGTTGTGCTTGATCGGGAACTGGGACGTGGGGGCCTGATCCCAAACCGTGATACCGGAACTGGCACCAGACCTCCTGATCCGAGACGCTTCGCGACCATCGGCTGATTCGATGCACCCGCTCATGGAATCGCACCCGATCCGTGTCATCGGTGAGATCCGTGGTGACATGTTCCGGCTGACCGACTGCTCCGTGGACCATGGATCCATGTGGGCGAAAAACGACGTAATGGGAACAGAAACCACCGATGGCTCGGATAGCACGGATGAGTGAGGAAGACAGCGAACAGCGGGCGAGATCCCGGTTTGGGAGCTGGCCAGCCGGGCGTCCATTCCGGGCTTTCGTCCCAGTGAGATCATTCTCGTCACGACGCTAACAGAATCGCGTCCCTACACGAAGCACGACGTTTTTCAACTGGAAGTGCAAACGCGTGAGGCTCCTCGAGCGGACTAGACGGTTCCGCGCCAGACCCCCTGAAGTCGATCCCCTGAAGTGGGGCCGTTTAGGCTGGTGGATCCGAGGTCGCGCCTCCCCTAACCAGCAGGCCGTGTGTTATACCGGGACACACACGCCCCGCTCTACATGGATGTGTGCTAATACAGGATCTGATGACCGATCCGGAGTGTGCGGGCCCCAGCTCTGCATACGGGCTGCGGCATCGGTGTGCGATCGGGGTCCTCCGATCGATTGTGCCAGCGGGTATTTGACAAACCGACAGCGGTTCGGATATAGTCAGGGTCGCGTGCGAGACGCGGGCAGATCTCATGAACCTGGGGATGTGAAGGGCTTCCTGGCCAAACCGTCCGGCGGGCGGTAAGCCGGTCCGATTACGGTTCCGCAGCCAAAGGAGACTGCCATGGTTTCTTGTGCACGTCGTACACTGTTGAGGGAGGACGGAGCTCGCAAACCCACGGCGAAAACCAGGCCAAAAATCAGCATGTCTGCTTTCGGCTGCCCGGATCGACAATGCGATCAACAACCTGGGTCCGACGCTCGTTGAACATAGCGGCCAACTTGCGCACATGATGCCCCGCGGCGTCGGACATCGCTTTTCGCACGCGACGGACTTCACTGTAGCTATCCATTGTCGATTTCCTCCTTCTTTCGTTCTGCGCGTGCGGAAAACATCCTCGGGCCTCGTAGCACTGGCGCGGAGCGCTTACCGGCCGGTAATCCCTTGTGCCACGAGGCGATTGAGCAAGTGGGCGGCAGCGGCGCGCTGTGCGGATTTCTTCGAACACCCGCTCACGGGGTCGCAACGGATGGTTTTCCCTTCAGGCGTGGTGGCCCAAGCGACAATGGTGAAGGTGGGTTGATGGCTGGGGCCGGTCTGGTCGAGTGTTTCATAACCGCTGGCTTGCAGGATGCCTGCTTGGCGCAGCTCATTTAGCGCGATTGCCGCGTTCGAGCTGCCTTTGGTTTCACTGTCCGTCACCGGCTCCGGAGCGCCGGTTGCAGCGGGCGGTTGCGGCTGTGTTGCAGGTTCGTCTGGAAGCTGTTGCAGGAGTGCCTCGGCCGCGGCCTGTTCAACAGTCTTCAACTTGGGCGCATCATACCAGGATGTGACAAGGTCCTGGCCGACGTCCAAGGATAAACGCCCCCGAACACGATAGCCTCCCGGCGAAACTCCCTGCTCGAAACGGGGAGGCGGAATTTTGTGCTTGGCGCACCATTCCAGGACTTGCCCCTTGAAATTATTGGACTGCAGGCGACTTTGATGGTCATGGTTAACTGGGACGACGTCTTCAGTATCGTCGGATGCCGCAATCGCATCCAACAGTTCCCGTGCGGCCTGATGTTCCGCCGTTTTCCTGGATGCCGCCGAACAGACGCCGCTGTCGAGCGTCCTGCCCTGGTAGTCCAGGGTCATCCGTGTCTCGTAAAAGGCTCCCTGCTGTTTCCTATCCGTGACGGGAGGATCGATTCGCATCCGCATGCAAAACTCCAGTAGCCGTCCTTTGGGATTCACCTGTTTGAGCGTTTCTTCAAGCTCGGCTTCACCCGGAAAAAGAGTGCTCTCCCGCACGTCCAGGACCCAGAGCCGATTACGCTGATGATCGTCTCGGCGAACGAGTCCGACCGATTCCAACACGCGGACGAATTGTTCCGTGGTGGCGCGATCCACGGTTCGCCCAAACCAGGCTTCGGCGATGGAAGCAGCTCGCAAGGGGGCGGTGCCCGGCGGACCTAACAGATGTCTCGCACGTTCAATATCCAGCTCTTCCTTGGTTGGTACGGTAGCGGCTGGACGGCGCCCCGTAGCTTTGCGCGGCGTGTAGCCGCGCTCGATTCGCAGACCATCATGTGCACGGATTACGTCACTGCACTGAAGGCTCCGAGCCAGAGCGTTTTTTGCCCCTTCATCACCATGAACCAACATCACGGTTCGCGGCGAAGTCGCCTCGATCAACGACACCATCTGCATCCGATCGGCGTGCGCGGACAGCCCGTAGGTCCCAAAGAGGCATTGCACCGGCACCGCGGTCTGACCGATACGCAATTCCTTGGGGCCGTCGCAGTGGGCGAGTTCGAGCAACGCCCTGCCGGGGGATTCCTCGTCCTGGTAGCCGGTCAGCAGGATGGCGTCATTGGCGTTCTTGGCCAGCTCCCGGCTGTAGCCCTGCGAGGGGCCACCCGAGAGCATGCCGCTGGACGAGACGATGACACACGGAGACGTCTCGAGGACCCGAGCGCGATCCTCACGCCGCCGTACTGGCTGAATCGCGTCTGTATAAAAGGCATGTGGCGTGCGGCGGATTTCGCGCAGCAATTGCCGTGTTACGAATGATTCGTTAGTGCGGTAGATGTCACAAACAGCGCGGACCATCCCGTCCACGAACACGGGCAATTCCGGTAATGTTCCGTTTCGCAGCGCCCGCTTCAATATCAGCAAAACCTCCTGAGCCCGTCCAACCGCAAAGGCCGGAATCAGCACTCGCCCACCGCGGTTGACCACGGCACCAATCTGCCCCAACAATCGCTGCTCGGCGGCCTTGCGATCTTCATGCAAGCGTTCACCGTAAGTCGACTCGCTGATCACCAGATCCGCCCGGAAATCCGGACGGCCGAGCGCCGGTACGGTTTCCTGGGCCGACACGCTGTAGTCGCCAGTAAAAAGAACGGTACCGGCCGGTGTCTTCAGCCAAATCATTGCCGCGCCCAAGATGTGAGAGGCCGGCAGCCACTGGATTTCAATGTCACTCACGTGGATCGGCTGGTGGAACTTGACCGGAGCCATCGAGTGCAGCAGCTGTTCCACCTGCTGCTCAGTATACAGCGGCACTTCCGACTCGCGATCAGGGCCGTTCATCAACCGCAACGAGTCACGCAACAATATGCCCAACAGGTCGATGGTCGGTGGGGTTGCCAGCACCGGCGCGGCCGGGCACGCTTCGGCAAGCACCGGTAAACTCCCGGAGTGGTCCATGTGGGCGTGGGTTACCAGAATTGCATCCACCCGGATGTCGTGGAGCAACGACAAGTCCGGCAACGGCTGGGACCCGGAATACCGGACGCCACAATCGACCACGAAGGTCGCTCCAGGCACTCGCACCAATGTACACGAAGCCCCAATAGAACTGGCGCCGCCCAAAAAAGTGATCTC
>JBNJEM010000070.1:0-19323 GCA_051745935.1 Planctomycetota bacterium
GCCGTAATTGATCTTGGGATCTCGCGGCGTCCATCCCCTGCGGCGACGTTCGAGTTGTTGGTCATCGACCTGGAGAACAAGTTTCCGATTGGGGATATCGATTTCTATGGAATCCCCTGGTTCCACCAGGCCAATGGGACCTCCAGCTGCCGCTTCAGGACTCACGTGGCCGATGCATGCGCCGCGGGTGCCGCCGCTGAATCGCCCGTCGGTAATCAGAGCCACGCTTTCGCCCAAGCCGCGTCCCATCAAGTTGGACGTGGGGGCGAGCATTTCTTGCATACCGGGCCCGCCGCGTGGTCCCTCGTAGCGAATCACGACGACATCGCCAGCTTTCACCGTGCCGTCCAGAATGCCGGCCGCGGCTTCTTCTTGCGACTCGAAGATAACGGCGGGCCCCGTGAATTGCATCATCGACGGAGTCACGCCGCCCGTCTTAACCACGCACCCATTGGGGGCCATGTTGCCAAAGAGAATAGCGAGTCCCCCCTGATCGCTGTACGCGTTGCTCAACGGTCGAATCACATCGGCGTCTTGCACGTCGGCCGCCGCGATGTTCTCGCCCAGCGTCTTGCCGGTAACGGTCAAGCAATCGAGGTGCAACGTGCCGGGTTTTTCGCTGATCGTCTTCAGGATCGCGCTGACTCCACCCGCTCGGTCCACATCTTCGATATGATAATCGCCGGCGGGTGACACTTTGCAGATATGAGGAACCCGTTCGGCCACCTCGTTGAGCGATTCCAATCCGAAATGACTCCCCGCTTCGTTGGCCACGGCCAACGAATGCAGCACCGTGTTGGTTGAACCGCCCATGGCCATGTCTAGCGCGATGGCATTCTCGAACGCATTCGCGGTCAGAATATCGCTGGGTTTGATGTCCTTTTCCACCAACCGAATGATGGCTCGCCCCGCCTCTTCGTAAAGCTTGTTTCGGTTTTCATCGGTCGCTGGAATCGTTCCGTTGCCGGGCAACGCGAGTCCCAAAGCCTCGCACAAACAGTTCATGCTGTTGGCGGTAAACATACCGCTACACGAACCGCAAGTCGGGCACGCGTTCCGTTCCAATTCGGTCAACCTGGATTCATTGATCGTGCCGGCGGAAAGTTGTCCCACCGCCTCGAACACACTAATCAGATCAATGGTTCTTCCGTCCGATGGCGCCTTGCCAGCTTTCATCGGTCCACCCGATGCAAAGACGGTCGGGATGTTCACGCGAGCGGCGGCCATCATCATGCCGGGAACGATCTTGTCGCAGTTGGGTATACAGATCATGCCGTCAAAGCAGTGGGCCCGGAGCATGGACTCCACGCAGTCGGCGATCAGTTCCCGGCTGGGAAGAGAATACTTCATCCCCACGTGCCCCATGGCGATTCCGTCGCAGATTCCAATCGTGTTGAACTCGAACGGAACGCCACCCGCTTGGCGTACCGCCTCGCGTACTTTGATCCCCACGCGGTCCAAGTGGGCGTGCCCGGGAATAATCTGGGTGAAACTGTTGGCCACCGCGATGAACGGCTTGCCAAAATCACTTTGATCTTGAATCACGCCCGTTGCTCGCAACAAACTGCGGTGCGGTGCCCGAATCACGTCTTGCTTGATTGTGTCACTGCGCATGAAAAGTCACCTATGGTTCGAGGAAAGCCCGTATCTTACCCCAAAGTCTCCAAGAGTTGAATCGGGGAGGTGTTGCGGCGGGGCGTCGTCGAGCCGGTGATTGCATCCAGCGGAGCGGTCAGGGGAACCGTCGGAAGGGGACGTCACTGGCATGCCACGGCAGCGCGGTTGCCTTGCCGGAAGCTCACGTCATGATAGTTCGCGCAGCACGTTCCAGAGATCAGGCAACATGAACGGGGTGGGAATAACGGCCCGCGCTCCGCTTTCGCGTGCCTGCCGCAGGTGATCGTGGCGTGGGAACGCCAGCAAGGCGATGACCGGCACGTCCGCCAGATCAGTGGTAATGCGACTCAACTGTTCAAAATCCACCTGTCCTTGGAACGTGCCGTCCCAAATGGCGGCGGTTGCGCCGTGAACCCCAAGACACCGATCGTTCCAGCACCACGTGGTGGCATGGCCGATTTTCCCGCAAGCGGCGGATAAGGCTTCAAATAGAAACGCGTCGCGGGTAAAAACGACAATCAGCCCGGAGGCTTGGGAAGGCAGGGTGGCCAACATGGCCGCCGTGCGCTCCAGATCGGACGCGGTTCGTGGCAACTGCCAACTGGTTGGGTGGGCGCTCCGGCGCAATTCGGAAAAAACGCGCGTTGGGAATTGGTGCCAGTAAATGCGTGCCATGCCCGGCCAGGCCATGCTGCTGCGAGATTCTCCCTCGCACAGGCTGCCTAGCAGGGCCACGTAATGGGCAAGCGGAAAGGATCGCGTCATGCGTTCCACATCGCCAACCGATAATTGGCCGGGACGAGACTGCGCGAAAAACACGGTGTGCCAGTGTTCGCCACCCTCCTCACTCTGTTTGATTGCTTGATCAACGGTTTTGGCCAGCGATAGGTTCGTCCGCTTCCTCAGCCAGTCCACCGCGTCACGAAACTCGTGATGGTTCGCGTCGCCGATCAGCAACACGTCCAAGCGAGAACTCTCCGATGACGGCGCGTGGACCTCGGGAGAGCAAAAGACGCGATCCGACCGGCGCCCCTGCTGATGCGATCCAGAGGCCACGCCACGGCCCCTAACACTCGCGTCGCCGGACGAATCCCGCGCTGTTTCCCGGGACGTGTCAAATATCGGGAGCTTCGACATGGTGAAAATCTCCGAAACACTCACGGGTATCGCGCCGGCCGCAAACCGCGACATTGAACGTGTTACCGCGTGGAAGAATTCTTATACTCCACAACCCGGACGAGCCGGAACCATACAGGGTTAGGCCGCGTAGGTGTCAGGGGTCAGAGTCGCCGATGCCACCGATCAGGCCATTGAGCATTTTCCGCATCGCAACTCCGACGAGTCGAAGGCATACGGCCCAACTTGAAAGCTTATTCTCAAGCGTCAATAATGGACACTGCAAGCCCCCTGTGATTGGAAAAGATATACGTCAGGCGGTCGAATTCGTGCGGGTGGAGAGCTGCCCGACGCAAGCCGTCCTCCCGTTGGTCGGACTCGCGCCCGACAAAGTCATCCGCGACCGGTAGACTCGTAGGAGAATGGTTATGGAAACAATCACGATATCCACGCGGAACCGTACGGATTTTGTCAACGTGACCCAAGAGGTTTCGGAAGCGGTCAAGCGTCTGGGCGTGACCGATGGGGTGGTAACCGTGTTCGTGCCTCACACGACATGCGGCGTCACGATCAATGAGGCGGCTGATCCCGATGTCGTGGATGACATGGCAACGGCGCTCGAGAAAACCGTCCCTTGGCGCGCCGGATACGCGCATGCTGAAGGAAATGCCGCCGCTCACATCAAGGCGAGCCTGGTAGGATCCTCGGTGAGTATTATTCGCGAGCGTGAGAAACTCGCGTTGGGCACCTGGCAGGGCGTTTTCCTTTGTGAGTTCGACGGACCGAGAACGCGCAGGATATGGATAAAGGCCAGCCATGGTTAAAAGATTCCGCCGCCGGGGCAGTTGGCGCGGGCTAGGCCGGGGCTCGCCTCTGGGTATGCTTTTCGGAAAAATCGGCGATTTCGCGTGAAATGTCCTTTGCGAAAGCCCACGCGAGATGTTAGGAATAGAGGCATGGTGTCACTCAAACCGAGAACCTCGCTATGGGCTCGCTCAAGAATCACTTCGCGATTCAACGTGCCTCCGAATCGTCCGGCACGCTGGCCGCTCGCGATCCCCGTTTTTTGGAGAGGGAACGCGTCTTGCCGCTCGCTCAGGAAAGTGCCACCCTCCGAAAAATCTCGCGGTTATTCCTGCGCCGTTCCTATGCATGGAGTTTCCCGACGTTGAATAAACGGGCGACTCTGGCAATGAATATGGGATGCTTCGAACGAAACCAGGCTAGAACAAGGCCAGGAGAGGCTTTTCCAGCGTCGGAAATGTGACGCATACGGAGCATGACGCTGCGTTTCAAATTGAAAGGTTTGCGTGCCGATTGAGGCGGTCCGCGACCGGTGTCATCGCGGAGGTGCATAGCATGGCCTTACAGAGTATTCATGCGTGTGATTGCTCCAATGGCTTTACCTACGTGGGGGAGATCACGATTGCGAAGGTCTCAGGCGTCGGCCACGCGCCCGCGGGCGAGGAGGTGGCGGTGTCGAATTACTACGTCATCTCGACAAGAATGCTGGTGGACCGAACATGGGTCAAGGAAATGGGGCCGGACAACAGGGAGCACTGGAAGAACGTACCCTACTCAAAAGTGGCCGGGAGCCTGTATTGTAAGCTCAGAGACCAAGGGACGTTGAATCGGAAGCAAGTCCGGCTGCCCAACATCGCGGCTAATCATGAGCTGGATTTTTAGCCGAAAAAGGTGTTTTTCCCGAGAAATGGCCCTAGCCGTCGAAGCGTTTTACGATGAGGGTAATGTTTTGCCCGCCAAAGCCGAGGCTGTTATTGAGCGCGACGCGGCAGGGAACTTCGCGTGCTTCATTGGGAACGTAATCCAGATCGCAGTCCGGATCGGGCGCCTCGTAGTTGATCGTCGGCGGCAACACGTTATCACGAATCGCCAACGCGCACACGATCAACTCGGTGGCGCCGGTCGCCGCAATCAAGTGCCCCATCATGCTTTTGGTGCTGGAAATGGGCACGTGGTACGCGTACTCTCCGAACACGTCCTTGCAGGCCAGGGTTTCAACCCGGTCATTCACGGAGGTACTGGTTCCGTGGGCGTTGACGTAGTCGATTTGTTCGGGCGCGAGCCGCGCGTCTTCCAGGGCCATGCGCATGGCCGCGATCGCCCCCCGGCCTTCAGGATGCATATCGGTAATCCGGTAGGCATCCGCGGTTGTTCCATAGCCGACGATTTCGCCGAAGATATGGGCTCCGCGGCGTTGAGCCAGTTCGAGGTCCTCCAGGACCAGCATCGCGGCGCCCTCGCCGAGGACGAAGCCATCGCGCAGCCGATCGAAGGGTCGGGAGGCTCGCGTGGGTTCGTCATTACGCGTGGACAAGGCGGTCAACAAATTGAACCCGGTCACTCCCAGCGGGTGGATCATGCTGTGAGCCCCGCCTGAGAGCATCACGTCGGCGTCCCCTCGCCGAATGGTCTCAGTGGCCTCGCCCACGGCTTGACTGCTGGCCGCGCAGGCCGTCAGGCAATTCACGTTGGGGCCGTGGGCGCCAAACATGCCGGCCAGGTACGCCGCCGGCATATTCGGGTCCTGCTCCAATTCCACCGCCGGGTTGAGGGTTTCGAGCCCGCATTCAATGAACCGCTCCAGACTGAACGTATCGTGTTCCAGGGCGGCGGTCATCATGTTGGCGAAGGAAAAGAAATCCTGGCTGCCTTCGCCACTTCCCAAATAGACGCCAAATCGCTCGGGGTTAATCCCGGCATCCAGCACCCCGGAGGACTCCATCGCCTGGCAAGCGGCGCCCGCGGCAAAGCACGTATGGCGCCCACGATTCTTCCACACCTCGGGCTCGCCGCCAAACGAAGTCACATCCCAATTCTTGACCTCCGCGGAGATCCGCGAGGGAAAGGAACTGGCGTCGAAGATCGTTGTGTACCCGACCCCGGACACGCCCTCTTTCAAACCGGACCACAGCGTTTCGACGTCATGCCCCACGGGATTGACGCTGCCCATGCCAGTGATAACGACCCGTCGTCTCATATGCCCGAATTACCTCACGCCAAAACAAGAATGAATTGCCCCGTCGCTCTTATCGACCGCCCCACTCTCGTTCGCACCCCCCCATCCCACCCGCCGCCTCCGCGAACCGGTACGTTGCGTGTCGGCGGCCTATGGCTCGTCGGCCAGGC
The DNA here is from genome assembly GCA_051745935.1 of Planctomycetota bacterium. Lineage (GTDB taxonomy): Bacteria > Planctomycetota > Planctomycetia > Pirellulales > Pirellulaceae > JBNJEM01. Next base: position 5,884 of record JBNJEM010000070.1, read on the forward strand.
TGCGGTCCCGGTGTTGCTGTTGCTCCGCCGCGAGCAGATCGGCTGGCACCCGCAACGGCGTGCCATCCGGGTAGCACCCCACATCGTACACCCCGAAAAGGCGCAGCGTGGCCAGAAAGTCGGCCGGATCGAATAGATCAACGTCGGGGAACCGGTCGTCAATGTAGGCGAAAAAAAGTTCAACCTCCGCCCGCAAGTGACCCGCCACCGTCGCTTGCCCCTCAATCATCGCGCCATCGGATCCCAAATCCTTGATCGTGACGTCATACCGCAGCACATCGCCGGGACGCACTTCAGCGTGGAATTTTGACTTGCCCACCTTCGCGAGCACGATGCGGCGTTGGAAGGCGTGGCTTTCGCCAACGAGCAGGCCACCCGTTTGCGCCAGGCCCTCGATAATCAATGAAACCGGCATGACCGGAAATCCGGGGAAGTAGTCAAACAGATGTTCTTCCCCGAGCGTGACCGCCTTCTCGGCAACCGCCCGCGTCTCATGGACAAACTCAACAAAACGATCGATCCAGAACCACCGCACGCGACTTACTCCGCAGTTCCGACCTTGCTTTCAATATACCGACACAAATCATTGACCGTCAGCAAATTGCTGAATTCCTGCACGGCGGGATTCTCTTCAAATCGGGACATGTCAACAAAAGGCATCCGCTCTTTTAGCTTCTCAATGCCCGCCGGCGTGACGCGACCATCCTGGACGAAATCGGTGTTGGTCAAGACATCTTCCGGAAACAATTCGGACCGTGGAATCTCAATATCAAACGCCTTCTCCAAACGAAAAACAATGTCGAGAAAGTCAATCGATTCCGCACCCAGATCTCCAACCATCGTGGCTTCCGGAGTGACTTCGTCATCATCCACGCCTAACGCGTCGACCAATGCCACTTGTACTTTCTCGAACACTTCTTCTTTGGTGGGTGCCATTCGCATCATCTCCAAAATAAATGCAGTTCGTCGCCGCACGGGCTTGCTCACGCTGCGAGCCAACGTTAAGTCGAAGCTGTTTGGATAGCCGCTTCACGCTATTCGCCACGCCTTAAGGAACGCTCCCCCAAAAAACATGGCCCAAAACTCCCGCCGATCACACCTGGTTCCCTCCCCTTCACACCTGGTTCCCTCCCCTCTCGGCCTCGGCCCGCGTTGGACGCAATTCCTGCCCGTCTCGCTGAACCGACCCTCCAGCCCTCCGAACCAATCTCCTGTCATATACCGGTCGCGAATGACTTTCTCCGCCGCGAGTCCGACCAACGGGAGGACGGCTTGCGCCGGGCAGCGTGCCATCCGGAAAAATCCAACCGCCTGAAATATAACCAATCTAGACCGCGCTAGCCGCGTCGGACGGATCGTAGAGAACGTCGAACTGCTTTCGTAACTCCCGGCGCATGTAATCGTCGGTGGCCGCTCGCTTCGGATACCGATCCTCCAAGGTATACCGATCCAGCACGAGGCGAGCGGTGACGATCATTTCGCCCTCTACCGTGGCCTCCGCCTTGAGCGTCGTGGTGGTTTCCGTCTGCTTTGTGACCGTTGCTCGAATGACGAGCCCCCGTCCCGGCTTGACAAAAGCCGAAAACTTGGCGTTCCGAACTTCCCGTAAGACCACCATCGTGTGCGCGAAGTCCTCACTCTTGCGAATCAACCAGGCACTAGCTTGGTACATGGCTTCCAGTATCATCACGCCTGGCATGACCGGAAACCGGGGAAAATGGTCGTGTAAGTACTCCTCCGACAACGTGAGCACTTTGATGGCGACAATGTGCTCGCCTTCAGCCAACTCCGTAATTCGGTCAATCAATGAGAATCGCACGTCATGCCTCCGCCATTACAGGGGGCACCTTTCGCCACCTCATGGGCTGAGTACCCTGACCAGAGTTTCTATTTAACATGTTCGCCCCCATAGGGCCACCTTGCGCAAAGTACAACAGTATACTCGGGTTTCCCAACCGCCACAACCGAGATCCTGGACTTCCCTTATTGGCGGTAACCCCTCTTCAAGTCCGAGGTTATCTCTCTTTCTCAATCGAGATACTCGCGGAATCCGGGCTCGCCAACTCATCGGAAATCGCATGGCCAGAACAGGCAGGGGGCGCGGCGCCCCAGCACAACCAAGCCAAACGTCCCAGCGCCTTGTCGCGGCGGAGCGACGCAACATGCTTCCGCGAGCCCGGGGAAAGGCGGTCGAGACGCCTCATTCGCGACGAGACGGTCGCCCGTGGAGAACTGTGGAGAACTATAGACCGGCGGGAACCTTGAAAATGGAGTGGACGAGATGCCCAGGCTTTCGCTATTGCCGGAGGGCCTTCCAAGGCTTCTTCCGCGGGACATGCGGAACCGCGGCATCCAAACCATGGACGGCCGGGAGACGCCCGGCCGCTTACTTAGTCGCTTGCGGCGGCGTCACACAGAGATGATGAAACACGCTAGTGCTTTATCGTGGCTTTTTACAGCCAGCCATCACCTGGGTCCCCGCCGCCAAACGTCCCCAGGCAAACGAAAATCCGAGTGGTCTCGTGGCTTTTTAGGCGGCATCCAATGCCTCTTGGATCTTCGCTTTCGGTTGAAGCCCTACAAACCGCTGTTGATCCTGGCCTCCCTTGAACAGAATCAAGGTCGGGATGCTGAAAACCTGATATTGTTGGGCAATGTTCGGGCTTTCATCGATATTGAGCTTTCCCACCTTGACCTTACCGGCGTTCTCCGCGGCTAATTCCTCCACCATGGGAGCAATTTGCCGGCATGGCGCGCACCAAGTCGCCCAAAAGTCAACGAGTACTGGCTGCTCGGATTGCAGGACCTCGCTGGTGAAATTCTCATCCGTGTATGCTGCCACGTTACCCATGCTCAATGCTCTCCCTGGAAATATGAAGTGTGGATTGATTTTGCCCCAGTGGGCGAACCGATTGACCAGCAGCGTCCGCCGGGCAACCGAAATCCCAGTTTGGCGATTGTATCGACCGCGCTGTCGCGGTGTCAACCAATCGCGAGCCGAACACGGCCGCCTCGAATGGGCCACGCGGCGTGACGCAACACGGTGGTGACGCGGCCGGGTTATCGCTGCCAGACCACCATAGCGGCACAACGGAAGGCGTGCAACGTGGGGCCGAGCGGTCGCGCCCGGTCTGGTTTGTTCAAGTCGTTACCATTTCAATCCGAACTGAGCGCCTCCGGAATCTCGCCCAACCCCTCCTTTGAGTGGCGCGGTTCGCTGGGCCGCTTGCTTGTCCCGCTGGGCCTTGATGGCATCTTCCTGCTCGTTCGCCGCTTCGGATTCTTCTTCAGGTTCTGGCAGGACGGCCTTGATGGACAGGGCGATACGTTGGGCGTCGGGGTCGACGGAAAGCACTTTGACATCAACCTCTTGGCCTTCGGAGACCACGGCGCCCACGTTGGGGACCCGGCCGTGGGAGAGTTCAGAAATGTGGATCAAACCTTCCACGCCTGGGGCCAACTTGACGAAAGCGCCAAACTTGGCTGTTCGGGACACGGTTCCTTTGACCACCGTATCCACCGGGAATTTCTCTTCAACATTGTGCCAGGGATGATCCAGCAGATCTCGGTAGGAGAGTCCGATTTTTCCGGTTTGCTTGTCAATTCTTTCGATTTTGACTCGAATCTGTTGGCCGACTTGCAGCACTTCACTTGGATGATCGACCCTGTCCCAGCTGAGTTGGCTGATGTGGACCAGGCCGTCAATGCCTCCAATATCGACAAAGGCCCCGAACGCCATGATTTTTCGTACGACGCCTTCGACCACCTGGCCCACTTCCAGGCTTTCGAGCAACTGGCGCCGGGCTTCTTCTTTTTCCCGCTCCAAAACGGCGCGGCGGCTGAGCACGAGGTTCTTGCGTTTCGGGTTGATTTCGGTGACCACGCAGAGCATTTTCTGATCGACGTATTCCGCGTAGTCCTCCACGCGGAACAGCGCGATCTGGCTGGCGGGAATGAAACCTCGCAACCCGCCCACTTTGCATTCCAGTCCCCCCGTATTCGCGCCCGTAATCCGCGTTTCGACAACCATGCCCTCGACCAAATCCGACCAATTGTCCACGGCCACCGCGGCGCCAGGAACGGCCACTTCGTACAGCCCATCATCAGCAGAGTATGATTTAACGATAACTTCCACCTCCGCGCCCAGCTCCGGAGGTTCGGGAAACTGTCGTAGCGAGGCCACCCCTTCACTCCGCGCGTCCAAAGAGACAAACACATTGTCGCCATTGATTCGCGAGATCCTCGCCTGGTGCCGCGATTCCAATTCCAGCGGCGTTCCCATCCCCTCGCCGGTGGACGCGGTAAGCATTTCGTCCAGCGAGGCATCATCCAGCGCGGCGGCCAACTCTTGCTCCACGTCCGCCGGGATGGAATCACGAGCCGAAGGAACCGGAATCGGCCCGCCCGGGCCAGATTTCATGTCCTCCACACCCCCTGGTACGTCCGACTCTTGGTCTGGCTTGTCTTGCGACGTGGCCGCTGAGCCGGCTTCATTTTGGGGCGCGGTTCCCTCCGCCCGCCCGCGGCGGGAACCAACCTGGATCTTGCGGCGCTGGGGTCCCGTCTCCGAGGATGCTTGGTCCGCCTCCCCGTTTTCACCCCGAACCGGGCTCTCCGACCGGGAAGGCCCACCAGCCGCTCCGTTTTCTGGTTCCGCAGCGTGCTCCTCCATCGACTCGGCCGGGCGATTCGGATCATCGGCAGCTTGATCTTGAGTTCGCGCAACCGTATCGGTCGGATGACCAGAACCAGTGGGCGACGGAGTGGGCTGAATGGGGTGGGTGTTAGACGCCGATTCAGGCTGTTGCTGCTGCTGAGCCGAAGCCTTGGAAGATTCGTTGTTCATCACATCGAGATCCGGAATCAGTTGACCAAAAAACAAGAGCGCGCCGGCCGCCCATCACGCAACGGCGGGGCCGCCAAAACTCCCTGGGCACGGAGGCAACCCGAGCGGTTCTTCCATTGTTTGTCAGTGTACCAACAACCTCGCTGAAACGGTAGGCACCTCGAGGCGAATTATATTTCAGGCGGTTGAATTGTTCCGAGTGGAACGCTGCCCGACGCAAGCCGTCCTCCCGTTGGTCGGACTCGCGGCGGAGAAAGTCATCCGCGACCGGCGATATTTAGGCCCCCGGGCCCGGTGGAATCTGGATCCATCTTGACGCGGGCGGGCGGCTTTGCTATCTAGCGCCACCTGCTTTCAGATCCGTCTGTTATCGTCATTTTGTCGTCAATGGCTTGAGCCTCCTCGTGGAACATCTGTCAAAACCACCGTTGTGTTTGTTTGCCCTGGGCATCATTGTCGCGGCAGGTCGTCTGTGGGCGCAGCCGAGCGTTCGATTCCCCGACACGAATGCAGCGGCGTACCCCTCGGGGGCACCCCCCTCGAACAACGTACCGCGGTCTGGCGCCACGGGGTCGCCAAGGGCTGGTGGCTCACCCGCCTCGAGCTTGGGCGTGCCATTCGATCCGTACTCATCGAATCCGGGAACGGGGGCAGCGACTCCATCGTTCAGCCAACCACCGGTCGGCGGTGGAACCGGTTCGCCCTCCGCGACACCGTCCCCCCCGCCTTCTGGTGGGCCCCCTGCCTATCCGGGAACGGGGAGTGGGAGCACGGGCGTGCCGGGGGCGGGGTCCCCCGGGCCGAATGCGAGCCCCGGGTCTTATTCACAACCTTATACGGGCGTGCCGGGGGCGGGCTCCCCCGGGCCGAATGCGAGCTCTGGGCCTTATTCACAGCCTTATGGGGGCTACCCACCCGGTGCCGCGCCGGGCACCGCGCCGCCGGCCCTATATCCGGACGGTTGGAACGTGGGGAATTGGTCTCCGCAGAGCATCCGGTTCCTCACCCCCCGAGTACGTTCCACGTATGTGAATGGTGGCGACAGCGCGAACGAGCTTGGTATTCACGATTTTGATTTTTCCGTGGCGGCTACATTTCCGGATTTTCTTTACAGCAATCAGCCGCTCTACGTGGTCCCCTCGTTTTCGCTGCACTTATGGCAGGGCCCTCAACCCCCTCATGGGGATTTACCGGCCAATGCCTACAGCGCGTTTTTGGATACGGGCTGGTCAACGGATCCGACCAAGCCACTGGGCGGGGAAGTCGGGGTGCGAGTGGGGATTTTCAGCGATTTCAATACGTTCAACACGAACAGCTTTCGCATCATGGGGCAGGGGTTGTTTCGTTTGCGTGCCACGCCGACCACCGTTGTGCGTGGTGGCGTGTCCTACATTAACCGAAACAAGTTGAAACTACTGCCCGCTTTTGGGCTCTTATGGACGCCCAACTCACAGACCCGCTTTGATGTTTTCTTCCCGCGTCCCAAACTGGCGCAACGGCTCACGACATTGGGCACGCAGGATGTGTGGTGGTACGTGGGCGGCGAATATGGCGGTGGGGCGTGGACGATAGAGCGAGCGGACGGGTCGAGCGATCGGATTGACATCAACGACATTCGTCTGACTCTCGGCGTCGAGTGGGGCCAGGCTTCCCGGCTACAAGAGGGGCGACGCACTGGGTTTTTGGAAGCAGGGTGGGTGACCGAGCGGGAAATCATTTATGTCAGACACCCTGAGTTGTCGCCATCGATGGACGATACGTTCATGTTCCGGGCTGGGTGGAACTACTAAATGCCATCGGAAAACAGAGGTGTTTTTTGCAATGCTGGGGTTAGTGCCACCGGGCTGCGTGGATTGCCGCCTCGTGAAGTACAACGGAACATGGTAGCCATGAATTGTTTTTTGCGCGCAATGGCGACGATTTTCGGGCTGGTCGTCGTGACGCACTGCGCGCGGGGGCAAGGCATGCCACGCCAGCCCTCGCCGGATTCAACGTTTGGGGTCGAGGAGCCAGGGTTTCTTCCGAGCCCCGCTCCGCGGGTGCGTTTGCCCGAGGAGAATTGGCACGCCGGCTCCTCGGGCTCGCACTTGCCACCACCTCCCGGCTGGAGCACCAGCCAGTTCGCTAGTTTTGGGGGGGAAAGCGGCCGTTCCCCGGAATCCGAACCATTACTCTCGAGCGATGAACTGGCCATGGAAACCGGGCGCGTTTCCTCGCACAAGAGTGGTTTTTTCCAAAAACTCGCGATCAACAGCAACTGGATTCATCGAGGGGGCGGCAATAATTGGGGTCTGATCGAAAACGAGCTGTTTTTGACCGTTGCGCTGCCCCTTCCGTCCCGCGACTTTCCGTTAATGATCACCTCCGGTTTTGACACCGTGTTGCTCAACGGTCCTTCGACCCCGGATTTGCCGCCACGGCTTTACGATGGTTATGTCGACTTCATGTGGCTTCCCAAACTGTCGGAGCGATGGCTCGGCATCCTGTCCGTAGCGCCGGGGGTGTACAGCGATTTTGATTCCGTCCAGGATGACGCCTTTCGAGTGAAAGCCAAGGCGCTGGCTCGCGTCGACCTCGTGCCGGAACGAGTACAAGTGTTGTTCGGTATCCTTTACCTTGACCGCGACGATGTCAACTGGTTGCCAGCAGGCGGTGTGATTTGGGACCCCAACGACGACATTCATCTGGAACTAGTATTCCCTCAGCCACAATTCGCCTATCGGCTGACCAGCAGTGGTCTCTTCGAGGATTGGTGCTATCTGGCGGGTGAGTTTGGTGGGGACACGTGGTCGATTCGGCGAGGTGTTGACGAGTTTGACATGGTAACCTACGTCGACTGGCGTCTTTTTTTGGGGCTTGAGCGAAGACGGCCGGGGGGAGCCGCGCAGCGGGTGGAAGTGGGTTACGTCTTTGGACGTGAGATTAAGTTTGATTCGCCGTCTCCCGACGCGTTGGCTGACGACACCTTCATGGTACGAGCAGGCGTTGATTTCTAAGAGGCGAGGAGCGGCGTGATGGTTGGTTCCCGCCCGGAAGCGGCTGCCCCGCGCCGAACACCTCGGGCCGACGAGCCAGGCTGTCCGGTTGGATTCCGTCTGATGGTAGCCGTTCACGGGTGACGGGAGCTGGACACGGGAGCCGGCATTTGCACTTCGAAACCCCTTTCTTGAAGATGTGCAATGGAAGGGCGAACGTCCGCGGATATCCGCCTCTTCTCCGTGAACGGTTCCGTCTGCTTGGATTCCCGTTTGGCGACCGGACCTTGCCGCCAGGCGGGGAGGAGCCCGATCAACCAGCATCCACCGCCGACTCGATCCCAAGCCGTTTCATTTTTTTGTAGAGCGTGGTCCGATTGATTCCCAACGTTTCGGCTGTCAGGTTGCGATTCCAGTCATTGCTTCGCAGCACGCCCAGAATGATTTGACGTTCCGGACCGGCCAATGCTTCTTTAAGCGTCTGGCCGGTCATGGGGGAGGCGGGGATGGTCGAGCCGGCTGTAAGTTGTTCTGGAAGGTCCTCGACGGCGACGATGGGACCTTTTCCCAGCAACACGGCCCGCTCGATCACATTCTGTAATTCACGCACGTTGCCCGGCCACTGGTACTGTTGCAGCGCCGCCATGGCTTCGTCGCTGAATCCGCGCACGTCCTTTTGAGCATCTTCGCTTACTTCTCGCAGGAAATGTTCGGCGAGTGGTGGGATATCCGCGATCCGTTCACGCAGTGAAGGCAATTCGATGTTGATGACATTGACGCGATAGTAGAGATCTTGCCGGAATTTTCCGTCCGCCACCGCCTGGGCGAGATCCTCGTTGGTGGCCAAGATGACCCGCGTGTTGACTTCATGCGTCTTGGTGCCGCCAACCTGCTCAAACGCGAATTCCTGCAACACTCGCAGCAACTTGACTTGCATATGCTGGCTCGACGTCCCGATCTCGTCCAGGAAAACCGTGCCGCCGTCGGCCTGCTTGAACTTTCCGATTTTATCGGTGGCGGCGCCTGTAAAGGCCCCGGCGACATGTCCAAACAATTCGCTTTCGAGCAGCGATTCGGGCAGCGCGCCGCACGCCACTTCCACGAATGGCCCGTCCCGTCGCCCGCTTCGGCGATGGATCGCGCGCGCGATCAAGGACTTTCCGGTGCCGGATTCCCCCGTGATCAAGATGGTGGCCTTGGTATCAGCCACACTGTCGATCATGTCGAAGACCCGTTGCATGCGGCGGTCGTGTCCGATGATGTTTTCCATTCCGTAACGGCGGTCCAGCTGTTCCTTCAGCTGCTGGTTTTCTTGCACCACCTTTCGCTGGGATAGGGCCCGGTCAATGGCCATCTCCAGCTCCTGGTCGATCAGGGGTTTGGTCAGCAGGTCGAAGGCCCCCGCGCGGATTGCCTCCACGCCCGTTTCGACGGTTCCGTACCCGGTTAGCAGGATGACCGGAACCTGCGGATACTTTCGCCGGCTGTGGGCCAATAAATCGAATCCATCCCCGTCTTGCAGGCGGACATCGGCCAACAGCAATTCTGGCGGTTCCACCTCGAGCTGCTCTTTGGCTTCCTGGTAGCCAGCGGCCGCGGTGATCTCGTAACCCTGTTCGCGCAGCCAACCGGTCATTGAATCAAGCAAGCAACGATCATCGTCAACAAGGAGCAGAGAACCCTTCGTCATCTTGGCGAACCTTCGTGTAAGCGTCTACATTGTGGCATGTGCGTTTGCGTCCGCGAGCGCATCGATACGCCGCCGGGCGGCAAAGCGGACCCCGCGACCCCCAAGCACGCCGCGCGCCGCGGGCCGGAACAAGAGCCCGTGTGGCGTTTTCTCACTCAAACGTAGCTCAAAATGGCGCTGTTCGCTTTTAGCGACACGAAAGTTTCCCGGCCCGTTGGCCGCCTGAAGCAGAACGGCAGACCGGTTGTCGCGGACCACCGACCACCCCGGCGCCCGCTTCCCCCTGGCGCCCTCGCCTGGGTTGCACCCATCGGTTTTATATGGTTTCATGTAGAGTCCCCCCGCGCGAAACGGGTTTTCCGAGGTGGCGCCAGATGCCGCGGGGCGAATGTCCAATGGCAAGCCCCGGGTTAGCCCGATCCTGGGGGGCGAGAACAGGGCGTGCTGGCAAGGCCCTCGGGCAGCCCAACCCATCCACGATGGCCGGAACCGCCGCCGCATGGGCTGGTCAGCCAGCGTAGGCTATGTAGACTTACAATTAGAGGGTACCATGGGGTGGCGTTCCCATACGCCAGGGAATCGAGGCCCTTTCGAAACATGAATTGCCTCCGCGTCACTGGTCGGGCGAAAGAGCACTTGATTGGTGAACGACGTGGAGTCGGGTTATACTTCAGGCGGTCGGATTTGTCCGGGTGGAAAGCTGCTCGACGCAAGCCGTCCTCCCGTTGTTCGGACTCGCGGCGGAGAAAGTCATCCGTGACCGGTATATATTTAGGTGGAATGGTTGTTCGGGCGCTGCGGTTGGCGCCACGGCCGCCCCCATCTTACAGCCAGTAACACAACCTGGTTCTCGCTTCCAAAACGCTTTGGTGGGGGGAATCCGAGCGGTTTTGTTGGGCTTTTCAAACTGATGTGATGTAGGGAGTGTAGTATGAGCATTTCTGTGCTCGTGGCGGACGATCACGAGGTTGTGCGGACCGGATTGGCTCGTTTACTTCAAGGGTCCGAGATCGATATTGTGGCCGAGGCCGAGAACGGCGAGCAGGCAGTAGAGCAAACTCTGCGGCACGCGCCGGACGTGGTGCTCATGGATGTTCGCATGCCGGACGGGGACGGGCTGGTGGCGTTGGAAAAAATTCGCGCGGCCAAACCGGACGTGCGAGTTGTCATGTTGTCGACCTATGACAACCCAACGTACGTGGCCCGCAGCGTGGCTTTGGGGGCGGCGGACTATGTCTTGAAGGGTTCGAACCGTGAAGCCTTGATTGCCGCGATTACTCGTGCCGCGGCTGGAGAGCCGCCGCCAGAGAACAGCCTCTTGCACCGCGTCAAGCAGACGATGGATCGGCTGCGCGAGCGTCGCAATGGCGAGGACGTTCCGCTCACCAACCGCGAACTACAAGTGCTGCGTCACGTCGGCTTGGGGTTGAGCAACCGCGAGATCGGGCATTCGCTCGACATTAGCATCGAAACGGTCAAGGAACACGTCCAGAATATTCTGCGCAAGATCGATGCCGCGGATCGAACCCAAGCAGCCGTCTGGGCCATCAAAAAGGGGTTCGTCTGATTGAGGGCGGAGGCGGCGACTGACGGCGGCGGTCTGCTAAAAAAGCCCCGACGACACCTGGGATCGTTCCCGCCATCAAAGCCGTTTGGAGGGAAGAGCGACGTTTTGTCACCGGATGCGAAAAGGGCCGCGTCCGCCGTGACTCGCGGCCGGTCCATTCATGAGCTGTAGCCGTTCACGGGTGCCGCTACATGACCTGGACACGCAAGGCCCGCATGGATGCCACGGGCTTGTCCCGTGGTGGTTCACGCTCGCCGCTACAAACCGGCCAGACACACCACGCCTGCCCGTCGGTAGCGTGGAACGTAACGGACCACGGGACAAGCCCGTGGCATTTGCACCTGGAAAAGCCTTTCCTCAATATGTGCAACGGACGTGCGAACGTCCGCGGACATTAGTCTTTTGCTCGTGACCGGTTACCATGAGCTTTCGCTTCGACCGGCGCTTCATGTGTCAAGACTCGGACGGCAACGCGAGATTGGAGAGTACGTGCTGGCGTTGGCGAGGGTGGTCAAGACTGGCCGCTAGTTTGCCAATCGCTTCCGTTTCAATTTGCCGAACTCGCTCCCGCGTCAGCCCCAAACTTTCGCCGATTTCCTTGAGGGTATGGGGTTCGTTTCCCAGCAGTCCGAACCGCATCCGCAGCACAGTGGCTTCCCGCGAGTCCATCTCTTCAATCATCTGACGTACGTGCTTAAGTACGTCGTGTTCGAGCAATTCATCTTCGGGGGTCTTCATCTGCTCATCCATGATCATCTCGCCGAGCGACCATCCTGCTTCCGCTTGATCGGTCTGGGGGGTCGAGTTATAGATTCGGATGGCCTTTTTGATGATGGGGAGTTTTTTGCGCGGCAGCCCGAGCACGCGAGCGATTTCCTCGGCGGTGGGCGTACGTCCCAACTCCTCGCTGAGGCGCGCGTTCGCTCGTCTCCACTTGGAAAGCAACTCAACCATGTAAGCTGGAATACGGATGGTTTTGGCCGAATTGATCAACGCCCGCTTGATTGACTGCTTGATCCAATAGCTGGCGTAGGTGCTGAAGCGGGTTCCAACCGAGGGGTCAAACCCTTCCACGGCCCGGAGCAACCCCAAGTTCCCCTCTTCGATCAAGTCCTGCAAGCTCAGCCCCTTGCCGGCATAGCCGCGGGCGATGTTTACCACCAGGCGAAGGTTGGCACGGACCATGCGGTCGCGAGCGCGCACGTCGCCTTCGGCAATGCGATCAGCCAGTTCCAGCTCCTCTTCCGCGGACAGAAGCGAGGTTTCATTGATTTCACGCAAATACGTTTCCAGCGGTGTTTGCAGGGTGCTATCACTGGGCTGGCTTTGCCGCGAAGCGTCGATCGGTTGGAGAACATCTTCGATGAAGTCGTGCTGCAAGTTGTCGGGCATGGTCGTGGGCTTCTAGGAGGTCGATGTTGAACAGTGATGCGTCAAGGGTGAGTATCGACCCGCGTCCCCGGAAGACTGCAGGTTACCGGCGAGGCAACCGCATGCAATGGCTGTATGTGACGTTCCGGACGTAGCAAAAAAACAACCTCCAGCGATGGGCATCGCGGAGGTTGCTTCATTTTCCGTGCGATTCAAGTTCCCAACCAGGGGAGCTCCACGGCGGCATTTTCGCCCAGAGAAGCCCGTTGGAGCACGCCGAGGACATGCGTATGGCAAATCCATGACGGGACCAACGACGGGGTGTTCACCACCGCTGAACACGCGCGACCGCCACTTCTCGAGGTGCAATTGACGCTCGCCACCACCCCCCGCGCGACCCGTCGTCCACGCAAAGGGGACCAGCACGACAAGACCTCCAGCGGGAGGAATCACCCCCCCGTGCCCCGCCCGCGCCGGTACCAGCGAGGTGTCGCGAGCGGGCGATATCGTCGAGCGGCACGGTCCGGCGGATTGAACGGAAAAATCCGGTATTCACGGTTTATCGAGCTGGCGAACCGGGCGGCGTTTTTTCCGCCATCTGGTTATCCGTGTCGCGTCCATGAATCCGGCGGTGACTCTGTTTCCGCCCTACTGATCGCCGGCGGTCTGATCGTTATCCGCGTTACCATCATCCACGGCGGCATTATCCGCGTCTTCTCCACTGCCGGCGGGCTTGATCAGCGGCCCCGCGTCCCCCAATCCACCTTTCAATTCTTGTTGCGGCTTTTGCTGGCCCGCGGGCTGTGGCTGGGATTCCGCGGTTGCCGTTTCTTCCTCCGCCCATTCGACCCGTTTGCGTGACAGGCCAATCTTGCGATCGTCGGTGTCAACCCTCAGAATCTTGACCTCGATCTCCTCGCCCACCGAGACAATTTCTTCCGGGTTATCCACTTTGTGGTCCGCCAGCTCCGAAATGTGCAGCAAACCTTCC
>JBNJEM010000071.1:0-19075 GCA_051745935.1 Planctomycetota bacterium
CGGCGGTTGACGGCTGCAAGGCACCCCCCCTGTATGGGTGGACCTTGAAAGGCGTTCGGGCCACCCATTTGGGTAGCAAAGGCAAAGGGGTCAGGGGGCATACATGAGGCGAGCTTGCCATTGAGAGGCGGCGCGACCGGCCAGGTAGCTGAGGACGCCGGTGAGCGTCATCATCAAAAAGCACCACAGCGATTCCTGCTGGGCGGAGAACGGGTTGCTCTCCAGCGCCAACGAGGTCATGAGGCGATTGCCGCTGGGGGCCAGCAGGCGCACGCCCAACACGATGGCATAAGCCGTTGAAATCACCAATAAGAAGCAGGATACAACCCGTACGCAACTGTAGTCCGGCAACTGCAACAAATAAATCATGTAGACAAGGTGAAGGATCGCCACGAGGATGACGGCCAAAGCCCACGGTTCTAGCATGTGAGCATGGAGCCACTGGGTCGGATGGCCGCCCCACGACTGACGCGCGGCCACCACGACCGGAACGACATCCAATAAGGCCAGCACGGCGATGCCCAGCGCAAGGAGGCGAACCGTCAGCCACGAAGGATCAACCGCCGGGCGGTGCGGCGCCGACGAATCAGTGTTAATCACGATGATTGGCTGGCCGTCGGAAGCTGGAGCTGGCGGTGGCTCTGGTCCGTCGACCTCGGGAACCTGGAGCTCGGTATTACACCGCCAGCATCGGATGATCTGTCCCGCGGCATCGTCGGGAACAACGGTTAAGCGTCCGCACGGGCACGTAATGTGGAACGGCATGGGCCCCACCATTAGAATCAAGCAACAAGCGTCACAAACGCGGTTTGCAGGCCTTTTTTGCAGCCCGTAACAAAACGTGATTCCCGCGCCCAAAAGTTTGTCGGTGAGCGGAAACGTCAGTGGTTTTGTTATGGGGTTTCGCGGCCCGCAACAAAACCTGACTTCTTTTGACGGTTCGTACCGGGAATGTGGAGTATCATTCGGTCGTTGTTGGTTGCCCCGCCGTTTATTCTACGGTCTAGACCCAAAAGAGTGCAGCTGGCAGCGACGATTGACCGCGTTTTTCCGCATGGGGAACAGTTTCCCAGGGGGCTGGGGGGGAGGGATGGGGAAAAACCCCGGAAATTGGGAAAACTGGATCTGCTAGGTTCTTGCAGCCCGTAACAAAACGTGGTTCCCGCGCCCAAGATTTCCTCGGTGAAAGGAAACGTGACCGGTTTTAGTATGGCTTCTCAGGAACGGCGCGGAGATCAGTTCGGCATTTTTTGGAGGGTGGCACTTTCCTGAGCGAGCGGCAAGACGCGTTCCCTTTGCAGAGAACGCGGATCGCGAGCGGAGAGCCAGTGGGGGGCCCGACCGGTGGCTCCGAGGAACAAAAACAGGACAAGAAGGCCGCCACGCCGGTCGTCGAAGTTTTGTCGCGCCGACGCCGGTGTCCGCGTCCGAGTCGAGCCCGGCTTTGGGGGAATGAACGGTTATTGATCCGTGTAGACTCGCGTCATTTCTTCTTTGGTGACCGGCACGGTCAGTTCGGCACTTTGCAGCTGAGCACGGATAATGTGATCACCAACGGCGGATCCCTCGGCGTGGATTTTGAAGACCACTTCTTCGCCGGGGCCAAGTTGCTCCAACGGGTTGAAGACGACCTCCTGTCCCTCGACGCTTCCTTGCGTGGGGCCTTCCGCACTGCTTGGGGCTAATCCGGTGGGTAGTTCGAGGGCCAAACGAATTTGGGTGCCGGCTTTCGAGCCGCGGTTTCGCACTTTGATTTCGTAGGTGGTTTCACTGCCCACTTCAATGGGGTCGGCCACGTCCGAAATGACAAAGGAAAGCTGCGCGGATCCTTCAATCGCGACCTGATGTTCACAACTGTCCTGCAACCCGAGATCCGCTTTCACGTCCGTTTTCAATTTGTGGTTGCCGGGCTCGATGGGAAGGACTGTCACGTGCACGTTCCCTGGGCGATCCGACGGCAATTCTTCCAGATTCCAGAACACGGCGTGCGTCTGCGTATCATACTGGCCATGATTATCACTGGTCACGTATTTCATGCCTTTTGGCAAATGGGTCACCAGCTCGACGTTGTGGGCCGAAGCGGTTCCCGGGTTCGCCAATTCAACGGAATAGGTCGCCTGACGATCCAGGTAACGCAATGTCGGGCCCTCCATGGTGACTTGCAGTTGAGGTGAAGTGATTTCGATCGGGCGCACATCCTCATCAAACAAGTTTCCCGCCCCTCGAACGGTCATTCGATTCTCGAAGGTGCCTTGTTTCGCGGTTTCGAGTTCCAGGGACAAGCGGCGCGATTCCTGGGGCCGAAGCGTTCCAATTTCGTGCTCCAATTTGTTTCCCGCCGGGTGCGTGAATCCCTCGGGGACGTCCTCATCGATCACGACGTTCTCAGCCGCCCCATTTCCCGTGTTGGTGACGGAAATCTCCAGCGTTGCGGATTCACCAATCAGGACTTGCTGGGCGGCCGAAACCTCAAGTTCGAGGGCGGGCTGGGTGCAGATCGTGCGCACGGATGCTTGGGCTTGGAACGAAGCCGCCGCCACGCTGCCGATTTCCCCCGCGACCTGGGGCAGCAGACGCATCGAGAGCGCAACGTCTTCACCTGGCTTGAGCCTCCCTACTTGCCAACTAATCGTGCCGTCATCGGTTGGTGTCACCGAGGGCGTTGCACTAATGAATTCCGTTCCTTTGGGAACGCGGTCGACAACAACCACGTTTTCCGCGATCGCATTTCCGTCATTTCGCACCCGGAGCTCGAATGTGGCCTCGCGATTGACCTGAATTTCTTCCGGCGCCGATTTCTCGATGGCCACCGCCGGAGCCTGTTCCCCCTCCAGCTGGTCGCTGCCAGGCTCATCAGAAGCGATCGGCGCTGCCTGCCCGCTTTCCGCCAGACGGCCCGCGCCGGGCGCGGTGATTGTCCCAGGCCCTGAAGCGGGTGCGGACGCCGGGGGATCCCCGGCGTTTGAAGGCTCCGTGCCGTCCAGTTCACCGTCCAGTTCACCGTCCGGTTCAGCCGTTGTATCCGAAGCCCTGCTAGAGCCATTATCCAGCGCGTACCGGGAGGGCGTGGCTCTTGCTTCATCCGTGGCTGGAATCGTTGTCGGCGTCCCCACCCTCGCACCATCTGATGCGAAGTCCTGAGCGTCCGTGTTCGGATAGGGGTTGGAACCAGCAGGCTCGGTGGCAGTGGCCTCGCCGGATTCCTCGGCTCGGGGGCTCTCCGCATCCGGCTTGAAGGTTTCGGAATCGTCTTGCTCTGAGGCGCCGGCAACACCGTTGTCCTGGCTGGACGGTTGCCTGGTCTCGGGCTGTGAAGTTGCATATCCCCCGTTAAGCGAAGCAGCGGCGGGATTGTCACTCGAGACGGGCTCGCTGCCTCCAGAGTAAGTAGGCACGGCGGTTTCATTGACCGGTTGCGACGCCGTACTCGAAGAGTTCGCCCTCGACTCGGATGTCAGCGAATCAGGGGAAGCAGAGGCTGCGGGGGGCTGGGAATCCGCTGGGGAAGTGAGAGGGAACGGTGATCCTTCGGAGGGTTGCCCACGATCGGCGTCTTGACTCGGCTCGGCGCCGACGGCGTCCGGAAGGCTCTCCAGGTTCGATTCCGTGGCATCGGCCGCGGTCGCATCGGCGTTATCGTCCCCACTGGTTTCCGCCTGGTCGGAGTTTCGCGAGTTTGGTTCCGAGGCCTCCTCGGACGTATCCGATGTATCGGACGTATCGGAGGTATCGGTTGTACCATATGTTGGAGCTGGCGGCGCTGAGGAACTCGAGTCCGGTTTGGAACGATCGTCCATTGATGTTTCGCCGGTCGTGTCCGAACCCTGCTCGTTCAATCCAGCGGTCGGTTGGCGAATTGAATTGTCGTCCGCGGAATCCGCGTCGCCACTGGTCATGTCGGCATCCGGTTCCGCGGTACGCCGCGATTCCGCCGCCATCTGATCCGAGGCGGAGTCGTGACTGACGGTACGAACCGTGCCGTTCTCCTCGGCGGCGGGTGACGCCTCGGACTCCGCCCCCCGCGCCACGCGAATCGGCGACGGTGAGTCCGTCTCCGTTGATTCCGTCTTGGCCGCGCCGTCCGCTTGCTCTTCCCGTGCCGGTGCTTCATTGGGCCCGGACAGGACACTATAGGCGATCGCGGCCGCGCCCAGCGCCAAAACCGCACCCACGACGGACAACTGAACACTCAGACGTTTCATGACATTCGTCCCAACAAATCTGTAGGTTGGATTCGGGAGCAATTTCCGTCCCATGCCGGGCGGCTGAATTCCGTACGCCAGGTTTGAATCCCGCGCGGCTCGGGCTACCGTGGCACCGGGGACTAAGGCCCCCTAACAAAACCACTCAGGTTGCCTCTCATCCAGGGACTTCCGGGGGCGGCAACCACGTTTTGTTACGGGCTGTAAATATACCGGTCGCGGATGACGTTGTCCGCCGCGAGTCCGACCAACGGGAGGACGGCTTGCGTCGGGCAGCTTTCCACCCGGACAAATCCGACCGCCTGAAGTGTATTACTGGTTGCAAGGTCCTTCGGGGGAGGGTTACATAACAGATTGCCGCGTGCCTGTGAAGGCCAATTGGATCACAAGCCGATGGCCGGGGCGGGCGGGAAAACGGTCGCGCGGCCGCCAGTATTGGCTTGATGGCTGTTAGGGTGGAACGTCTGACCTACGCCAATCGGCTAAACGATTACCGAACTACAAATCTTTTCTGGTTCTCCGTATGGACGATGAGAATCCTCCGCGGCTCCAGGCCGTTGGATCCGGGATCTCGTCCGTCCGATCCCCGGCCCATGGGCTCTGCAAATCGCTCCGGTATGTTATCCTATGGTCATGAGCGACATACACGACCAAGATTCGAAACCGGTTGACACTGGAGCGGCGGACCCGCCTCGCGAGCACGTGGGGCGAGGTCCAGATGGCCAGCGGGTCCGTCGGCGGAAATCGCTCGATAGCGAGGATGAACTGGTTTTGCATGAAGCAGAACCCAACGCGGCGGCGCGAGGTGACCAGGCGCTCAATCCAGACGTCCCTGCCAAAGAGATGGGCAAGTCGGAGGGGCCCGGGAAGCTGGCTTGGAGGAGACAGCGACGGCGGAGGTTGCCGCTCATCCTGTTCGTGGTGACCTGTTTATCCACCTTCTGGGTAGGGGCCAATCACTGGCTGCCATGGCCAGTCGATGGGGAATTGCGGCGCATGCTGCTGGCTCACTGGCAGGACGGACTGACCTATATGGGGTGTGTGCTAGCCATCCTATTCGCCCACGAGATGGGCCATTTTCTCGCGACGGTTCGCTACGGCATTCCGGCCAGTTTTCCTTATTTCATTCCCTTTCCTATCTCTCCAATCGGTACCATGGGGGCCGTGATCGGCATGGACGGCCTGAAGGCTGATCGCAGGGAGCTGTTTGATATCGGGTTGGCGGGGCCGCTCTCAGGGCTTGTGGTGGCTCTGCCGGTCATGTGGATTGGGGTCGCCAAGCTTGATTTTCAGCAGTTTGAATATGGTCCCTTTGCGTTGGATCTTCCGCTATTGATCCGGGCGGCCGTGTATGTCATCCAACCGTCCGGGCACACGTCGGAAACCGCGGTTTGGTTTAGTCATTTGAACCCCTACTTCATGGCGGGGTGGGTGGGGCTTTTAGTCACCGGGTTGAACATGATGCCGGTCAGCCAGCTCGACGGGGGCCACGTCGTTTATACTCTATTTGGCCGCAAAGCACATTGGATTGCCCGTACGTTCGTGGTGGCCGCCATCTTAGTGGTGGTGGTATCCGGACGTTGGGAGTGGTCCCCAATGATTTTGATCGTCTTACTGATTGGTCCCGACCACCCTCCTACCCGCAACGACCACATGCCGCTGGGATGCGTGCGGACCGTGCTGGGCATCAGCGCGATCTTGATCCCTGTTTTCTGTTTCCCGCTCCGTTTGATCATTCTTCCCATGTAGGGGCCGTACAGCGGGGGGCTTTCCGTATTACTCGGATTGCACGGGATTGACTAATTGGCCAATTCCCTCGATCTCGACTGTAATGGAGTCACCGGGCTGGAGGAATCGAGGGGGCTGACGCGCGAAACCGACGCCATGCGGCGTACCGGTAAGAATGACCGTGCCCGGTTGCAGGGTCGTACTGCCGCTGAGAAACTCAATCAATCGAGGAACATCAAAGATCATGTCGTTTGTGTTCCAGTCTTGCATGATTTGGCCGTTGAGCACGGTTTTGATGGCCAATGAGTTCGGGTTGGGCATTTCATCCGGGGTGACCAGGCACGGGCCCAGGGGACAAAACGTGTCAAACGTTTTCCCCCGGCACCACTGGCTCCCCCCCCACTTGGTCTGCCAATCGCGAGCGCTCACGTCATTCGCGCAGGTATAGCCGAGTACGTACTCGAATGCATTTTGGCGGTCCACGTTCTTGCATGATTTGCCAATCACGACCGCCAGTTCACATTCATAGTCGACCTGGGTGCTCACCAGATGGGTTGGCAACGAGACGGGTTGTCCGGGGTGCTGCACGGCGGATGGGGCCTTCATGAATAGCACGGGATATTCAGGGGGCGTGGCCTTACTTTCCGCTGCGTGCTGGCGATAATTCAGGCCGATGCAGAGGATGGCGGTTGGAGAGACGGGGGCAAGCTGCTGGCCGCCAGCGACAACCTGGCCGGAATCGGTGAATTCGCCGAACAAGTCGCCTTGAAGCCTCGTGAGCGTTCCGTCCGGATGTTGTCGGGCGTATTCCGGAATCCCCGTGGAACTCAACTGTCGAACGATTTTCATGGGCTTGTTTCCCAACCAAATAGGACCGCCGGATGTGCAAACCAAGACGCCGCGACAGAACCCGTTGGATGTCCGGTTGCCAAAGGAGTTTTACAGTCCGTAACCAAACGTGGTTGCCGCTCCCGAAACGCCCCAAGTCAAAAGAAGCTCGACGGGTCTTGTCATGGCCTCTTGGAACCGGGGAAACGCGTTTTTGTTGCCGGCTGACAAAAAATAGTAGGCAAATCGAAGTTTTTTATTGCCCGCTACAGCTAGACGTATTGACGTAACCGGAACTGCACTCAATATGATGTTCGTTGAGCTGTTACGCAAGCCTGGGCATGGCCCCCCCTGCCCGCCGGCGGCGGCGGGTGGTGGGAAACAAATGGGCATGCTGACGAGGGTAGCTGGATCCATGACCCCGGTCCAGCCTGGGCGTGGTGATCGCGACGGGTGTTCCTGGGATCCTTGTCAGCTCTGATTCTGATACAATTAGTGTGTTTATCCGAAGAACGTCGTTCGTTTTGAGTCAAGTTCTAGCGACCAACGGGAGCGGGCTAATACGGTTCGAGCGGTAGCTCGCATTGGTTCGAGGTCCTACCTCGTTAGTGTGTTTATGCGAAGAACGTCGTTCGTTTTGAGTCAAGTTCTAGCGACCAACGGGAGCGGGCTAATACGGTTCGAGCGGTAGCTCGCATTGGTTCGAGGTCCTACCTCGTTAGAGTCTTTCGGTGTAACGGGCGCGCATGCTTGGCGGGAGGGGTTCATCCCTGTGCGGTGTCCCCATTGGGTTGGCGGCCCTGCCGCCTTAGGCCATGATTGACATATTCACCCACAAAAGAAAAGCGGTGCTACGGCATGTTGTCGGTATCCTCTTTATCGTTTTGGGCGTCGTCGGCCTGGTTTTACCGATTCTGCAAGGGATTCTGTTTCTGGGCATTGGAACACTGCTACTGGCCCCGGATATTCCATTCTTTCATCGCTTGTCTCAAAGGGTGGAGCGTCGATTTCCCCGGATCGGCCGCGCCGCCCATCGCTGGCACCAACGATTTCGCAAGGAGGAGGAGGAGGAGTGCGGTCGGTGAAAACAGCGCGTCCGTGCCGGCGGCGCCTATTCCGTGCGGTGACGACTTTGTTATATTTCAGGCGGTTGGGTTTTTCCGGGTGGAAAGCTGCCCGACGCAAGCCGTCCTCCCGTGGGTCGGACTCGCGGCGGAGAACGTCATCCGCGACCGGTATAGTCTGCTTGAGATGGCCAAATCGACGCCTTTCGCGGAGCTGGTGAATGAGCCGGGATGAAGTTCAGATCACGCCACGGGGCCCGGTTGATGCCCACGTGCGACCACCTGGCTCGAAGAGCATTACCAACCGGGCCTTGGTGTGCGCGGCTCTAGCCAAAGGGCGTTCGACGCTCGACGGCGTTTTGAATAGCGAAGACACTCAAGTCATGGTTGACGCGATTCGCCAGTTGGGCATGGAAGTCCATTGGGATCGAGAGGCCGACCGCGTGGAATTGGTCGGGTGTGGTGGATCCATTCCTGTCCGGGACAAGGACCTGTTTGTGGCCAACAGCGGCACCACCATGCGGTTTCTGACGGCCATGCTTGCGGTGTGTCCAGGCCGTTTTCGGCTCCATGGCGTTTCCCGGATGCACCAGCGGCCAATCCAAGATTTGCTCGACGCCTTGAACGCATTGGGAGCGGATACGCGCAGCGCAAACAATACGGGCTGCCCGCCGGTGATTATTCGTGAACCACGGCGTTTCGGTGGGACGGCAACGGTCCGTGGGGACATGTCCAGTCAGTTCTTAAGCGGACTGTTGATGAGCGTGCCCTACGCGCGACAGCCCGTGACGCTTGATGTGGTGGGAGACTTGGTTTCCAAACCCTATGTGAGCATGACGCTTGGCGTCATGCGGTCGTTCGGCGTGTCGGTGCGCGAGCACAATCTGAGCCGCTTTCGGATTGACGCGCCACGGGTGTATGATGCTCAATGCTACACGGTCGAACCCGACGCGACGGCGGCCAGTTACTTCTGGGCGGCGGCCGCCATTACCGGTGGTCGCATGACGGTTCAGGGGCTCGGCCCGAGTGCTTTGCAGGGTGATGTCCATTTCTGCGATTGCTTGGAACGGATGGGGTGCGAAGTGATTCGCGAAACCGACCGAATCACGGTGATGGGAAAGCCGTTACGAGGCATTTCGGTCGATATGAACGCCATCAGTGATACGGCACAAACCCTGTCGGCGGTCGCTCTGTTCGCTTCTGGGCCAACAACGATTTCCGGTATAGCGCACAACCGCCACAAAGAGACCGATCGCATTGCCGACCTGGCCCGGGAATTACGAAAATTTGGGGCTCACGTGGAAGAGTTGCCTGATGGGTTGCGGATTGAGCCCCGTGGATTACACGGCGCGTCGGTGAGCACGTATCGAGACCATCGAATGGCCATGAGCCTGGCCTTGGTTGGGCTGCGAGTGGAAGGGGTCGCAATCCAGGATCCGCAATGCACGGGGAAAACGTATCCCGATTTCTTTCAGGACCTGGAAGCCTTGTGGGGATGAACCACTCAAGCGCCACGATCCGCCACCGACCGCCGCGCGCACGTACCCCCCGCCGCCCTGTTCGGCGAGTTTGACTGAATCCAAACAGCGACCCGGGCGGATGCGAAAGGTCTGAACCAGCGCAAACGCCACCTACCGCGGTCGCTGACGTTTGGTGTCAAACGAATCGAGCAGTTGGTCAGCTCTTTCGAGCAACGAAATACCGGCATGAGCAGCAGTGGGCTCGGGGTACGACGGATCGTCCGCCTCGAACATGGCTCCGCAATGCCTGCATCGCAACACGCGCCCTAAATACTCCACGCGGATCCGCAGACGACGGCCGCAAGTTGAACACTCGCGCAAAAAGAACGTGGCCCGCGACATGACTGGGTCTCCTACCTCTCGGTTACCACCAAGCAGTTCATTCCAGAACGTCGATTCTAAAACATCCGTCCCCGACTTTCAACCATCTCCGAGCAATTTTCCCCCTTAAAAAAATCATAGTGCGTGAAATTATGCCCTTATCGCCCACGCCCCCCGCCTGGACGGCTTGCGAATTGCCCAAGCCGCACGACTCCACCACACGGGACTCCGCCCCGATCCGAGCGTGCGTGCGTGGCGGATGAATCAGGATACCGCGCGGTGACCATTCGCCGATTGATCCTCCGCGAGAGCCGGCGGGCGCGGTCCTTTCAACCCCCGCGAACGTCTAGGTGGATGCCGGCCTGCGTGCTGCCTTGCCAGCAGTTACCGCGATTATCACACGTTGCCGTACGGTGCGTGCCGACCGTAGAGTTAAATAGGCTCGA
The DNA here is from genome assembly GCA_051745935.1 of Planctomycetota bacterium. Classification (GTDB taxonomy): domain Bacteria; phylum Planctomycetota; class Planctomycetia; order Pirellulales; family Pirellulaceae; genus JBNJEM01. The sequence continues at coordinate 10,110 of JBNJEM010000071.1, forward strand.
GTGAAATCTGGCGCAAAAAGGGCCTATACTTCGAAGTAACGGCTCGCGTTTCCGCGATCGCCACCGACACCAATATCCTCGCTACTCACCGGCTGTCATACGAGCCCCCCCTTGGGTCTACACTTTCCGGGGCCAGGGGTCTCCGGGGAAGTGGCTGAAACGTTCGGGAAACGCGTGGGCTGGTCCCGGAGATGGGGACGTTCGTTGCCACAAGAGTTCCTCGCGCCTGCTTATACGGGTCGCGGATGACTTTCTCCGCCGCGAGTCCGACCAACGGGAGGACGGCCTGCGTCGGGCAGCGTCCCACCCGGAAAAATCCAACCGCCTGAAATATATGTAGTTCAAACAGCCAAACAGCCAAAACTTTCTGAATGGAGGTTCGACATGAAATGGACAGTCGTTTTGACGCACCCGCGGCGGGTTGGAACCGTGCTGTTGGTGGTGACAGCCATGTCTATGGTCGCCCCCGTGGCCCACGCCGCCGCGCCTCTGGGTACAAAGCAACGTCCCTCGTTCAGTCAGGTCGAGAGCATTGTGAAATCAGCACTGGGCGAACGCGAGGGGTATCAGCCGAAAGACCTGATCAATCAGAGTGACGTGGAGCGGGTCCTCGAGGCCCTGGCGGATGGCGGTTGGCAACCTCCCGATCATAAGGAACTACTCGCCGACACGCTCTCGAAAGACGATCCTCTGACGCGGATTCTCAGCACGGAGCGGGGGGTTAAGTTCATGAGAAAAGTGAAAGATTATGAACTCATTTACGATCGCATGGATCGCGTTGGCCGGGTTCGCGATGGAAAACGGATGCTGGCCGATATGGCCAAATTGCCCGACGGGGAACGCTACGCGAAAATGGAACCACCTCCTGGTGTTCCCGGCTTCCTTGAGTTACTGCCCAAGCGGTCCTCCGGCAAGACTCGATCAATCGAAGATTACGAGAAGCCAACGGGACGAATTTATACGGAAAAGCAACTATTGAAACGCCTGAAACAAAGCTATCAAGGTCATCCAAAAGGAGAGGGCAAGCAGGAATGTGACGCGACAAACGCTCGATGATGGACGGGGGGCCCGAGGATCCCGTTTTCTGGTGCTCGGGCCGGGATCTGTTCGGTCACGCTCACTTGGTGCGGGTGACCGATTCGATAATGACCGGTTCCACGGGGGTGTTCATGAGTCCATTTTTCTCATGGACCGGCATTTGGGCGATTTTGTCGACCACATCCATTCCGGAGATGACTTCGCCAAACACGCAATACCCGTTCATGCTGTTCGTTTCATCCGCTCTGTAATCGAGGTCGGGATTATCGACCAGGTTAATGAAAAACTGGGAGGTGGCACTGTTGGCGAAGTCGGGAAGACGGGCCATGGCGATCGTGCCTCGCTCGTTGGACAGTCCATTGTCCGCTTCGCAGGGTATCGGCGGCTGGGTTTCTTTTTCTTCCAATGCCGCGGTATAGCCGCCTCCCGCGATCAAGTAACTGCTTTCCACGTAATGGACCACGGTTTGGTCGTAAAACCCGGTCTCGACATAGTTGTACAGGAAGTTGGAGACGGTACGCGGCGCCTTTTCCCAGTTCAGCCGCACCTGGATCGTTCCCACATTGGTTTGGATCGAAACTTCTGGATGGAGTTCCGCATCGGATGGGGCCGGTGAGCGAAACGTGCCATCGGTGGCGACGAGCGTCACCGGCTCATCGCTCTTCTGACCCGGCGAGGAGCCCGGGCGGCCCGTGCCAGCCGACTCGGAGGAGGAGGGGATGCTAGCAGGCGGAGCCCCACTCTCTTCTCCGCACCCCCCCGTAACAAGTAGGCCAAGAGCCGTTAGAATGACCCCATAGCGAGTTGACGCAGTACCTGTACGCATGAAACAGCCTCCGTGCTTTTGCCCTTATGGCGTATAAAACGCGGGCGGATCGGGGTTCGTGGAATCCAAGCTGGCCCGCGCCATCCCGTGGGCCCCATGACCAGCCACGGCGTATCATCGGCTTTTCGCCCATTCTTTGCAACACGGTTTTTGGCCCTGCTTTTTCAATTTAAGGGAATCAACTCGGGGGTCGCCAAGGGATTGGTGGGCGAGGAAACAGGTGAACCGGAATACAGTAACCCCTACGACCGGTTTGTAGCGGCGAGTGTGAACCACCCCGGGACAAGCCTGATGCGAACTCATATGGCCCTGAAAAACGGGGGCGTCAGGAACTTGCTAACCAGCAACAACTGTGAACTCCGAAGAGGTGCCCGGTGGATAGCACACAAAGACGCCCGTCGCTGAAGATATGATTTGGTGGGCCAGATTGCGGACCAGAGTATTGTGGCAACCGCCCGCGAGGAAAACGCCCCCATCGTTTCGAAGGATAAGCTCATCGGAGATTATTGGCACGTCAGGAGCTGCTGGTGAGAAACGAAACGTCTCTCCGCTTCCGCTATCTGATGGTGAGCGGGCATTGGACAGGGCCGTGCCCGTCTGCAACTGGCAGGTTGTTTCAGGAGATCAAGGGCCTTGCGAACCTTACTTTTTTTCGACCCGAAGGAGGCATCAAACATGAAACGGCGTGATTTTCTACGGGACAGCGGTCTGGTCGCGGTCGGAGCTTCGGCTTTTCCTCTAGCCTGGGTATCAGCGGCTGAAAAGAAGCCGCAAAAAGTCCTTTACTACACGCGCAGCACCGGTTACGAGCATTCCGCGGTGCGGCGCGAGAATGGAGAATTGAGTGTTTCGGAAAAAGCCCTGATTGGGCTGGGAAAACGGTCGGGTTTCGAGGTGACCTGTACCAAGGACGGTCGCGTCTTTGATGGCGATCTGGAACAGTACGATGCCTTCGCGTTCTACTCATGCGGCAACCAGTGTGTCTCCGGAAAACGTCCCCAAAACAAGCCGATGACTCGGGGAGGAAAAAAGCGGCTCTTGGACGCAGTGTCCGCTGGAAAAGGTTTCGTCGGCTTCCACAGCGCCGCCGACACATTCCACAGTCGCGGTAAACAGCTTGATCCATACGTGAAGATGGTCGGCGGCGAGTTCATGGGGCATGGCACGCAGCAACCCGGTCGGCTATTGATCACCTCACCCGATTTCCCCGGTCTCGAGGACTATGAAGATGAAGTGACGATCGACCGCGAGGAATGGTACACGTTTCGCAACTTTGGGCGGGACCTGCATGTCATCTTGGTTCAGGACACAAAGGTTCTGAAGAAAGAGCACGAGCGGGACGAATTCCTGCACACTCGCCCGAATTTTCCGCAAACCTGGGCCCGGAAACAGGGCAAGGGGAACGTTTTCTACACCTCGTTTGGCCACGTGCACCAGGTGTGGGACAATGCCTTCGTTCAAAGCCTTGTGTTGGGCGGCCTTGCCTGGGCGATGGGCAACGTGAAGGCCACCGTGCCACCCAATATCGAGGAGGTGACGCCGAGGGGGTGGAGCATACCCCAAAAAGACTAGATTCCTGTCGCATCCACGCGACCGCGTCCCCAGCGCGGCGTGCCACTTGCGAGATGACGGGCTCTTGCAACCGCGGGGGGCGGCCGGAGGCGGGGTTGGAGCCGGGGACCGGCCGCCGAACCGTCCCCGGTGCAGCGCGCATCCCTCCGTGCCGATCGGTGGTGGGCCGGTGGCAAGCGGCAGGGCCGATCGTCACGTCGGGATAGCGGTTAAAGGCGGGGGAGTCTTTCGTTTCGGCCTGTAAATTGCATCCGATGGTTGGCTATAATGGACGGGAACTCTGACGCTCACTGGTCACGGAAAACTCAAAGCCGTGACAAGACCAATTGGATTTCCTACCAGTGGAAGAGTCTTCGAAGCGGGGGTGGCATTCTCGGGCCGTTTTTGGCGGGGGGGTGATGTGATGCGAACACTTGTTACCGGGGGCACTGGTTTTATCGGGCGCCGCCTCTTGCCCCACTTGAAGCGGCCGGTGGTTTTGAGCCGGTTTGGGTCGAAGAGACAGGGGGCATTGGCCTCGTTGGATCTGACCACGTATGATTGGGAATCCAGGAGTGGTCCGCCCCCTGATCAAGCCTTTGACAACGTGGATGTGGTTATTCATCTGGCTGGAGAGAATATCAGTTCCGGTCGCTGGACGCGGGCCAAGAAGCGGAGAATCTATGCAAGCCGCGTGACGGGCACCAGCAATTTGGTGAGTACGCTGACGAGGCTGACTCGGCCGCCGAGGCTCCTGATTTCCGCGTCAGCCGTCGGCTACTACGGGCCCCATGGGGACGAGGTGCTGAGCGAATCGTCGCCGCGAGGGCGCGATTTTCTGGCCGATTTGTGCGTGGCCTGGGAATCAGCCGCGCTCGCTGCCGCTGATGTTGGAATACGCGTCGTCCTGTTGCGCGCGGCCCCGGTCCTGGGACCCGGCGGCGGTGTTTTGGCCGGCCTGTTACTCCCCTTCAAATTTGGCATGGGAGGCCGACTGGGCAACGGCCGCCAGTGGATGCCTTGGATTGCGCTGGATGACTTGGTCCGTCTGGTCTTGTTTCTGCGCGACCATGAAACCATTCATGGTCCAGTCAACGCCACCTCGCCCAACCCCTGCACCAACGCCGAGTTCACGGCCGCACTGGGAGAAGTGCTTCATCGGCCAACCATGCTTACCGTTCCCGCCTCCGTGTTGCGACTAGCCCTGGGCCCGATTGCCGATGTACTCTTGGCGTCACAACGGGTCATACCGCGAATCGCGACCGAGGCTGGCTTTCAATTCCAATATCCACGCGTGAAGGCCGCCTTGGCCGCGGCACTGAATGAGTCGTGAAGGGGAAACGAAAGCGAGGTAAGCTGACCGGACATTGGCACTCGCGGTCGCTATTGAGGAACCGCCGCGGTTGGAGACTCATCGCTTCCCGCCATTCTCTTCGCGGCTTCGCGTCTCGGTGGGGGCAAAAAGGTTGGCGAGGAAGGCCAGTAAGCTGACGAATCCGAGGATGGCCAGGAACGTCTTGCACTGCTGAAACAGTGAATCGCCCGCGATATCTTGCCATGTCAAAGCGGTGGGAGCGGTCCGGGCGGTGTCCACTTCGCCGGAAGGCTTGGGCGGCGCCGGTTCGGATCGTGGGCTGGCGTTGCCGCTGGCCAGTTGGGATCGCCGTTCATTTTGAGGTAATGATTTCATGGGCGCGGTGGACGAGACTTCATCAGACCGGTCATCGGTTGTCGCTGGGAGCCGCTGTAATGCAGAACGTGGCGTTGCGTCGGGGGCCGACGCGACCAGGGTCTGGGCTGGTTTGGATTCATCGGGGGGAGGCCATACGGTACTGAGAAATTCATGTATCCGTCCCGCGTACGCGCCAGAGGTGGTTCCGCCATTCGACCCGAAAAGCACGCCGGCTAGTTCTCCCGCCGCATTGAAAATCGGGCCGCCCGAATCACCTTGCCGAGCGGATGCGGAAACCTCCACCATCTCAAAGGGATGATGAGCGCTGGGCGCGACGTATTGGGTGCACCGTCCCCGCGATCTCTGGTAGGTTCCCGATCCGTAGCCGGCGATCGTAAGTTGGTCGCCGGGGCGGGGCGGCGACGAGGCGAGGGGAATGGGAGCGACCGGGGGCCGCCAGATGAGCAGGGCCGCCAGATCCCAGTCGCGGTCCGTGTCCAATACCCGCGCCGGGGAGCGAAAACCACCTGGAAAGAGGACCGTGATGGCGCCCGAGTCGCCCTGCACGACGTGCCAGTTCGTAACCACAAGTCCAAATCGGTCGCGCACGTCAACCAATGTCCCCGATCCATACGCGATGCCGTCTGACTCTTCGATGCAGACGCGCGCCACGGCCGGGTCGGGCTGCCGCGGCGGGGCGACCGGTTTCGACCATGGCCACTGGGTCGCGGTGAGTGAGCTTGCGTTAACCAATACGATGAGCGCCGTTATCAGAGCCACCGAAGCCCCCGGGCATGGGCCCCGGCGGCGATCCGATTGCGGCGATTGATTTGCTCGAGCCGCATGCTCCGCGCCGGGTGTTCGGTGCCGCCTCGCGTCGCGGTCCCCCAGGAGGTTCGACCACGATTCCAAGACCGCGCCGGGGACGCCTCTGACAAGCGTGACGACAGTCATTGGGACTTTGGCTTCCGCGCCTGCTCGTTCTCAATAATCATTTTCAGCAGTCGAGCACGGATATTGCTTCCCCCGCCCGGTCTCTGGCGATCGTTGCTCGATGTCGAGCTGGGATGCTTCGTCTGCTTTAACATGCGCCTTTCCCCGTCCATTCAGGGTCGAATTATACAGCCAGTAACGAAAGGCGTGAATCGTCACACCAAACTATATTTCAGGCGGTTGGATTTTTCCGGGTGGAAAGCTGCCCGACGCAAGCCGTCCTCCCGTTGGTCGGACTCGCGGCGGAGAAAGTCATCCGCGACCGGTATATTACTGGGTATCGGACGGTTGGCCGCCTGTTCGGCAAACGTAGGACGTTTGGCTGGCTTTCCTTGCCCGATCCATACGGTTTCCGTAACTGGTGGAATCGGCGCCAGCCGAAAACGCCGAAAAAGTCGAGAGATGCCCCCCACTTCATTTCCACCGAGATCAGGGTATACGAGGCGTGCCTTGGAGTTCGTGACGCTCGCTGCTAACAGGGAACGCGTCTCGCTCCCTCCGTGTCCTCCGTGGTGGGGACGAGGAGAGAGGCCGAAAGCCCGAGCGTGCGGGGCCATTAGTTTCTTGCCCGTGAACGATTATCACGCGGCAATCAGCCGTTTGGCGACGATGGCCGTGAAAATAGGGAGACTGCGGTGACTGTATCGACGAAGACCTGAAAATCGGCTTTGCCTCGTTGTTTTAGTCGAGACACTAAATAGGAATCTCATGATCAGCCGCCGGAATCCGGGTTTTCGTGCCATGCGGTTCGGACCGATTGGTGGGCTGGTTCCACTGGAATTCCTTTCCAATCCAAGCCCCTTTCCTCCGTGCTTTCATAGCCTACCCAGGATTCCATCTCCAGAACTCCAGAAAAGGAACGTTATGATGTCATGGCGCCGTTGGCAAAGCCCCGCAAGAATCTTTTCGTTGGCCGTCCTGATCCTGGCTCTCCTTTCGGGGCTAGTCGCGGCTCAGCAATGGGGGCAGCCGGCGGGCCAGCCTTCGCTGTCCTCCTCGCCTGGCTTCCAGCCGATCGCAATGGAGTCGAAGCCCCTCGGAGTTGAGCCCGCGGGGGTGCCGCTTGCTCGGAGTCGGCCAGGTAGGACGAGTCCGGCGGGGCACGAGTCTTCGAACGCCGCGACATTACTGCCCACCGCGACGAACGATCCACACTGGATTTCAGGGCCCGCGCGGCCCGCGAGATACCAGGGCTCGGCGCCAAATTCCGTGGCCTCACCAAATGGTTTTCGAGTGGGATCGATTTCGGTCGTGCCGTACGGTCGACTGTGGGCCGACATGATCTATTCCTCCAGCCGGGCAACGCCTGGGGATTACATCCTTTGGATCGACTCGCCGGACGACCAAGGCGAAGAGACGTTCGTGATCGATGCGCGACGGAGTCGTGTGGGGATCGATCTGGAGGGGCCGGAAGTCGACGTGTTCGGTGGCATGAACGGCGGCGGGAAAGTTGAAATTGACTTCTTTGGGACCTTTCCGAACAGGAACCAAACGAACGTGCGACTGCGACACGTCTATTGGGAGGCCAAGAACGAGAATCTGCGCATGCTGGCTGGGCAAACCTGGGACGTGACATCCCCGTTGCTACCCAACACGGTGAACTTTCCCGTGGCGTGGGCCGCCGGCAACATTGGCTATCGCAGGACGCAGTTCCGACTGGAACGTTATCTGCACTTCTCCGATGACGTGACCCTCTCGCTGCAAGGTGCCCTGGCTCAGAACATTGTTCCCGACCTGGCTAACGTGTCCGGCGTGACGCGTGAAACCGGCGACTGGCCGATGGTGCAAGCCCGCACCGCGCTGACTTTCCCGGGGGCGTGGCAACACCCGTGGACGATTGGCTGGTCCGGCCATATTGGAGAGACCGGTTTCGATTTCAACCAGCTAGATCCGCCCGAAGACGACGCCCGTTTCCGAACGTGGTCGGTGAACGCCGACCTCGACTTGCCCCTCACCGACCGACTTGGCGTCCACGGCGAGTTCTTCACCGGGTCGAATCTGAGTAATCTGCTAGGTGGAATCGTGCAGGGAATCGGTTCCGTCAGCCGCGAACCGGTTCGCTCCACCGGAGGATGGGGAGAGATTTGGTTCGATTGGAATTCGAGTGTCACCAGTCACGTGGGGGTGAGCGTGGACGATCCCAACAACAATGATCTCCTGCGGGGACGCACGTACAACCGTGTGGTTTACAGCAACGTGTGGATCCAGCTGACGAATGACCTCCGCACCGGATTTGAAGTCTCGGATTGGCGCACCTCCTACCGCACCAAGAATCCAGGCAAAGCGACCGTCGTGGATTGGACCCTTATGTATAGATTCTAGTCGGCCATCGCCGCAGCCCAGGTCAAAGACGGTATCGTCCTTCGTTAACTGGGCAAGTTCGACCATTTTTTGTAACCGTTCACGGGCAAGAGCCTGATATCCGCAGGCGTTCGCACTTCCGTGGCACATCTTGACGTAGTGCTTTTCAAGGTGCAAATGCCACGGGCTTGTCCCGTGGTCCGTTACGTTCCACGCTACCGACAGGCCAGGAGTGGTGTATCTAACCGGTTTGTAGCGGCGAGCGTGAACCACCACGGGACAAGCCCGTGGCATCCATGCGGGCCTTGCGTGTCCAGGCCGTGCAGCAGCACCCGTGAGCGGTTACGAAAATCTTTCGGGCGGCGGAGCGACTTGGGCTCTTCCATTTGCTGGATGGCTGGCTATCCCTTAGACTAATGGTTTCCGACAATCGCATTGTGTAACGGTTCACGGGCAAAAGACCGATATCCGCGGACGTTTGCACGTCTGTTGCACATATTGAGGAAAGGCTTTTGGAGGTGCAAATGCCACGGGCTTGTCCCGTGGTCCGTTACGTTCCACGCTACCGAGGGCTAGGCGTGGTGT
>JBNJEM010000072.1:0-19032 GCA_051745935.1 Planctomycetota bacterium
CGTTGCTCGCGTGAGCGCGACAGACCAGTCCAACCAGGAAAAAACGGTCGCCAATGGTGAGTTTTCCGGCAAGGCCGCACCAGGGGGTTCCCTTGCCGCGGGTCCCGGGCAACGGAATTTGATTGAAAAAGGCTTGCGCGAAACCGTGTGAACTAAGCTGCTCGGGCCAACGGCGGATCATGGGGTGGTGTTTGGCAATCACGTTGCTCATGCCAGGCACCAACCGTTCCATAATGCCTGGCAGCACGTCGGAGGGCGGCAATTCGCCCCCCCGGCCTCCCGGCGCGACCACCACCACGGCGAGCCGCACGGGGGTTCCATAGAATTCCAAACGAGGTCCCTCGGCTGGTGGCCCGGTGGCGTCGAGGCGGCTCAGATCAATGAAGAGCTCCGACGTGACTCGCTGAGGCGACGTTCGTCGACGGCGCAACCAACGCCAGAAAACCAGTGCCGAGATCGCGAGCACGCACAGGCCACCGGCCAGAAGCCACGTCGGATTGAGACTCTGCCAAAGATTCATCGGGCCATATCCCGCCATGTTGATGGTCTTGTATACCCACGCCCCGGACGAGCCGGAACCATCCAGAGGTTGGGCCGCGTAGGTGTCAGGTGTCAGGGTCGCCGATGCCACCGATCAGGCCGTTGAGCGTTTTCCGCGTCGCAACCCCGACGGTTTTTGGAGAGGCTCTTGGGAATCACTGCTGATGGTACGCGAACCCCCGGTGGTTTGACAAGCCATTGACCTTTTAAAGATGGCGATAAAACTGGATGTCCGTTTTCCAACTCCCTTTGGTCGTAGGAAACCCGCACGGTTCTGGCGCTGGCGTTATTCACTTTGCATGGGGGTTCCCGATAGATGGACCGTGATATCGTCCAACCAGGCCTCCCCCATTCCGCCGAGAGCCACGGTGGCGGTGAACGTACCGTCTTGGGTGGCGGTTCGATAGAACGAGAATTCCCGCCAGCCGTTGGACGCGTGGATTCGCTGAGCCAGGTCAAGTTTGGTGATGGAATCGGAAATCAGCAACCCATCCATGGATCCCTGAATGGAGGACTCCACGCGCGCCCAGCCGTGAACATGGATCAATTGCCCTTTTCGGACGTCAACAGGAGCGGTGGTGATCTTGAGCGGGGGGGAGTCGATCACCAAAGGGGCCTCTTTGCCCGCGGCGGGCCAGCATTGCAGTCGCAGGGCTGAACGGCCGGAGCGAGGCGAGTGCAGTGACAATTCCACTGCGGTTCGCAAGCTGGGATTATCGGTGGCGACATTCTTCCAACCACTCGACTGGAGCAACGAGAGGTTTTCGAAATCGCCCCCAGGCAGTGAATTTGGTTCCCAGCTTACCTGTCGCAAGCGGTTTCCGAGTTCGTAGTGAAGGGGGAGCGAGAAGAAACTGACACATAACGGGCTGGACACGGGTGAAGGAAAGGCACTCGCGGCCAGCTTCCAGTGGTGAGAGCGGGCTCGTGCCAATTCTTGTTTTCCCTGACGCAGAAAGTCGGCGGCCCGCTCGTGTCCGCCCGTTTCGGCCAGTTGTTGGACGTGTTGAAGTTGACGCCGAGCCCGCTCCAATGATTCGTTTTGGACCAATTGGTCGGAGAGCTGGGACGCCGAAGCGGCCTTGAGGATCCTTTGGTGTGTATCCACGACGGCCGCGTACATGCTGGCCGCGATCGTGCCCGTGCTTTCGGGCTGGATTTCACGCAGGGCGGCCGCCTGTTGGGCCAGGTAATTGATGACAAGCTGGTCCTGGGTCAAGACAATTGGGGTGATGAGTCTGCCTTCGTCCAATGTAATATGGACTCCGGTGGCTCGCTGGGGCGTGAGGCGTTTGAGTCCGTTTTCACCGACCCGGTACACTTCATCGGTGGCTGAAACGCCAGGTACTTCGAAAGAGACCGGCGTCTCGCCGACCGGGCCGGCCACGTACTGTTGATCGGCCACTCGGCGGATCACCAATAACAGCCGCGATCGCTCGGTTTTCAGTACGCTTGCGCGGGCGGACGGGTCGCTCGTCTCCAATTCGTGCTCATGGGTGCCGGTTGTCGCCCATGGTTCCACGATTGCTAGTTCCTGATTGAGACGCTTCAGTGCATTGGCCCGAATGTCGGTCAAACGGTCGGGGCCGTCCAGGCGTGAATGGGAGCGGAAGAGTAGGCCGCGAGCACCAGAGGCGATGGCGTGGTGGGCCATGAGCCGAATCTGGTCTGGTTCGAGAATGGACGGCGCATCGGGTGCCTGTCCCATGACGGCCAGTTGTCTCGTCACCCGCGGGGCGAGTTGAGTGGGTATCGAAGCCCAGAAGTGCGACCCCATGCTGGTGAGACGCGATCGGTTTAGATACCATTCGCCGAAGCTTCCCAGCGGTAGCGTGTTGTTCGGGCCGGGCGGTTCGAGAACGACCAAATCGGCAAGTCGACTATACTGCCAGGTTTTTTCGCGAGGCATGCAGATGATCGCTCGCTTGTCCTCATCCGGCACACTGCGCAGTTGTTGGGCCTGGCGGCGAGTGGAGTCGACTTGGTCGGCGGCGAGGTCTTCCCCTAGGTCCCAGGCAAGGATCTGTTTTAACGCGGTGCCGTAATCGACAACGGACTGATTGGTGGGGGGAGGGGCAATCAACCAAATCCCGCACTCTTGGGCGGCCCGCAATTGCTCCGCGGTCGCTGGAGTGGAAAGACGGACCGCGTTGAAACCAAGTGATTTGAGCCACGCAAAAGGCTCTCCATTCCCGTCAATCGCTCGCACCAGCTGGGGGCGGCCATCGAGCGTCAAGACGGACCCCTCAAGTTTGGGGGTGGCTTGAGAGTCATGGTTGAATGCCGGATCAGGTGGACGCGATTGCCTCTCGCTGCCTTGTTCCCCGTTCTGAAGGCTGTCGACAAATACCTGGCCGGTAATCTCCAGATCATCCAACCAGAGCTGTGTATCGCCCGCGCCGCCGTAGGCGTTGAGGACCAGCATATCGAGGTACGCTTCCCGCGACGTCACGTCCGAACCAAACTGGGAACGCAATATGGGGATTTGTCGATTGAGCCGTTTGGCCGGTAACTTGACCGTAAGCTTTTCCCACGTTCCAGGGTTCTGATAGGTGGTTCCGCGCACCAGCGTGGTGAGAGCGTTGCCGGTAAGTGGGTCGGCGGAACGGGGAAGCACGGCTCTCGCCGAAAGACGAAGTCCGGGCCGGTTGGCTTTAACCCATATGCTCACTGTCAATTCATCGATAATCCGGGACCGGCGAATGGGCGTAGTGAGGTGGACGTACGTGCCCGTACCGGCGCGGATCTTGAAATGCTCGCTGGTTTGCCCCGAATGAGCATCTTGGAAACTCCGCTCATGGTGCACCACCCGCGCAGCGCAATCATGATCAGCCAGTTCCCAGCTGACATCCAACCTTTCGTGCGAATCGACACGGTCTCCGTGGGTTTGGTATGGGGAGAGCACCAGGCCGCATAGAAACAAAATGAGGCGGATGGCCGACCACCTCCGCGAGTCCGACCAACGGGAGGACGGCTTGCGTCGGGCAGTTGTCCACCCGGACCAATCCGACCGCCTGAAAGATAAGACCCAGCTTTGGCAAAGCACCCGTATGCGTGTGGGGAAGTATGGATGGTCCGGGCGCGTTGGGCTGCGTTGGTCCCAAGTTGGAGGCACGGTTGCCCGGCCGCGATTTCGACGCGGCTGGGGTGAGTTGCTGGCCCGGGGCGGAGGTTTGTTCATGGCTGCGTCGCTGCCGGCGGATTTGCATCGGTACCGTGAAGCCTCGAACACTCGTCATGGGCTCCACACGGCTCCAGGCGGCATTCATGGGCGAAACCGAAGCTGGAGTGTGATGGCCCGCGGAATACACGCGGTCCCCTCTTTTTTGGGCCGCTTTTCTGGGCCGCTCCGTTTATTTGCCGCTTGAGTTCTTTGCTGCTTGAGGGGGGAATCCAGCTCGACTGTTGCCCAAACGCCACATGGATGTTTCACGGGACGATTAGAACGTAAAGCCTGTTTGTAACAGGATTTGCGAATCGCGACCAGATCAACTGCGAGGCGTTTCGGCTACAGAGAGAGGGCGGCGGGGGTGAGGGAAAGCTCGATAAGTTGTTGTCTGACAACGGGTTGCGAGGTTTGTGGCGTGTGCGAAGCCAATTGGCACGGCGTCTGCTCCCCGATACTGACGGCACGAAACAACTCACTTCAGGAGACACATGCTGATGAACCCAGTCCCGCGGAATTCCACGGCCAAGAACAAAGAACTTCCGAAAGACATTCTCGAGCTGACGCAAATGATTGCCACGTTGCCGAGCCAATACCGATCGGGGCTCGAGCCGCTGATGGACCGGGTGATCGAGAGCACGCGGCGGCGCCGTCGTATTTTGTCATTGGTTCAGGAAGCGTTGAGTCAGTTACGATTGGATATGAAGTACTTGGTCTTCGATTTGGAGGCCACCCGCCGGGAGCGGGACGGTTACCGAAGGCAAAACGAGGAGGGGGAGGCGGGGGAGTAAGAGTGGCTGGAGGAGATACAGCGAAGTTGCTTCGCGAAGCGATGTCGAATACCATGAAGGTTTGCAGCGGTTAATAAGACTGGTTTTTCGATTTAACTACTGGGTACGGTCGGCAACAACACCGGCTTTCTCGCTTTGAACGTTTGCGTTGGTGGTGGAAGACCTCCACGGTTTGGTCAGGACTTGTTAACACGACCTTCGGCATGGCTTTTGATCGCAACGGCCGTGTTCGTCTTTCAGCAGGAGTACGATGGTTCCATGGCCGAAATGACGGCGGAAAAGTTCGCGCAGCGGGCCTTTGACTATGATCTCGTGGATGCTCACCAACTGGAGTCCGTTTGGGGGGAGTTCGGCAGTCGCGAAGTACCGCTTGACGAGTTCACGAAGCTGATGGTGCGCCGGGAGTTACTAACCAATTTCCAGGTGGACCGTCTGTTGAGTGGCAAGCGGGAGGGGTACTTTTACGGCAACTACAAGGTGCTGTACATGGTCGGTTCGGGGACGTTTGCTCGCGTCTACCGGGCGACCCACCGGGAATCAAAACGGCATCGAGCAGTGAAAGTACTCCGAAAGCGTTATGCGGAGGACATGGTTACGACGCAGCAGTTCTTGCGGGAAGCCCGGGTCTTGATGCCGTTGCGGCATCCGAACATCGTGCCGGTGCACGAAGTGCTGGAAGAGCATCACCGACCGTTCATGGTCATGGACTTCATTGAGGGGCAGAATCTCCGAGACTTTATCAAGGTTCGCAAACGGCTGGATCTGGAGGTGTCGCTTGGTTTGACCGCGGATGTATTGTCGGGGCTGGATTACGCGCTGGACAAGGGCGTCACACACCGCGACATGAAGTTGTCAAACGTGTTGATTTCGAGCCATGGCCGAGCGAAGCTTGTCGATTTTGGTTTGGCGGCCATCACGGCCGACATGAGCGAAGAGGCCATTGCGGCGGCCGCGAACCCCCGCAGTATCGACTATGCGGGGCTGGAGCGAATCACGGGGGTTCGAAAGAACGATCCGCGGAGCGACATCTATTTTACCGGTGTCATGCTCTATCATATCCTCTCGGGCAAACCACCACTTCATGAAACACGTGATCGGATCAAACGCTTGAGTGTGGAGCGGTATCGTGGCGTCAAGCCATTGGGAGCGGTACTGCCCAATTGCCCGAACTATGTGGTCGCCTTGGTCAACAAGGCGATGGATCTCAAGGCGGACCGGCGATACCAGACGCCCAGAGACATGCTGGACGATCTGGAGCGGGTCATGGAGCGGGTCAAGGCGGGGGACAAAGGGGTGCGCGCTTCCGAGGCGATGATCGACCGCAATATACCGGACAACGCCGATTCCGCCACAAACAATTCCGCCGCAAACAATGGTGCGGCGGAACGGGAGGGGGAGAATCGCACGGTGATGCTGGTCGAATCCCATGGCAAGACGCAGGACGCGATGCGGAACGCGCTCAAAAAGCGAGGCTATCGGGTGCTGGTGTTTGGGAGTCCGCGGCGGGCGTTGCAACGCTTCGAAGGGCATTTGGAGGAGGAACCTCTGGCGGATTGCATCATCTTTTCAGCCCGCGAATTGGAAGACGAAGCCGTCGATGCCTTTAATGAATTCGGGGAAGACGAATCGACGAAGGATATCCCCGCCATCTTGTTGGTCAAACGAGCGAACAAAGACCAGATCCGGCGGGCCCGGACCAATGAACGGCGCGTGGTGCTCCCCTTGGGTCTGAAGATCAGGCAACTCCGAGCCAAGTTGTTCGAACTGTTAAGGAAAGAAGAACCCAGCAATTCCTAGGCGGCGGGCTTGTCGGCGATTGGAGGCGGTCGCGAGTCCGGTATGATGGACAAGCCATCCGAGGCCCGCAGCAGGATGCGGTAGGATTGGCCTTTTTTCAGCTTCATTGAAGGGGCTTCGCCGTGGGCCGCGCGGATGCCCATCTCCTCGGCCTTTTCTTCATCGTTCGCGATTGTCCAGAATTCGTTCCAAATCTTCTTTTCGAACGCGGAGACCTGTTCGCCGTCACCGTAGGCCCGCGGGCGACTGCCTACTTTGTCCAGCATCATTCCGTCACCGGGGGCTTGTGACTCTCCAAAAATCCGTCGGAACAGGACGAGCGAAGTGGACCGCTCGATCTCCGCTTGCTCCACGTACTTATCCTTGAACTTTACCACCCAGTATTCGATATAGACGAGATCTCCCTTAATGCGAAACAGACGCGGTTCGCCTAACATTTCCCCCTGGTCATTCACCTCCACGAACTGGCCGGTCGTGTACAGCTCGCCTGTTTCCGGGTCCTCTTCCTGCTCCAACACCGTCAACCACGCGACGCGGTGATCGACTTTCAGTAGTCTCAGCGCCGTGTCAAGTTTCTGAATTTCTTTCTCTTGAGCCGCCAACTGGCGTTTTTGTTCTTCCAGCACCCCTTGCTTCTCGGCCAATTGATTCCGCATCCGCTCCAATTCCTGAACCTTCTCTTGCATTGCCAGATCAGTGGCATTGTACGCTCGGTAGCCGTAGTATCCCCCGGCACCGATCACGCCCACGGCCAGCATGGCCAACCCCGTGCGAATCAGGCTATTGATAGCCGAGAGGGACTCGATAATGCGGGGCATGGGATGACTCCTTCCTTAATTTGATACCCGTATCGGTGGGGCCGCCCGTCACACGGAACGAGCCCCCCCCAGTAGTGTATCCACAGCCGCGCCAATGTCCGGGGCGGCCATTAACCGCTCTCCCACCAACATCGCATGGACCTGGGCTTCCTCGAGCCGCTCGACATCCCGGCGATGCTGGATGCCGCTTTCTCCCACAACCGTGCAACCCGCCGGTACCTGCCGCCGTATGCGTATGGTACGGCCAAGATCGATCTCGAAGGTCTCCAAATCTCGATTGTTGACCCCGACGAGCGTAGCGCCAAGATCAAGAACCCGTTCGAGATTCTCGGGTCTGTGTAACTCCACTAGGGGGGTCATTCCCAGTTCCCGAATGGCTTCATGGAGCCGCCGCATCTGTTCCTGTTCCAAGCACTCGGCGATCAGCAAGACCGCATCCGCCCCCGCGGCGCGAGCTTCGAGCACTTGGTAGACGTCCAACACGAAATCCTTGCGAAGAACCGGCAGGGCGACCGTTTCCCGCACCGCGCGTAAAACCTCCAGGCTGCCCTGGAAGAACCGCTGATCAGTTAACACGCTCAGACAGCTCGCCCCATGGCGTTGATAACGACGAGCAATATCCAGCGGCCGAAAATCAGCGCGGATAACGCCCTTTGACGGACTGGCCTTCTTCACCTCCGCAATCAGCTTGATCGGACCATCGGCCGCCAGCGGGGATTCAAAGGGACGCACGGGAGGGGCATCGGCCAGGGCCGCGCGCACGTCCGCGGTCGGGCGCGACCGCTGGGTCGTGTCCAACTCTTCTCGCTTGGCTCTCATGATTCTATCGAGGATCGTTCCCATGGGGCTATCCGACGGGACCCGTGATTCGAGGCATTCACTGACGATAGGCTGCGAGACACATAAGGCGATGTTTCGTTGTCTGGCCAACGCCCCGCAAGGGAGGAACGAAGACAAAGCCTTGTTAAACGGCGCGGGCTGGAAATCGTCTGTTTCATTTCCGACCAGAAGGCGAGCCCACAGCCGTAAAAAGTATACCGCGCCAGCCGATCGGCGGCGATAGACGTTAGCCTTCGCGGGCGGAAGCGATTTGTCAGAGCATGATATACCGGGAAGGATCAAAACCTGAAGGGGGGGCAGCGGCCCAATCGCACTGGAAAAGTTGCTCTCGCGGTCGGCTTCGCGCCGCTGTTTCCCCTGGCCCGCTCCGCGGCGGAGGCCAACCGGTGTGCTTGCCAGGTGGCTGAAACTGACCACACCCCGGAGGTGGCACTGAGCGGTGCAACTTCACCCGTCTTTCCCAACTCTTTGCGGATTACCGGCAATCAATGCTTGAAATGTCGCCGGCCGGTGAACACCATTGGCACGTCGCGCTCGTTGCAGGCATCAATCACTTCGTCATCCCGGCGCGACCCACCGGGTTGGATCACCGCCACGATCCCAGCGTCCGCCGCCTTTTGAATGGAGTCGGGAAATGGAAAGAAAGCATCCGACGCCAACACGCATCCAGACGCGCGATCCCCGGCCTTGCGGATGGAGATGTCGACGGAGTCAACACGACTCATTTGTCCCGCGCCGACACCGCACAATCCGCGATTTTTACAGAGCACGATTGCATTTGACTTGACGCCCCGCCCAATTGTCCAGGCGAAGCGGAGTTCGTCCAATTGCTCGGCGGTTGGTTTCCGCTGAGTGGGAACGCACCACTGAGCCTCATTGTCTGGGTGGATATCCGCTTCTTGCACCAACATGCCGCCATCAATGTAGCGGTAATGGATGGTTGGCGGTGGCGT
The DNA here is from genome assembly GCA_051745935.1 of Planctomycetota bacterium. Lineage (GTDB taxonomy): Bacteria > Planctomycetota > Planctomycetia > Pirellulales > Pirellulaceae > JBNJEM01. The sequence continues at coordinate 8,906 of JBNJEM010000072.1, forward strand.
GTTCAGCGCCCCGGTTTCCATCAATCGGACGTTTCGTTTCCATTTGGGACGGGTTGTCAGGATGTCCACTGCTGCTTCATCGAACCCTGGCGCCACGATCCCTTCGATAAACAGGCCGGGTTCGGCCAAGACTTCCGCCGTGGCCTGATCGACCCGCTGATTGAATCCCAATACCGAGCCGAAGGCGCTGACCGGATCGCCGTCGAGCGCGTGGCGTGTCGCTTCGGCCAACGTTTCGGCCGAGGCCGCGCCGCACGGGTTGGTATGCTTGATCACCACCGCTCCCGCGGCGGGAAGCAAACGGGCGATCGCCAACGCGCTGTCCAAATCCATCAGGTTGTTGTATGACAACTCCTTGCCGTTCAACTTGCGGGCATTGACCACGTTGGCGCCTCGCGCTCCTTTTTCCATGTACAGCGAGGCCTCTTGATGGGGGTTCTCGCCGTATCGCAGAACCGCCTTCTGCTCCAACGCCACATTCAAAGAGGGGGGGAACAGATTTCCTGATTCAAGCGACTCGAAGTAGTCAGCTATGGCTCGATCATACGAGGCGGTATGGGCGAACGCATCGCCCGCTAGTCGTTGACGTAGTTGCAGCGACGTCGCTCCCTGGTCCGACAGCTCCCGGAGGATCGCCGCGTATTGTTCGGGGTGCGTGGCCACCGTGACGTAGGCGTGGTTTTTGGCTGCTGCCCGGACCAGGCTCGGCCCGCCAATGTCAATTTGCTCGATTGCCTCTTCCAGCTTTACTCCCTCGCGTTGAATTGTCGCCTCGAACGGGTACAGGTTCACGACCACCAGCTCAAACGGCACCATGGCATGCGTGTCCAACGCCGCCATGTCGCCCTCTCGGTCACGGCGAGCGAGAATTCCGCCAAAGACCTTTGGGTGGAGCGTTTTGAGGCGGCCACCCATCATCTCCGGAAAGCCGGTGTAGCTGGAGACCTCATGGACATCCAGCCCTTCCTCTTCCAAGTAGCGGGCGGTCCCACCCGTACTGTAAATCTCAACACCGGCTTCAGCCAGCGCGCGGGCAAAGCCGCTCAACCCAAACTTGTCACTGACACTCACGAGCGCGCGTTTGATTGGTAAACGGTCCATCAGTTTCTTTCATCCAACTGGAAGCTTGTCGCACGTACGAGGCCGGTAGGCGGTCCGATTCGAGCCTCTGTTTCCTTGGCACGGCCCCGGTTAGTTCAGTTGTTTATGCCGGTCGCGGATGACTTTGTCCGCCGCGAGTCCGAGCAACGGGAGGACGGCTGGCCCCGGGCAGCTTTCCACCCGGACAAATCCGACCGCCTGAAGGATATCTCGCCCATCCATTTCTTATTGGTGTACGGTGTGAGCGTTTGTCGGTCAACCAGGGAGCCCCCTGGACGAGGGCACGATCCCCGCCCCGGAGGCGCTCACTGAGATCGTGACGAATGGATATAATCAAGCATCGATTGCAAGATCGGGGCGCGTTATCCCAAAACCGCAGCCAAGTCTTCAGGGGTTGCTGGATGCCGTCGGCGTGACCCTACCCAAGTCCATGTCGACCGAGGCGTCCAAGTGTCCACTAGAGAGACACGCACGGAACAACGCAAAACCCATTGATATGAAACCACTTAATGGCCGTTCTCTTGTCAGGATCTACTGGAAGATCCGCTGAAACCAGGACGTCTCAGGCTAAAGCCGAATTCTTCTTGGGCAGGCCACGTCGCGCTCTACCGAAATGGATCTTCTTCTTCCTTGGGCGAGGGGGGCGTGGATTCCGTCTCGAGTGGCTCGGTGGCCGGGACCTTTTTACCCTCGGGTTCCGTTTTTTCTTCGGCGGGTTCCTTGGGGGACTCCACAAGGTGTAGAGTGGGCAGATCGGCCTCCAGCTCGTGGAAGCACTGGAGGGCGCCATTTTGGGTGACAATGTAAATTCGATCCGTTTTCATGTTTGGAAAGGCCTGATCGGTCAAGTTCAAGGGGATTTGACTAACGGGACGTCCCGTTGCCAGGTCCAAGGCGACCAATTCCTTTCGCTCGGTCATACAGTAGACATTATTGTCCGTGGCGGCCACGAATTCCTGAGCGTGTTGGTAGGATTTTGGCCAGAGCGCTTCGCCGGTGGCGGTTGACACGGCAAGGAGACCAGAGTCCCGGGTTACCACGAAGACATGATCCTTGACGGCGGCGGCGGGTTGGCTTGTTTGGTAGCCGGTGGCGTATCGCCACATCAGTTGTTTGCTTCCCAGGTCAAAACTGTACAGATCGCCCGTGGTCGTCATGGCCAGAATCTGGTCGGGTGGCACATAGCGGATGGGGCCCGCCAGTTCATTTTTCACGCGGAGGCGAGCTCGGACTCCGCGTTCGCTTTCGGTAATCACCGTGATCAGGCCTTCCTGGTTGGCACAAACCACGCGCCCACCCGCAATGGTGGGTGAAATCTCGGTTCTCCCGAGGGAGGGGTAGGTCTTCAGCCAGGAGGGCGCGTCGGGCCCAATGGTGTAGGCTTTTAGGAGCCCGTTCAGCAAGGGGAGGTAGACGTGGTTGCCAGAGATGGCGGGCCCGGCCCCCGGCCCCCCCACGACACGTCGTTCTTCCAGAATTTCGCCATTTTCGGTTTCCAGGATGTACAACGTTTGACCATTCACAATGGCCAAACGGGTGTCGGTGGCGGCCGGCGCGCTGGTGGGATACCGCATGGTGCCCACGGCTTGTGTCCAGCGAGGGCGTCCGGTTTCCGCGTCGATGGCATGGATCATGCCACTGTTGGTGCTCGCGTACAGGGTGGCGTCGGGGACCACGCTTTGTTCGATCCGCGAATCGATCCCCAGCCGTTTCAGGAGGTCGGCTTTATCGGCTGCCGCGTCCTCGGCGCCTTCTTCCCCCAGTGGTTCTCCAAAAATGTCCAGGTCGCGGTCCGAGAAGGAAGAAATGGGGCCACGATCAGGGATCACGCGGACAATGGTTTGGGCTTGGGTCGAGTTGACGTGTAAACAGAATTCAACGGTGCTATGGCTCCCCGGGGCAATTCGAAGTTGAGTGTACCAAGCCCGGGTGATGCCATGTCGATTTGCCATGCCAAGGGGAACCAGTCTGGACTCATCCACTTGAGCGCGGAGTCCATAAGTGTTTGACAGGCTAACAAGCAATACGAGGCAGGAAACTGCGATTCGGCGCATCATCGGGTCTCTTCGCTGGCTGGGAACAATTGGTTCAAAAAAGTGCTTGCCCATGGCTTGTTCAACTCCCGCGAATCGTCGTGCTTGGGATTTCAAGATGGCCGGGCGACTTCCTGACAACCGGTTCCGCGGGTGGGGCTGTGCTCGGAGCCAGTCCCAGCCGTCCCGTCGTAGCGGGGAAACTCGACGCACTGGGGCCCCAATACTGGGCCAACGGGGAAAAACTTTCCCACTGGCGGCGGGTGAAATCGGCGATACTGAGCCACGTTCGAGTCATCTCTGATTCTGGGTCGTATCAGTGGGGCCGGCTAATTCAACCGTTCCGTTCGTGGCGGCCAACCCTGTTACTCCATCATAACCAGCAACGAAGCGGTTTGCACCTCAAAAAACGCCCGCGAGAACAGGATTGAAGGGGGGGCCGGCGGGACTGGTCTGTCATCCTGTCGGGGTTGGAGGTGGATCCTCCGTTCTTTTGGCAATCCATGGGCGCCCTTTATCCTGGGGCCGCTAGACCGCTTCGGTATGGCCCCCTACCATGACAGTCGGTTTTTTTATGTCGTCGCGTGTTGGACGCGTTGGGTCGGATCGGTGGTTCGGGGCGATTCATCCTTCCGTCGGTGGAACGCGGGGCGAATGAATTCCGTTTGCGATACCAAATAGGTGCCATGCGGCCGCCGACCCCCCTATAGCGGGAACACGAACGAGTGATGTCGGTGCGGCCCGCGTCGTTTGAAGAACCGTTTGGGCGGCCGCGTTTCACCGGCAAGATTCTTTGGAGTCCATGTGATGTCAAGTCGAGTGCTTGGGCCGAAGGATCGGCAATTGACCGACCGAATCCTTGGCTACTTGAATTTTTCGTCCGGTGCTTCCGATTCGCAGTTTTTGTCGAGCCTCAATCAGCTGTTTTCTCGCGTGGCGGGCGAACAGCCGGCGTGGCGTTTAGCCGTGAGGGCTTTGGAGCGGGAGCTGCCCCGCTTGCGGGAGCGATCGTCCACGTTTTCGGATATATCGCAGGCCCAGGGACTGTTGCGGATCTTGCGGGAGGAATTGTTACCGGCCTATCAGGCTTTTCACGCTGACCTGCTGTTTCACCATTCAGAATCTTCGCTATTCCGTCCCTTTTTCGTGGGACGAGCTTGCGAGGTGATCTTGCAGCAGGGAACGTCATGGGAGGCCCGCCGGCGGATCGTTGATCGATCGATCCAGCAGCTGAACGATTACATTGGCTATCGTCCGGTTGCCACGCTCGAGTCACGTCGCCACGAGCCGTATTCGCACGAGTGGGTGCGTCCCATTCCCTTATACATCGAGGGGGCGGGGGTGGAGCTAGGCGAGTACCACGACGTGGTGGAGCGAGCTTTGGAGATCATTCGTTCGACGGATCAATCCATCCTCCGAGCGGCCCACTTTGATCCATCGGCGTTACGGGAACTTGCGGTGGATCCACGGGCCTATGATTTTGACCATCCGGTCAGTAAGCGGCCCAACTATCATTTTGGTCAATGGGATCCGCATTCGATCGACAACACGGGGCGTTATCGGCGATTCGTGGTCCAGGAGGTGACCCTGCAGGCTTTGATGGCCCGGTTGGCGGACGTCGAGGGCGTCCCGCATGAGGAATTGGTTTTTGAGGCAGCGGGAGTTCTGGCTGGCACGATGCTGATGGCCTCGGGCATCAGTGGGAGTGGGCCGGACACGCACGATTCGACGGAAACGCTTTCTCACTTGTTATCGAGCGTGGCGGCCTATCGAGACACCTTTTACGATGAACTGATGGCTCAGGCGGCGCCTGAACACCGGAAACGGTTGGAGCGGGAGGCGGTGGCGCGTCACCAACCATTCGGCGGCGCCCGCCAGCACTTGAACGCCTGGCTCTCACGTCGGCGTGCCAGCCAGCTGGAGCATATGCAGTTGGCCCGAGTTTTTGCTCAGATGGGATATCCGGAGGCGGCGGAACGTCAAGCCAGAGTGGTGCCGACAACCTCGGCGCGAATGCGGTGCGAAATTGATTGCCGCCTGGCGGCTGGCCAGGACGCGGTGGAGGACGGCCGACTGGTGGAGGCGACACGATTGGCCGACGAGATCGTGGATCGGCTGAATCGCGGCATCGAGTGTGGTGCGTTCATCGATCCGTGGAACATTCTGGGGTTCGACGCTCATTTCAGTCTGTTTCCGGCGTTGGAAAACAGCGTGCACGATCATCGGGCGGACGAATTGCTCGATGTGTTGCAGGAACTCTTTGGGTTGTTTTCCCGCATTTGGAGTACGGCGGCGGCGGAGGACCGGGGGGAGGTATGCGAGCAAGTCCGCCAGCGATTCTCGGATATTGCCTCGTGGTGGCATCAATTCGCGGCGCACGAAGTATCCAGCGTGGAGGCCGTGGACCCGTGGGATGTGTTTCAAGCGGCCGAGCACGTGGCCGAGAGCTTGAATCTGTGGCACAAAGGAGGCGCCGCGGCGGGGAACGTGCGCTTCTGGGCCCCCCACGCTCACATGTTCGATTCCCCTCGAGCCTTCTCTTTGGTCATCGAAGCCTTGTTGGAACGGAAAGACTTCGTGGCTTCAATGGCGCTGCTCATCCGCTGGCTCAATCAGGCGGAGACCGTCTCGTTGGAACGAGCCGACAGTTCCTTTCACGAGCTGGTTCAAAAATGGCTGGTGAGCTTGCTGGACGTGTCGGAAACCGCCGAGGCGGAGAATTTGCCGCAATCGCCGCGTACGCTGATCCGCAGGTTTTTCGACTTCCTGGAAGCGAACGCCGAGGAGTACTGGAACGTCCCACGTTTCGAGTTGCGAACCTCGTCCGGTCATGACGAATCGCCCCCCGCCTTGACCGCCGATCCCGAAGAGGAAGAGGAAGATGAACAGCTCTACAGCGCCGCCTATGACGACGTGGTGTACCGAGACAGCACGGACGACGGCATCGATGCGAGTCTCTTTGACGTGGGGGATGCGAGTACTGACGAGTTATCCCAGGAGTCGCAACGCATTTCGGAACGTACGGATTTTCTGAGCTCGCTCGCGCGACTCCGGAAATTGACGGCATTGGCCGGCCCCCTCTTCGGTGACGACGAAGATGATCACGCGTCGCACTCCTCCAACTCTTCCGAGTGCATGACCATGATGCGGAATTGGATCCGTCACGCGATCTCCAATCATCGCCAATTGATCGAGCTGTTGGAAACCGTGCGTGGTTATCGCATTCCAACCACGGGAACGGATTCGGAAGCCTTGGTTCAGTACGATCGGCAACGGGTCATCAAGGATGCGCTGCTCGAGCGGATCGCGGCCACCTGCGTGGAGATTTCCACCAGCGGGCAAATCATGCTGGCTGCCCTGGCCGCGCGTTCCCCGGAGCATGACGACGAGATCATGCAACTGGCGACCGAATTCGGGAAAGAGGCCACGGTCATGGTACAGGTCATGGCGGCGGTCATAGGGGGGGACAACCCCCGACTGGCCGAACTCTGGCCAGCGCTGCAACAAGCGTTGGCTGACAAGACTCTGCTCTATTTGCCCTTGTCCAAGCAAGGAAACGTGCGGCAGATCGTGGCGGCTCGCTGCCGGCAATGCCAGTTTCAGGATCTGCTCACCTGGCTGCCCCGCCGCGGCCTGTGGGTCGAAACCTGCGAGTTGATTGAAATGGCTCGGCGAATGGAACGTAACAACCCGGTCGGCCCCGGGGCGGTCACGGAATTTGATGAGTTGTTCAAAGTCGGCTATCGATCACTCGTCGAAAGCTTGGTCACGTCATCGGAATCCTGGGCGCAATCCGAAGACGGGAAATCGACGGAAACGGCTTTGGTATCCGAATTGGAAGAATTGACCGAAGTGCTTCTGGCCAGTTGGTTGAACCATAGCCGCACGCTGCGATTGTCCGTGCTGGAACGCGTTCATGACAAACAGCGATGGAAGGCTCTGGTCAAGTTTATCAAGCGATATGGGCACGATTTATTCACCCAGCGATTCTTCCACCTCGCGAACCTTCGGACCATCTTGCATCAAGGCGTCGGCCAGTGGTTGGAGCGGATGCAACAAGAGGGCGATAGTGAACTGCGGTTGGTCGAGGAATTGGGAGGTCCCATTTCCCGTGAAGAGGCCGTGGAACATCTCACCCTGATCCTGGAAGCCATTGTTGAGAATTATGGCGAGTACCGAGACTACAATAGCACCACGACACAATCCGATCGGGGCGAGATGCTGTATATATTACTCGATTTCCTCAGGCTTCGCACGCAATATGATCGCGTGTGCTGGCACTTGAAACCCGTCACTTGGGCGCACGAAATCCTCGTCAATCGACAGCACGGCCAGGCCGCTCGGCTGTGGCGGCAAGCATTGGGTGGACGGATTACCGAAGAAGCGGAGCGTTTTCTGAGACGACTGCGGGATTTGCAGAAGACCTATTCCATCCGCATGTCCACCGTTTCTGATCGTCTGGCCGAGCGGTTCATCCGCCCCATGATCATCGACCGGATGTGCGCGTTGGTTCGGCCCGCCATGCAAGAATCCACTCAATCCGGAACCAATCCCTCGTTCGAATTGCTGGAGCAAGAGGCCGAAGCTTTGGCGCGTGAGTCGACCGGTATCGGCTTCGATGTGCCTGTCTGGCTAATCTCGCTGGAAGAAAAAGCGGCTCAGGCGCGCATGCCAAGCCACCAATATGACCTGGGGTCGAAAGTCGCTTGCGCGGTCGATCGCGTTCTCCTCTCCAGGGACGAAATCCAAAGAAAGCTCGAGGCCTGTGCCGAGGATTGAGGGTCCAACCGGTCCCGGCGCGCGTCAAGGACGCCTGAATCACCAAGGGGAGGTTATGCGCGGAGACGGGGACGGGCGCATTGTGCTCCGAAGACTCCGTAAAACAAGCCAGCCCCCGACGGTTTTGGGATAAGGGGCTTAGGCGGTGGAAATCCACGCGTGGAAAACTGGAGCCGGATACGCCTCACGTGTGGGAAAACCATCACGCGGCACACGGAATCCTCCCCATCGTCCAGGGCGGCGTGCTCTGGCGAACCATGTTCGTTATTCGTTATTCGTTATTCGTCATTCCTTCGTGTCTTGGTCATTCGTGCTTCGAGCTTGGAGCTTCATTGCCGGGATCCGGTGTTGCGACATCGTGCTTGCTGATCTGGCAACGGCGGACAAATCGGCTAAACTGGCCCGAATAACGGGGTACGACGTCAATGTATCAATGAAATAGGACAAACACATGCTCGGTTGGCTGTTTCCTCGCTCGCCCATTGATCCTCTGGAGAAAGCCTGGATCGAGACACGGATGCTGTGGCTTGCCCGGAAGCGCGGCATGCATCAAGGGCTGGACACTCAAGTCCTGCTGCCGGTCGCCGATATCGTTCCCGATGATTACGACGGCACGTTGGAGAAGGCGGGCGCGATCCTGGCGCGGATGTGTGAGTCGTTGAAGCTATCGGCGGATGAGTTCGAACTGGAGTTGAGTAAGGGATCGGAGCGGAATGAGTTACCGGCTGATGGCCCACGGAATATCATCCGGCTTGGCGCGGACTTGATGAGCAACCCCTACGCGGTTGCCGCCGCCACCGCCCGAGGGTTGGCCGTGCGGCAGTTTTCCGTTCAGACGCTTGCGGGATCCGCCCCGTCCCGGATGGGCTGGCTTGTTGACTTGGCCGCCGTCTGTTTGGGGTGGGGTGCCGTGATTTCCCACCAATGGGCCGAGGACGCGGCCCGGAAGCCGTCTTGCGGCCGTGGTTCCGGTGGTTGTGATCAGCCCCGCGACGTTCTACCCGCCCGCATGTTGGGCTACGCGCTGGCGCTGTTCGTCCACGGGCGCGGTGAAAAGCGACTGGGGCGCCGACATGCCGTTCAGGAGGACGCGTTCGTCGTGTGTAACCGTTCGCTCCGTTATCTGCACCGTACGGGGGACACGCTGTTGACGGTCGACCGTGTCCGACGAGAGCCGGGGGATCGGACGACTGAAGAGCTGTCGCGCCAGTTGAACGCGGGCAGTGCCTCCGCCCGTATTGCCGCCTTGTGGGAACTGCGTGATCCGGACCGAGCGAGAGAGGCCATGGAGCCGGTCTCCAGATGCTTGCACCATCGTCTACCCGCCATACGGGAGGAGGCCGCCAAGACGATTTCCCTGTACGGTCCCGCGGCCCAGGATGCCCTGCCGCTGTTGATGGACCTGTTATATGATAGCAGATATTCGATCCGCGCCGCCGCCGCCGCGGCCGTGGGGACCCTTGGCAATTACTCCGCCGAGACACTCGCTCACGTGGCGTCCTTGTTGCGGGATTCCAATCCCTATGTCGTTTACCATGCGGCGATGGCTATTAGGAATTTTGGAGCGGCGGCAGAGGACGCGATCCCGGATGTGTTCGCCGCGCTGCGCGCCGCCGTCATTCGATGCGACCATGAGTTGATCGATGCGTTAGTCCGCACGCTCTACACCCTGGATCAAGATCCAACGGAACGCGTCATGGCTTATTTTGACGATGACCCGGAACTGTGCCAACAAGTCGCCCATATTATCAATGAGACCCTAACCGAGGAGTGACGCATGTCCATGCCACGTATCAATCGCCGCGCGGCGATCCAATGGAGCGCTGGTGCCGTGTCCGCTTTCATGCCGGCAATCAAGTTGTTGGCGGCCGACCCGGAGAGGACATTCAAGATCGGGGCCTGCGACTGGTCGCTTGGGTTGAGACAAGATCCCAAGGCCCTGGACATGGCCAAACGGATCGGCCTCGATGGCGTGCAAGTCTCCTTTGGGTCCAGTGACGCCGAGTACGATTTGCGAAAGCCCGACGCGCGGGCGCTTTACCGCGAAAAGTGCCGCGCGCTGAATCTGGAAATCGCCTCCTTGGGACTCGCCGAACTCAACTCGAAACCCTACGCATCCGATCCCGATGCCCAAGAGTGGGTGGCCGATTGCGTGGATGTCATGGCCGAAATGAACCAGCGGATCGCGCTGTTGGCGTTCTTCGGCAAGGGAGA
>JBNJEM010000073.1:0-19021 GCA_051745935.1 Planctomycetota bacterium
GCATCCATGCCTGCACCAGCGCCGAGAAGCTCACCGAGCTGCACCGCCAAGCCCTGCTGGCCCAATCGCTGGACGAGCTGCCCAGCCAGATCTAACCGTTCCCGAGCAGCTCAACGGGATTTCAACGCCCTGAGCTTTCGAGACTCGCCCACCGTCCTTTACAGCGCCTTACAAAGCGTGGCTCCGGCTCCCAAAAGTCCCTTCATACTCAATAACAGAATGCCCCCCTTTTCTGTTTCCTAAGCCACGGTGCGTGGCACCGTTTCCTCGTACGCTTCACCGCGCGGCCCGCCGAGGCCTCGCTGAGGTTTAAACTTGGACCAAGCGTTTGTTCACGACCGATTCGGTCTGCTTGTGGGCCAGGACGATGGCATCGCGTGCCAGGTCTCCGCCGAGCAGCGGTGAGGGGCTGTTGGAACCGACGGCTCGCAGCATCTCCTCCAATTCAGCGGCAAACGGGGAAATCTCATCGCTTTCGCCCAACTCGGGCGTCAAGACTTCACCGTTTTCGTCCAGCACGGTCAACGGCATCAGCGGTTTTCCCTCGCCTCCGAGAACCGCCAGGTCGTACAACAGGGTCGCCTTCTCGAAATGCACTTCAAAACTTTGCGTGAAGGGCCGACCCTGCTGGTTGATCACCCCGGACGTGGCACTCACGGCCAATCGAGGATCGTCGAATTCGAAGATGGTGCTGCAGTATTCGACCACTTCGCCTCGCATGCGTCCGCCACTGAACAGCGACTTGGGCATGCCGAACAAATAGCGGATGAAGTGGGCGTCGTGAATGTGCAAATCGAGCAGCGGGCCGCCGCAGCCTTGAGGATCATAGAAATCTTTCAGCCAGAGTGGATCCGAGATGATGCGTTTGAAATGCCCCCCCAGCAGCTTGCCATACTGGCCGCTGCGCACTGCCTGGCGCACATAGGCGTATTCGGAAAACATGGGAAGCACGTGGCCGATGAGCAGGAGTCGTCCCGCCTGTTTGGCCGCGTCCACCATGCGATCGCACGACTCGACGGTCAGCGCCATCGGTTTTTCGCAAAAGACGTGCTTTCCCGCTTCCAGTGCCTTCACGGCGGCGTCGGCGTGGGCGGAGGGGGGGAGGCAAATATCCACCACGTCCACCGTGGGATCGCTCATCAGCTCATCCAGGTGCTCGTAGGTATTCATCCCGGAGACATCCACCACTTCTCCCGGCGGGCCAAAGTTTCCCTGGATGTCGCGCCAATCACCGGACAACCGCTTCTTGTTCTGCTCGCAGATCGCCGCGATCCTCGCCCCTTCCACTCGCTGGTATGCCTGATAGTGCGTCCAGCCCATGAACCCAATGCCCGCAATTCCAATATTCGTCATGATTGTTCCCTTATGTACTATGCCTTGTTACCCACGACCGTTTCGTCGAACGGGTTACCCAATCGTTTTGTCCCGCCTTTTACAGCCGGTCCCCAAACTTGGTTTCCGCTCCTCAAAGCCCCTGGGTGAATGGAAACCTGAGTGGCTTTATCATGGGGCTTGGTTAAACCTCCTTCAACCACGGAGTCGCGCGAACCGCTCAGCGGCTTCATCCCAGGGTGATGGCTCGGTCGGCAGGTATTCCTTCACGGGGAAGCTGTTGCGAATTACTTCCCGCGCCTCCGAGATCGATCCCACATCGCCATTGGCCACGGCTTGCATCATGGCGTTTCCGATGGCGGTCGCCTCCACGGGACCGGTAACAACCCGCCGATTACAGGCATCGGCCGCCATTTGGCACAGGAGTTCGTTTTTCGTGCCGCCTCCCACGATATGAATGGTTTCGATCGGCCCTTCCATGAGTTGTTCCAGCCAGCCGACGACGATGCGATAGCGAATCGCGAGACTTTCAAGCGCGCAGCGGATCATGGCGCCATCGTTTTCGGGCACGGGTTGCCCGGTTTCGCGGCAGAAGCCGGCCAGCGACTCGGGCATGTTCTCGGGAGCCACGAAGCGTGGATCGTCGGGGTCAACCAACGAAACAAGGGGTTTGGCACTTTGTGCGGCCTGCGTCAATTGATTCCAGTCATACTCGCGGCCCTGACGCTGCCACACCGCGCGACACTGTTGGACAAGCCACAGTCCAGCGATGTTTTTGAGCAGGCGGATCGTCCCGCCCACGCCCCCTTCGTTTGTGAAGTTGAGTTCCCGGCACTTATCGGTCACCACCGGCGCGGGGACCTCAACGCCCATCAGCGACCATGTACCGCTACTGATGTAGCACCAATTCGTCTTCTTGCCCGCGGCCGTCTTCGCCGGCACGGCCATCACCGCGCTTGCCGTGTCATGCGTACCGGGCAGAACCACGTCGATATTGCCGGTTCCAATCTCCTTGGCAACGGATTCTTGAACGGGCCCCAACCGGGTGCCGGGTGGCGAAACCGGCCCCAGCAAATCGGTGGGAAGGTCAAACCGTCGCAGCAGTTCCTTGGCCCAGTCATTCTGTTGCGGATTGAAAAACTGGGTGGTGGTTGCTTCCGTATACTCGTTGGATTTCCGGCCACTCAACAACCAATGAAACAAATCCGGCATCATCAGCAGCGATTCCGCCGCATGGAGCATGGGGGCGTTCCGCCGGTTCATCGCGAATAGCTGATAGAGCGTATTGAACTGCATGAATTGCACGCCCGTGTGGGCGAAGATTTCTTCCCGGTCCACGACTTGAAATACGTCATCCAGGATGCCTTCGGTGCGTCGATCCCGGTAATGCACCGGGTTGCCCAACAATTCCCCCGCCGCGTCCAGAAGGCCAAAATCGACCCCCCAGGTGTCGACACCCACGCTGATCACGCCATCACCATACTCGGCCACCGCGTTTCGCAACCCCGCTTTCACATGTTGCCATTGTCCCAGCAGGTCCCAATAGAGCGTGTTGTTGGCCAGAACCCCGCCGTTTTCAAATCGAGTCATCTCCTTCAGCTCGATCCGCCGGCCTGAAAACTCACCGGCCACCACTCGACCGCCAGAGGCGCCCAAGTCGACCGCCAAATAGACTTGTGTTCCTTTTGCCATGACAATTGATCCTCTAGAGTCTTGGGGGCACTCAATAATAACTTCCGCAATTCCACGTGCCTCCGAATCGTCCGGGACACTGGCTCCGCTCGCGATCCGCGTTTTCTGGACAGGGAACGTGTCTTGCCGCTCGCTCAGCCAGTGCCACCCTCCGCGACAATTTCGAAAGGGGGAACGAACCCGACACCTCGCCGACCCCTATATATTTCAGGCGGTTGGATTTTTCCGGGTGGAACGCTGCCCGACGCAAGCCGTCCTCCCGCTGGTCGCACTGGCGGTGGAGAAAGTCATCCGCGACCGGTATATATCTTGAGTGATGGTGGCGCGCTCGCTCAGCAGCGTCAAGTACCGGTTGCCAAACTTTGCCCTAGCAAACGCGATGCCAGGGGCCGATTTAGCCGTCCGACGCACGGGAGCAAACGTGTCGTCGCAGGTTCCTCGGCATGGACTTTTCCAGCGGATGGCGACCCGCGCGCCGCCTCGGGCCCCGCTTCAAACCCGTTTTCGCCCAGCGCCGGACCTGCCTCCGAGGGGTCGCGTATTGCGCCAAACCGTTCCGACGCGTCACGGAAGGACGTGCGAGAGGCAATGGCCGACAATCGCTTATTGGACGACGATCCGCGTTTCATTCTTTTCTTGGTTGACCAGTCTCCATTCCTTGCTCACGGGCTTGCGCGATGTCCGCAACACTCGGATCTCGTAGTCGCCCAGGAAACCGCGAAAAGCAACCTGGCCGTTCTGATCCGTCTCCTGCTCCATCTCAGTCCACCACCGATCCTTGATCAGCTCCTTGAGCACCCGGTACGCTGGTTTGGGCCGCATATCCTTGCCCACCAAGCCAGCCGGCGCGCCTTGCCAGGCGTTGCGATCGGAGAAGTCCCACCAGGTGATCGCGGTGACCGACGGGTGCGAGAAGAGCATCGTATAGATACGACGGACTTCCTCGGCTTGACGCGTCTCGCCCGCCGGCGTTGAATCCCAGGGCTGGGAGCGTTTCCCCCCCGTGGCTTCCGACAGGATGGTTAACTCCGTGAAATGGAGCGGCAGATTGAAGCGGGAGAATCGCTGACACGTTTCCCAAACCTTGCGATTTGTCCAAACACCGCCGTGCATGTGGCTTTGGATTCCAATCACGTCACAGGCCAGTTTGCCGTCCCGACGCGCCATCTGTTCGATGAGCTGAACATATTCGGGATCCGTACGGTAGTCGTTGATCAACAAGGTGGCGTTGGGGCCGGCCGCGCGTGCCACTCGGAAACACGCGTCCACGAACTCAATGCGTCCGGTGGCTTCCCACATCGCGGTCATCTTCGGCGCGCGTTCGCGAAACTGCTCCCGCTCAAAGTGCGTCGCTTCATTCACCACGTCCCAAATGTCAATGAGACCGCGAAATCGGCGGACGCAGTCGGCAATCCGGGCCAGCTGCAGCCGCTTGACGGCCGCCGGATCATCCGGCAACCACTCCGGGTCCATGTAGTTCCAGGCCAGCGGATGACCCTTGGGCGTGATCTCGCGCGCCTGGCACCACCGCGCCATCTTCTCGATCCTCGCGTGATTTGGCTGCCCTTCGCGCGGTTCGTATTGCGGCCAATAGAACGGCAATGTCGCGTAGTTGAACAGCTCGGCGAACTGATCGCGGTATGCGTCCTCCAAATCCCCCAGCCGACCAAACTGATAGAAGTTGCATCCGAACGAAAACTCGTGGCGGGTTTGCTCAATGGCGAGCCGCACGCCAGGCATCGGCTGGCCGGCCTTGTCGACCACTGTAATTAACGCATCCGCTTTCCGTACCCTTTCAATCCGTTCAGCCGCGCCCTCCCACGCGGCTTCATCTGGTTCCGCCGCCTGGACGGGCCGACCCGCCAGTACCAAAGTGAGCAGGGCCAGCAGCGAAACGAAGCGAGCGCTGTACATCGTCAATCCCCCTTTTTTGCTTGGTTGTTGTCTCACGCCCCATTATGAGGTTTGATTCCCCCCTTCACAAGCATGAGCCGCGGAAGCTGGACTGGTCAACGGTTCCAAAGGAGACGGAGAGGTTCCAAACGAGAGGCAGAAGCCGATGGCCTTGTCCCGCGACGACGGCGGGGGGCGCGGCTGCTTGAAACCGCCGTGCGGGCCGGTTAGACTGTCGCCAGTTGAAGGGGACAGTCTCCGTTTGCGTTTGCCGTCCGAGTTTTCCATGCTTGCTAGAGGAGTCGCGCCATGTTGAACCGCCGAGTATTCTTTACCCTGGCAGCTTCGCAGATCCTTGCCGCTGCGACGTTTGCCGCCGATGCTCCACTGAAAACGCTCATTGTCGACGGTCAGAACGGCCACGACTGGCAAGCGACCACCCCCGTTTTGAAGGAGATTCTCGAAGAAACCGGCCTGTTCACGGTGGACGTGGCCACCTCGCCGCCGCGCGGCGAGGACATGAGCGGTTTCAAACCCGAGTTCGCCAAGTACGACGTGGTCGTGAGCAACTACCAGGGCGCTGAGTGGCCCGAGGAAACCAAGCAAGCGATTCTCGATTACGTTCGCGGCGGCGGCGGGCTGGTGATTTACCACTTCGCGTGCGCGGCCTTCCCGGACTGGCCGGAATGGAACGAAATGATCGGGCTGGGCGGCTGGGGCGGCCGCGACGAGAAACACGGTCCATACGCCCGATGGCGGGATGGCAAGGTGGTGCTCGACCACTCGCCGGGGCGCGGCGGCGGCCACGGGCCGATGCAGGAGTTCGCCCTCGACGTGCGTGACCCGGATCATCCGATCACCAAGGACCTGCCGCCGCGATTCGCCCACGTCGAGGACGAACTGTACGGCTGGCTCCGCGGCCCGGCGAAAAACCTCTCCGTGTTGGCCACCGCCTTTGCTCCCGAGGAAAAGGGCGGGGCCGGCGAGCACGAGCCGATACTCTTCACCGTCAAGTACGGCGACGGCCGCGTGTTCCAGAACGCGCTGGGCCACCTGCCCGAGCAACTCAAGAGCGTGGCATTCATCGCCACGTTCCAACGCGGTTGCGAGTGGGCCGCCACGGGCAAGGTTACCCAGGAGGTCCCGCCCGACTTTCCCGGTCCCGATAAACCCTCGGTGCGCGACTGACCCGAAGGGCCCCCCCTAGCCGGTGAAGGGGAAACGCTTCGTGATCACGAAGCGAGGATTCTACTTCGGACGGCTAAAGTGTTACGTTTTTAGGGATTTTTAGGGAACCGACCGGGGGGCACACCCCCCCGAGGACCCCTTGAGGAGAATAAAGGTGTCGGAGCAGCCGTTGCGGCTGACCCAGATGGCCGAAGCATCGGGGTGAGCGGCTAAATTAGGTCCGGGTGACCTATCCAAAGCACTAGCCGGGTTAATGCCCGCCGTCGATCCGAGGCTCCTGGTGGGGCCGGAGACGCTGGACGACGCGGCCGCGCTGAAGGTGTCGGATGAGGTGGCCCTATGTTTCACGGCCGATTTCATCACCCCTTTGGTGGATGATCCTTGGCAGTGGGGGCGGATTGCGGCGGCCAACTCGATTTCCGACATCTACGCGATGGGGGCCGCGCCGCTGGCCGCGCTTAACCTCGTTTGCTGGCCCAACTGCCTTCCAGCCGATTGGTTGAAGGCGGTGTTGGACGGAGGCGTGAGCGCGGCGGCCGATTCCAATTGCCTGGTCGTGGGCGGCCATACGGTTGACGACAAGCAGCCCAAATACGGGATGGCGGTCATTGGCACGGTTCATCCCGACCGGATCCTGCCGAATTGTGGTGCCCGGCCGGGAGACCGCCTCTACCTGACAAAACCACTGGGCACCGGAGTCATTGCCACGGCCACCAAGGCGGCTCTGGCGAGTCAACAGGAAATGGAGTCCGCCACACAAAGCATGATGATGCTGAACCGGGCCGCCTCCGAGGCGGCGATTGCGGCGGGCGCCAGGGCGCTCACCGACGTCACCGGATTCGGTCTGGCGGGGCATCTCAGCGAAATGCTGGGCCATGACGGCTTGGGCGCGACGATTTGGCTCCAGGCGTTGCCCGTGTTGCCCGGGGTGTGCGGCCACATGAGCATGGGCCTGATCCCGGGGGGCACTTACCGAAATCGGGACGCCTATCAGGACCGCGTGCGAACGGCGGAGGGTCTCGATGCCAACCTGCAACTGCTCTTATACGATCCTCAGACTTCGGGAGGACTCTTGGCCGCCATCCCGCGCGAGATGGCCGCGCGATTCGAGCAGGAGACGGCCGCGCGGGGATGCTCCGCGAGTCACGTGGGCGTGTTCGATGCCAGTGGCACGATATCCGTCTGTTCCAGCCGGGACTAAGAAGCCATGAGACAACCAGTCAGGGTTTGTTCACCCTGGGGAGTTTTGGCGGCGGGACCCCCGTTTCGTGACGGGCCGTAAAACCTCTGATCTCTTTAGCCATCTGAAGCAGAAGACTTCGAACGGATGGTTGCCATGAAATCGATCGAACAGCATCTTCGCGTCAATGGTCACTACTGGACCGCTCTTATCGCCGCGATCCTCTTGTTCGGGCTCTTACTGGCGAGCCATTATAGTTATCCACTCTTCCATAGCCTCGCTGAGATTTTCAGCATCGTCGTCGCCTGTACGATTTTCGCGGTGTTCTGGAACGCGCGTCAATTCTTGGATAACGCCTGCTACCTCCTGATTGGGATTGCCTATCTATTCGTGGCGTTCATTGACTTGACGCACACGCTCGCTTATGGCGAGATGAATGTTTTCCACGGCTTTGGCAAGGATCTAGGGGTTCAACTGTGGATTATTGCACGCTATGTGGAAAGTCTTTCCTTGCTCGCGGCACTGTCATTTCTCCGGTTCCGGATTTCTCCAGCCCCCTTGTTTATTGGCTATACGAGCGTCGTGGCCGTGCTCTACGGCGCTGTCTTTTACTGGAAGGTGTTCCCCTCGTGCTTTGTCAGTGGAACGGGACTCACGACCTTCAAGGTCGTCAGTGAGTACATCATCTGCCTTGTTCTGTTCGCCGCCTTCATCCTATTGGTTCGCCGGCGTGCCGAGTTCGACAGAACCGTGTTCCGTTTGCTGGCCGCATCCATCCTTGTCACCATCGGCTCGGAAATCGCCTTCACGAGATATCGGGAACTGCATGCCGTACCGAATCTGATAGGGCATTACCTCAAGCTTGTCTCGTTTTATTTGGTCTACAGGGCCTTTGTCGAGGTTGGGCTGAAGCAGCCCTATGCCATCCTTTTTCGTAATCTTCGAAAGGCTAAAGAAGCAGCCGAAGTTGCCAACCGGGCCAAGAGCGATTTCCTGGCGAACATGAGTCACGAAATCCGGACACCGATGAATGCCATTATCGGGCTGACCGACTTGATGCTCGATACGCCCATTACTCGTTCGCAACGGGATTACTTGACAATGATTCAGGAGTCGGGCGATTCACTCCTGACGCTGATCAATGACATATTGGACTTTTCAAAGATAGAAGCAGGCAAGCTGGAGCTGGAGAATGTGCCGTTTAGTTTGCGCGAAAGAGTAGGAAGTGTCATGAAGACACTCGGCCTGCGCGCGGATGACAATGGCCTTGAATTGGCCTACCGAATCTCTCCTGATTCACCGGATGCGTTGGTTGGCGATCCGGCTCGGTTGGCCCAGATTCTGGTCAATCTGGTCGGTAATGCCACCAAGTTCACTGACGAAGGCGAAGTCATCCTGGAGATAAACACTGAAACGCAAACGGATCGTCGGGCCGTGCTGCACTTTTCAGTCAAGGACACGGGCATGGGCATACCCCAGGAGAAACTTCAAACCATCTTCGACGCGTTTACCCAGGCGGATGGCTCCAGGGCTCGCAAGCACGAGGGGACTGGTCTGGGGTTGGCGATATCGTCGAGTCTGGTGAAACTCATGGGCGGGCGTATCTGGGTCGAAAGCGAAGTAGGTGAAGGCAGTACGTTTCATTTCACTGTTGCGTTTCAACTGGCGACGCAAGCGCCCACCGACATTCGCGTCATCGGAACGGAGGCCGTTGAGGGGACGCGAGTTCTGATTGTTGACGACAACGCGACCAGTCGCGAGATCCTAGAGGAAATGACCCATAATTGGGGCATGCGTCCCACCACTGTGCCAGATGCCCATGTGGCAATGGATGCCCTGCGGCGCGCCGTGGAGACAAAGGAACCGTATCGCTTGGTTGTCTCGGATGTCGGGATGCCTGACCTTAACGGATTCTCTCTCGTGCAATGGATGAGGCAAGGCTCGCGATTGGCAGAGATTCCCGTTATTCTCTTGACATCCGGTGCCCGCCCCGAGGATCTCAATCGCTGCGAAGAACTGGGAGTTGCCACGCATCTGATGAAGCCCGTGAAGGAATCCGAGTTCCTGAACGCGATCGGACTGTCCCTTGGAATCCAGGTTCCCGAAACAGCCAGAAATGAGATGCGTCGCGCGGAGTGGCAGACCGATCTGCCCCAGCTGCGTGTCCTGTTAGCTGAAGACAGTCAGGTGAACCAGAAACTGGCCATCGGCATTCTCGAAAAGTTCGGGCACTCGGTCACGGTCGCCGGTAACGGCAAGGAGGCCATTGCCGCGTTGTCATCTCAGAAGTTCGACGTGGTGTTGATGGACGTGGAGATGCCGGACATGGATGGTCTGGAGGCGACCGGCCACATCCGCGCGAAAGAAAAGCAGACCGATGAACATGTCCCGATTATCGCGATGACCGCGCATGCACTGAAGGGTGACCGCCAACGTTGTTTGGAAGCGGGCATGGACGGTTATGTGTCCAAGCCGGTCCGCGTCCAGCAGTTGTTGAAAACAATGGAGTCGGTCCTCCGTATTGAATGAACAAGAGGCAAACCACGACTGCTAGGCGCGCCGACGCCCCCACTAGTCGGTTCGGGGTGAGGCACCTTGCAACACGAACATGGCTTCCACGCGGACGTTGCCCCCCAACAAGTCATTTGAGGCGTCGAACGGAGCCGGTAAGTTTGGCTGGCCACGGTCGTCTCCAAAGGCCTCGGGGAGACGCGTGTCACTCCCTTGGCCCGCACTGTTTGCAAGCTCAGTTGGGTTGGAAGCCTCGTCAGTAGGAACACCGTTCCATGAGGGGGGAAGTTCCAGCCGGCGAGCCCTCCCCTTGGGGTTTTGCTCTGAATCCTGGGAGGCGGTCGTGCCTTGGACACTAGATTGCCGCAATTGGTCGAAGATGGAGACGTCCTCGCTTCGCAACGCCATATTGAGTGATAGCCGAGCGAAATGGGATTGATCCCGCTTCATCCGCCGCCACGCTCGATCGAGGGCCCCCGCGGGGGCCTCGACATAGACGATTGTAGGCGGGCTCGGGGGCTCGTCGCTGGGCCGGTCCTCCAGCTCGCTGCTCGGTTCAAAAAACCGGCTCTCCAACAACGCGCTCTCCAGCGCGGGGTCCACCGACAGGTTCGCGTCGAACGCGACCCCCGCTTCGTTCAGCACGCGTTCGAAGGCCCCCGTCTTCCAACCGGACGGGGTGATTTTTGCCTCGATCACCAACAACAATTCGCGTGAGAGTTGCCCCGGTCCCAGCTCAATTTGCGGATGCGACCCGCCCGATGGGCCGTTCGATTCCGGATCGGGGGAGGTATCGACGTTCGAGGGGACTGAATCCGCCGCCGTGCCCGACGACGCGAGCTCCGGCGGCTCGACATCAGGCGTCATCTCCTGGAACGCCGACTTTGAGGAGGGGACATCCGGGGGCGCGGATTGGGCAGTCATCTCCGGAGCCGGTTTTGGAGGTGCCGGGCTCGTTTCCGATTGCTTCCCGTGCTTCGCGGCCCCTTTGCCGCTCGCGTCTAGAGGTGCTCGGGGCTGCTCAGGTCGCGCCCCCACCGGGTCATCCCCTGAATCGTCCATTCGGCCCTGATCGACTGACGCCACCGAACCTGTATCCGGCCCGTCGCCCGCATCGTCACGGGGCGAGTCAAGGAAGAAGGCGATCAACAGCGCGGCTGCCGCTGCCGCCACCACTGAGACGCCGAGACACCAGCGCCGCCAGCGATTTGGCGTTTCATGCCGCGTGGGGCCATCGCGTGACGTTCCGTCCAGCCGAACGCGGCGTGACAGCTGTGTCTGGCGAGCCGCGACGAGCATGCGCGCCGAAACCTCTTCATCGAGCCCATAGCGGGGCAGGGTTTGCATGGCGCTGCGCACGAATTGCATTTCTCGCAGCGCTTGTTGATGGGCGGGGCTGGTTTGGAGCAATCGTTCCGCTCGCGCCCGTTCGTCCTGAGTCAGTTCACCGTCCAGGTAGGCACTAATTAGTTCGTCCGTGGACTCATCCCGCTGATTCATGGAGCTGTCTATCCTCGTTGTACGCTCGAGTTGAACGTGAGGTCATCCGCCTGGGGGAGACCGGTACCAAGCCAGCGCGACGCGGGGCGCTGCCCGCATCACATCCCAGCTGTTTGTCTCTTACCGTTGCCGGTCACCTGAATGGGCGTTCTCGTGCCTTCTCGTGGGATACGGCGGATTTTTGAGCGATCCGCCGCCCGTCCCAATTGCCCCGTCAAAGCGCCTTACAGGTGGGCGTATCCGTTGGCCGAGTTATATTTCAGGCGGTTTTTTCCGGATGGAACGCTGCCCGACGCAAGCCGTCCTCCCGTTGGTCGGACTCGCGGCGGAGAAAGTCATCCGCGACCGGTATACTTGGCGCCAGGAGTACAGACTGCCCCGGCTCGCAATCGCTCCGGTTTAGGCTGAGGCGTGCCTGGACTCGCGGCCCCTGGTTCGAGGCTTGCGGAATTCTTGCAGCCACCCCCTTGCAAATCACACCGGCCCAAGGCTCGCCCCTCGCTGCTTCCCCACACCTCCCCATCTTGGGACTTCGGCGGAAGGAAGTCAAATGTTTTGCGGGAGGGCTCACCGGACGCCCTGACTAGCGCCGGGGGGAATCGGACGAGTTCATGTACTGGGCAATCCAGGATTCCAGCTCTTCGTAGTCGACTGGCGGGAGTTTACATAGATCGGGACGCAACTGAATCGCTTCCCGAATATAGACGTGGACGATCTCTTTTTGACTTTTCTCGGTGTTCCAATTGACAAGGATGCGAATGCATCTGGGAAGGCTATCTCTCACCGGCACTTCATTGGTGCACAACAGAGGAACATCGAGCCAGCCCAGCTGGCGGGCGGCGAGCGCGGGGAATTCGGCGTCCAAATCGGACGTAATACTGAAGATGGCGCTGGCCACGTCGTGGGGTTCAATGCCGTTGCGTCGAATCATCAGGGCCAGCAATTGACGGGCTCCTCGCAGTATTGCCTCGCGGGAGTTCTCCTCCACCGTGGTCGCGCCTCGTACACCTCGACACATCATGGCCATTCCCTTCGACAACGCAAGATAATCAACGCGATGGGACACTGATCAACATGAGCACCCAAGGTGCCCCGGGACAAGGCAACAAAAAAGATCCGTACAGTTTACAGCCCCTAACAAAACCATGCAGGTGTTCCGCAATCCCAAGGGGGTTTTTTGAAGCGAGAGCTCGGTTTTGTTAGGGGCTGTAAAGTGTTGTAAAAGCGCTGTATTAGCGGGTTGGCAACACAAGCGGCGTCACGCGTCGCCCACCTCACGTCCCGGTGTAACCGCCAGGCCCAAAATCGTTCGCCCCGCGTTTTGGGTCCCATCTTGGAGCACGATGGATTCTTCCAGCGGCTGGTGGCCCGTGCCCGTGGCGCGGCCTGCGTGCAAGCGTCCGGCGTGGGGCCAGCGACGGGCCGCTGCTCGTGTGGCTTGGAACCTCGCGTGCCTTGCCAAGCCGTTTGGGGCCGGTTGGCGTGGGCGGTCCGCACACCTGAACGTCGGTCAGTCTCCCGAATGTCGGCCGGCATCCCGACTGGTCATAGCCTAGCGTGAATGCCCCGGCCCGTGTAGGCGTGCGAGCGGGCATCCCGCGGCATTTTTTTCCAGGGAACGGTTGATCACTAGGGGGCGGAGTGCTAGACTTTCCGGTGGTGAGGCAAACGGGATGGTCGGCACCGGGCTGGCCGTCCCTCGGCGCGATCCGGGGCTCGAAAATTTTTTTTGAGAACCTGTTGACACCGGCCTCAGTTTCGTTAGTATTACGTGTTCGAGGTGGCGACGAGCCATCTTAAAGTTCTTTGACAATTTGGCAGAATCTTTTCTGAGAACCTCGTTTTTATACGAGTTATCCAGCGAGAGACCGTGCTATACAAGGCTAGATGCTCCGCCCTCGCGGCGGGGTGTTCGATGGTTTCAAGCCATCAGTTGGATTGCTCCGAGACTGGCTTTCAACGAGAGTTGAGGGCGAGTTACAAGCATACACAATTGAAGGGTTTGATCCTGGCTCAGAATGAACGTTGGCGGCGTGGATTAGGCATGCAAGTCGTGCGGAAAGGCTCCTTCGGGAGTACTCGAGCGGCGAAAGGGAGAGTAACACGTGGATATCTACCCTCGGATCTGGGATAGCGGTGGGAAACTGCCGGTAATACCAGATAACGTCTCCGGACCAAAGGTGTGATTCCGTCCGAGGATGAGTTCGCGTCCTATTAGCTTGTTGGTGGGGTAACGGCCTACCAAGGCGGTGATGGGTACCGGGTGTGAGAGCATGACCCGGCTCACTGGGACTGAGACACTGCCCAGACACCTACGGGTGGCTGCAGTCGAGAATCTTCGGCAATGGGCGCAAGCCTGACCGAGCGACGCCGCGTGCGGGATGAAGGCCTTCGGGTTGTAAACCGCTGTCAGAGGGAAGGAAATACATGAGGGTTCTCTCTCATGTTTGACCGATCCTCAGAGGAAGTACGGGCTAAGTTCGTGCCAGCAGCCGCGGTAACACGAACCGTACGAACGTTATTCGGAATCACTGGGCTTAAAGGGTGCGTAGGCGGCCTGGTAAGTTGAGTGTGAAATCCCCCGGCTCAACCGAGGAATTGCGCTCAAAACTATCCGGCTTGAGGAAGGCAGAGGTAAGCGGAACTAATGGTGGAGCGGTGGAATGCGTTGATATCATTAGGAACACCTGAGGCGAAAGCGGCTTACTGGGCCTTTCCTGACGCTGAGGCACGAAAGTTAGGGGAGCCAACGGGATTAGATACCCCGGTAGTCCTATCTGTAAACGATGAGCACTGGATTGAGGGGACCTCCACATCCTCTCGGTCGTAGCGAAAGTGTTAAGTGCTCCGCCTGGGGAGTATGGTTGCAAGGCTGAAACTCAAAGGAATTGACGGGGGCTCACACAAGCGGTGGAGGATGTGGCTTAATTCGAGGCTACGCGAAGAACCTTATCCTGGTCTTGACATGCTTGAGAATCCTCTTGAAAGAGAGGAGTGCCCTTCGGGGAGCTCTTGCGCAGGTGCTGCATGGCTGTCGTCAGTTCGTGTCGTGAGATGTCGGGTTAAGTCCCTGAACGAGCGAAACCCTTATCCCTAGTTGCCAGCGGGTCATGCCGGGGACTCTAGGGAGACTGCCGGTGTTAAACCGGAGGAAGGTGGGGATGACGTCAAGTCCTCATGGCCTTTATGACCAGGGCTGCACACGTCCTACAATGGATCGTACAACGGGAAGCGATCTCGCGAGAGCAAGCAAATCCCCAAAAGCGGTCCTCAGTTCAGATTGCAGGCTGCAACTCGCCTGCATGAAGTTGGAATCGCTAGTAATCGCGGGTCAGCATACCGCGGTGAATGTGTTCCTGAGCCTTGTACACACCGCCCGTCAAGCCACGAAAGTGGGGGGTCGATGTAGTCGCCAAGCTAACCCGCAAGGGAGGCAAGCGCCGAATCGAAACTCCGCGATTGGGACTAAGTCGTAACAAGGTAGCCGTAGGGGAACCTGCGGCTGGATCACCTCCTTTCTAAGGATAATCAATCGTTGCGTGGTGACACGCACCGGTTAAGGTGGACATGGTTCTCTTGCTACGGAAAAGATCGGCGAGCATTCGCCAGCTGCCAGATTGAACAAGACAGGGCCCGCTCAGTTTAGCCTGACTGAGCGGGCTTTCTTTATGCGCCCACCGGTCACTGAAAGTTACTGAAACGGTAAAACGGTATGATGTATTTACCGGACCAACACGTTGGAGGATTTACTTTGAACCCCGGCCCGCCGCCCGCGCGAATAACTCGGCCAACGGCAGCTCGAAGTCAGGCAGGACGTCGCCGCCGACGAGCGTGCCTTGCTCGTCGATTAAGACGCACTGGTCGGGCGAGGTATACTGTTTCGCCGTACGGGAGGGTGGATCAATGTACCATACCAGCCGCACCCCGGCGGTAAAGTAGTCTCGGAGTTTACGCTCCATTTCACCTTCGGTGTTGGTCTCCGAGAGAATTTCAACAGCCAAATCGGGAACAATTGGCCAGATGGGCTGCTCGGGCAGCTTTCCCGCCGGCAGTCGATCCCAGACAATGAAGCTCACGTCGGGCACGCGAACCTGTCGCGGCAAAAGCTTGAGCTGCCCGCCCTCGCCAAGCACGAGGCCGAGGTCTTTTTCGCGAACATACGGGGCCAGGATTTCGATCAGCACGGCGGCCAACAGCGATTCGTATGTTCCCATCGGTTTGTCCACCAACACGCCGTCGATCAACTCACAAATCCGATTGTGGCGCGACTTCGACCGAAGCACGTCCTCTTCCGTGGCCGTCCCGAGCGGCGGATTGGCTCGAATTCGCTCCAGTGGAATGCCGCCCAGCTCGCCAACTAGATCAGCGAGCGTCCACTCACCCGGAATGGTTTCGGTACAAGAAGCCGCGGCCATTGTTTGCATCCTTTAGACAGAAACAAGTACTCACGCCGCCAACCCACCCCGCGCTGACACCATGGCTGGTAGGCAAGTGGCAACTGCTCGGTGGCGTGGTGGCCCCCCGGAGCGGCCGGATATCCCCTCCCGCATACGACTATATCATGCAATAAATCAAATACTTGTCGATGATGGAGGGGAAACACCTCAAATGGCGTCGGATCGTGGACCATTGCCACATCACCGTCAGCCGATCCTTGAAGCGGGCACGTGCCGTAGTTCCCCGCCGTAGCTTCTTTTGCTCGATCAGAAATTGCCAACCCGTTCACCACCGTCTCGGGTAAACAATGCTTTAAGCAGTTTGGGATCGATACTGGTCTTTATCGTGCGCACGTGCCCGTCACAGAACGCCGCCAGGAACGCGCCGGGGCGCATGCCGCGTAATCCGCCACCTAGCGGATTCTTTTCATCGAGCTCAAAGTCCTCCGGTTTCGTCCAGGTGACGGCGTTGGCGTCATTCACTTCCACCATCATGATCGTGTTGGAGGTGCCATCCGCGATATCCCTGAATCGCGTTCCCGTGGGATGTTCCTGGCTTTGCTGCTCTTTCTCCGGTGGCACATGGACTCCGTCCTCGGACGCATTGCCCAAATAAACGGTTTTGCCCGGCTCGGCCTTGCTATTGGGAGAACGATAGACTTGCGGCATTTGCGCGATCAGCTTGCGATTATGTTCGCTGTCCCACGGCTCGTCGAAGTGAAATCGTTCATAAAGTGCCTGTTGCTCGATGAACGGCAGGATGTGCACTCGCCAGCTTAACAGCGGTTCCCCGTCTTTGTCCACGTTGTAGGCGGCCGGAAAGCCCGTGTACGTATCGTGGTAGTTGTGCATGGCCAGTCCCAGCTGCTTTAGATTGTTCATGGACTGCGCGCGGCGAGCGGCCTCGCGGGAGGCCTGCACGGCGGGCAGCAACAACGCGACCGCCACCGGGGCCGACGCGCCCAGGTTGGCGCCCGGCAACGTGGTGTGGGTGTAGAGTTCGAAACCATCGTCAACCTTGCGAGTCATGGAGACGGAAGGCAATAAATGGGGCGCGACCGCGTTGATTGAAGGCAAGGCGGTCACGTCGATATCGAAACCTTCTTGTCGCATTTGTCGGGCAAACGCTTGAGCGGCATACTGGACGAAGGGGTAAAACGTCACGAACTGGCCGCGCGCATCCTGGTATGAAAGGCTGCACGGTCCATTGTCCATGGCCAGCAGTTGGGCGAGTTTCGGGTGATCGGCCAGTGACGTTTCGGCGTCGGACCGCGCCAGAAAGGATTTCAGGGCTTGGGGCAGCAGCGTGACGACCAGGTGTGTGTCCGTGAGACACCATGAGGGGGCAAGGACGAAACCATCGTCGGGTACCTCCAGGGTATAGGCCTCTTGGTCGCCATACGCAAAAGCCCGGATACGCGGGGCCCGCCCCCGCTGCTGCGCGAAGACGGCATTCGCGAATTTCAACAGCTGCTGGTGCGCCGCTTGCGCTTTGTCCGCGTCCTTTAGCTTGCACGTCGCGGTCCACCCGGCGGCCAGACCGCCACTGCTGGGGGCCGTATGCAGTGTCCACACGTCGCTCAACGCCGCGAGAAGATCCTCCTCGATGCTGACTCCCAAAGGCCGTTCCAACTCCCGCAACCCTCCCTGCATTTGCTCGGCGGCTCGCGGCTCGACTTCTCGCATCCACTCGATGCCGCGTGACATGACACGTTGGAGGTCCAGCTTGAAAGCCAACGCCAACGAAGCGTCGGCCGGAACGTCGGCGAGGTCCTCGGCCTGTAACGGCTGGTCGGTCACCAAGCGGCCGAGTCCCCTGTTTGGATCCGAGCTGCCGAGCTTCACGCGACTGACAAACCCCGTCTTGTCCAAACCGCTCGCGCTAACCAGCGTAGTCAACGACGAAACGCCCATGACGTCCATGATGCGCTGAATGTTAGGCGGGGCCATCTTGGAAAGAAGGTTCAGACTCGACTCGACATCCATGTACGCCAGAGAGGCCATTCGCGATATGGGCAGTGATTCGATGGCGTCGGCCAGCCATTGCGGGGGCGGCGTTTCCGCTCGCTCCAGTAGCCGGGCAAAGCTCTTTTCGCCGAGTGCCATGATCAGATAGTCTTTTTTCCGGCCCACCGTGATGACAGGCACTTCGGCTTCCAAACGCAACCGCGTGCACTCAATGCCGCTGATTGTGACTTTCTCGGCCACATCGGGAGGCGCCGTCGCCAGGAATCGGTCTACCAGGCCGCTTACTTTTTCGGCTTCGTCTCCCAATTTCACAACCAGGGCCCCCGTTGCGTCGAACCCCTGGGACCGGGGACGGACGTCTGCCACGAACAGGGTCGTGCTATGGGATATCAGGGTTTTGGCCAAAAACGGCGCATTTCTCATCAGCATGGCGGCTTCATCATTTGGCGCATCGGCCGCTGCTTTGTCGGCCGCCGCCCCCACCGCCCGTTCCAACTCCTGAACGAATGTGCGAACTTCCGGTTCAGCCAACAACTGTTCCGTCTGGTTCTCGCCGTCCCCGTTCGGAGTCGCCATCCCGACCCACGTTGTGTAATACAAGCATTCTTCAGGGGCGATTCGCGTCATCATGGGATCGGGGTCTTCCGGCGGCACGCCCAAAGGCAACCCCATACCGCCACCCAATAGCGCCACGACGAGGACTTCCATGATGCCTACCATGCCGGCTCCAAACGATGAAACTGCCATTTTCCTGGCCTCCTCAAGAAGGGGTTTTATACCGGTCGCGGATGATGTTGTCCGCCGCGAGTCCGACCAACGGGACGACGACTTGCGCCGGGCAGCTTTCCACCCGGACAAATTCGACCGCCTGAAGTATATGTTGGCGAAGCGGGCGCGCGACCCGCGCTATGGGGACCGTACTTTACGGATGCACCGATCCTCGACTCCCACCATGCAACGCTGGAAATTCTGACCGGAAACCGCCCCGAATGCAACCATCCAACGCGGAATTCATCATACCTCCGGACGAGTCATCATACCCCCGGACGAGCCGGAGCCATACAGGGTTAGGACGCGTAGGTTTCAGGTTTCAGGTTTTAGGCCTCAGAGTCGCCGATGCCACCGCTCAGGTCGCGTTGAGCATTTTCCGCGTCGCAACCCCGATGAGTCGAAGCCATACGGTCCAACTTGAAAGTTTACTCTCAAGCGTCAATAAATGACACTACAAGGACCTGTGATTGGGGAACATAACAGTGCCGGGTGGTTAGGAAAGCACCGATGGCAGCCCAATAAGCCGCGGGCCAATGGCCCTTCTCCGGCC
>JBNJEM010000074.1:0-18910 GCA_051745935.1 Planctomycetota bacterium
AGCCCGTGGCATTTGCACCTGGAAAAGCCTTTCCTCAATATGTGCAACGGACGTGCGAACGTCCGCGGACATTAGTCTTTTGCTCGTGAACGGTTACGGCTTATCTAACCATTCCGGAGCCGATGTGTAAGCCGCACAGGACGAAAGAGGACCAGCGCGCAGTCATCGACGGCGGGAGAGGATGACCACCTAACGTTCGGCCCGATGGATAATCCGATCCAGGTGGTGCGGAATCTCCGGGTCCTCCTTTGCCTCAACCAGCGGCGCGAGCTGACGCCGCACATAATGCCAGTTTAAAGCCCAGACGCCTTGACGCTGGACAATCGACTCAACGTCGCGCCAATCCATGGGCCGGGCCGCGAACGCTTTGAGCACGATCAGGTCTTCCGCCGTGCACAGGACGAGTCGCTTACCGGGTAGAACTTCTATCTCAACCGCCCGGTCAATCATACCCTCTTCAAAGGGAAGTCCGGCCAGGGCAATATCAATGCCGACTCTTTCGCGCTGCTGGAGTAGAACCACGCGATTGCGTAACGCAAATTCTCGGCAATTGGAGACTCGTGGCTGGAAATGGCACAGAAGTTCGTCGATAAAGGACTCTTCGCGTCCGAATCCCGTCAGCAGCGAGAGGTCAACGTCCCGGGTCAGACGCGGTTCCCCCCATTGTTGAACCGCCAGCCCACCGATGAAGGTGAATCGCCAGCCGAGATTCTGGAGAATCGTCTGCACGTCCATGGCGACATCGATCAGATCTGTCATGATTCACGTCGCAGTCGTGAAAAGACGGCTTGCTGCTCAACCAGCCCTGAACCGGGTCGCGGTGGAAGCGTGTTGGCCGCCCAGCGGTATGAACCCGACAACGATCGAATCGCTGCCGCCGTGTCGATCGATGCCAAGTCGCGTTTGCGTTGCTGATCCAGCTCGCGACCAGCCCGCTCCCACGTCTCAACCCATTGCTTGATGTCCATGAAACCTCTCAGCTCTGTACGCTCCATGATCAACCGTTCTTTCTACAACTGTTTTCTACCACAGCGGCCACGGACGGCACAGAGGGCCCGACGCGGCGACGCCGCAAAACGGACCGGACATCAGGATACCCTTTTCGTAACACGTTAGCGGAGTGAAGTATACCGGTCACGGATGGCTTTCTCCGCCGCGAGTCCGACCAACGGGAGGACGGCTTGCGTCGGGCAGCTTTCCACCCGGAAAAATCCAACCGCCTGAAATATAAGCCGATTCCAGCCCGTGCGGGTTTGAAACCGGCCCGGTAGAGCTCACAGGCCGCCCTCCTGTCTGTTTCCGCTTTATTTCCCGAAACTAGAAGTTTATTGAAACGCAAAACAGAGAAACGTCGACAGTAATCGCACTTTGCCGTGGAGCACTATTCCTGTGAACGCTCTCGCCGTAGCGTGACAGCAGTTAGCCACAGAACAGGCACCAGTGTCACGATAATGCAAACTAACCAAGCAGCAAATCGCCCGGCGCGCGAGACGTTGGCAAAGGATCTTTCCGGAACAGAGGCCAGCAGTTGCTCATACGACTTCGCTCATTCTTCCGGACGCACCACACGCCGCTTGCCGTCTCCAAGCTTGATCCACGGCAGCTTCTCAGGCTCTGCTGGGTAGTCCACGTAAGTACCGTCGACGAAATCCTGATCTTTCAGCCGGAAGTGACCGATGTCGACGTGGGGATTCATCTCGAAATGACTCACCGTGGATAAACATAGCTTTTCCACGCCACGGTCCCGCTCCACACAAGTCCAGGTTCGGGGCACCCAAACGTCGGATGCCCTGTCACGCTCATAACTGATGTCAAATTGATAGGCAACGTATTTGCTGCCGTTAAGCCTTTTCCGCCTAGTTGTAACGCGCAAAACTGAGTAATCCAAATCGGGGGCAACCCAGAGCTCCTTTTCGCGACGCTTGTTCAACTTATCAGGAATTTGAAGGACTTGACAGTTGTGACCGTCGATGTTGCCCTGCTTACCCGTCACAATCAACTCCTGAACGCTGCATTCGTTCCCGATGATTCCTACCGTTTTGTTCATTGGGAAGAACGTAAGATTCCACGGCATTACGGGAAAATGCAGCAGCTTGTCGGAAAGTTGAGCCTCCATGGATCCTATCGCTGCGTGAGGATCTTCGCCAAATCCACGTGGCCAGTAATCGACCAGGATTTGTCCATCATAGGCGGTCGTTTGGTGGCCTTTTACCAGCTCATTCCGTGAAGGAGACCAACGATGTGTATCCCATTCGTAGCGCAACTTGAACTCATCAACGGTTAACTCATAGGAATTCATGAATTGAATATCTTTATTCGGCCAATACGCCTTCTCATCCGGGTCGAAATCTGGATTGCTCCAAAAACCTTTATCCATCCGCGTTTCCTCGGTCCATTCGCAGTGGAAAGCACCGACTCGGCTTCCGCGCCGAGCCCACGCATCTTCCATTGATTCGAGGAACTCAGCCGCATAAGCACTAGCCCCTCCCGCGACTATTATCCAGCTTCCCAACATCGTCCCGAACAGGCGTCCTCTGATGTCCACGTGGTCTATCACTTTTCCCCCCCCCAATACACAATTTCGGCTCTTCCGTTTCTAGGTGCAAACCCCGGGGAAAACGGCGAAGCCCAGCTACGTTTGCGTGCCACTTTTGCACCGGCCCGGCAGGCACGCTTTGCCGATGCCGACAACCCAATTGCCAGCATATCTGCTATTTAATCAGACCTTGGCAAGGTCTGTCAATCGCCTGGACGGGGCGGAAGGCCCTCGAAAGGGGGGGGCAAGCGTAAGCCATTGCGCCATAAGGAGTTGGGGCACGACAAACGTTTTCGCTGGGGCCCATTTTTCGGCCGTTTTGGAGACTGTTCCGGCGACTGTTGGCGCGCTTTTTCCAAAAATGCCAACGCGCCGTTGCTGGCGGCCCCAGACGCGCCGACGTCCAATATGGTCGGTTCCTTCAGCGAAGCGGGAGGCAGCCCGTTTCTGCTGGGCACACCCCGACCGCATGGGGCGGGTGGAACGGGTGGCGGCCGTTCTGCTCGCCGGCGTGATGGCCCAGCGTGGACTCCGCTACGCGATTCCTCTGGCTTTCTCGGGCCCCAACTGGGCTATTCCGCGCGAAACACGGCGGCCGCGCGCATCCGCCGCGGCGCGATAGGGAAATCGAACACACGGAAACGGAGGTCCACCATGGCACCCTCATTTCCATCAGGGGTGCGCGAGCTTCGGCGAGCATTCGGAGAACTCGAGGGCCAGTCGAATGGGCGATGCACGGGGGGCGAAGCAATGGCACCGGATGGCAGGGAATGAAATGGACGAGATCGTGCGGGCCGAATGAAGCAGGTCACGCAATACGAGCGTTGCGCGGCCCGTACCGCGAAACGAGAAAGGGCCAGAAGGGCCAGCCCCCAAAATGGATCCGTTCACGCGGGCGGATCCGAGGTTGGACCACCTGCAACCAGTCGACTGGTTGTTACACCGGGACACACGCGCCCCGCTCGACATGGGTTCTGTTAATACAAGATAAAATGACAGCTCTGCAGTGTGCCAGATCCGTCGATCGATTGAGACTCTGCGCAGAAGGGACAGCCGACCCCAGTAACATCAGGAAGACCGCCCTGCTGTAAGTAATCGCCCGCGGCTTCATGGATTTCTTTCGCCCTCCTCCACAAACACCGTCACAAACCCTGCCCCGGCTCTTCCTTCAGGTTGAACTGCGTCTTGGACAAAGAAGGGATCCTTCGCCCTTTCGTCGATGGAACCGCCGACGACGATCATCTGCTTCCCATCTGCTCGACGGGAAGCGACGGACCAGGAAGTCCGTCGTACTAAGAATTCATGCAACGCCGAGGTCCGGAGAGCCATAAAAAACGCCGGTTTTCCGCTTCATTCCGCCAGCCGCGACGTCATCGCGTTTTTCCGCGCTGGCCGGAGGCCAGACACATCGTAGCCTACGATTGGCGTACGTCAGGCTTTCTAGGCCGAGGTCCGCGAATTTCACGACAGACGGCGCAGTTTCTCTCCACCGTCCCCAGCCTGGAAAATCTGACGTACATGTCTGCCAATTGGCCAAAGTGCTACCGCGAGTCAATGAACCCTTATACGTCGACGGGGTCGTCACTGAGTATCTGGAGAATTATCCACAACCGGCTCGGATGATGAGGCATTCGAAGGGCCGTCACCCTCTTGTTCCTGGTCGTGTTGCCGAATGGCTCGGCGGCCCACGCTGAACACGATGCCGGCGAGGAACACGGCGACGGTGGCCAGGACCGCGTAAATCGCCCCGGGCCAACGTTCAGTAAACGGCTTCGGCTCTGGAACGAAGTCGGGATTCTCCTGTTGCGGGCCGAGCCAGCCGCCTTCGGGCGGCGGCTCCAGCTCGTCTGGCAAATTCCGCGCGAAATCGTACGCCGGCGGCAATCCTTCGGGGTTGCCGTAATAGAGACGTAGTTCGGGTTCGTCGCCCAACTCGTCACGAGCGAAGACGACCTGGCGGACGGCCGCGCTGTAGCGCGCGCATTGCACATCCAACGGTGGATTACCACGGTCGATAATGGTCAGGCGCAGCCGCGCCGCGCGGACTTCGGGAAAATTCGCCACCATAGGTCTCTTCTCCTCACCGGCCCGGCGCCGCCAAACGCCAAGATCCGGTAGATTTCATCAAGCCGCGACATGTCGACGAGCAGCACCTTCGCCACCGTGACGGCAAACAAGCAGATGGCAACCCAACGCAAGCCGGGCTGGCGAAGCCAAAATCCGACGCTCAAGACCGCCAGGGAATAGACTGCCCACAGAATCGACAACGCCAGTTGGCCCCGCCAAAGCCACTCCTGTCGATCCATCCCAGGCACATGGGCCCAAGCTTTGAAATAGTCGTAACATTCGACCGACAGCAAATACCACAACAATGCCACCACGCCTGCCCCAGCGATGTGAACCAGGATCCGTTCCATCCGATGGCGCCGGGGAAGAAAACGCTCCGTGGCGGCAAGGCCCGCCATGAGGAAGAGCACCACACAAAGAGCGGGTACGAAAACCTCATTGAAAATCGGCACGAACGGTTCTCGCAGACCGTCCGGCAAATCAACGACCAGTAAGCGAACGACAGCACCGCCAGCCAAACCTCCGCCCAGAAGGCGTAAGGCAAGCACTGAAATTCGCTGACCGAACCACCACAGCAAGGCGGCTTCCGCCGCCCACCCCAAAGAGACCCACCCGGCTTCCGCCTGAATCGGAAAGGCCGTTGCTACAAACCCTGCCGCCACCGCCAACGCCGTTAGTGTCTGCCGAACATCTCGCGGGTT
Source organism: Planctomycetota bacterium (assembly GCA_051745935.1). Taxonomy (GTDB): domain Bacteria; phylum Planctomycetota; class Planctomycetia; order Pirellulales; family Pirellulaceae; genus JBNJEM01. Next base: position 5,305 of record JBNJEM010000074.1, read on the forward strand.
CGACATCGTCATCCACAGGGCCAGCAACGCATAAAAGAGCGACATCCCCACCGCTAGGCTTCCTATCCACGGATCATAGTCTCGCTGCAACAGCGCATAAGCCGCGATGAAGAACAAGAAACCGTTGAGCACCAGTCGAGTCAAGTCTTCCCAGTCTGCTCGCCGAGACCGAACAACGTTCACGCCCAGTGTATGAGCAAGATACAACCCAAAGATCACGCATTGAACCCCAAGCGTCCAATCGAGTTTCTCGGGATGGTAGTTGCCATGGTACCAGGTCCAGAACAACGCCTGCGTGCCCAACAAGCCCAGCGTTCCCATCGCAAGCCATCCGCGGGCAAGCAGCATGCCAATCACGCCCAGGTTGAGCGCGGCCAAATAGATGAACAACTCCATATACCGATCCTGCGGGCTGTACATCAGGATTGGCGTCAGCAAGCCGCCCAATACTGCCGTCAACGCGATCCCCAACGAGTCGTAACACACCGCCAGGATCGCCGATTCCACAACGAGCACCACGAGGAACACTCCGGCGAGTTCCTGGGGCAGAAGATGATAGAAGCCGAAAGCGGCGTAAAAAGACAAACGGAACGGGGCATTACTTTTTTGTCCGTTCTTTACCCTTTTTCCGGTATCTCCCACGCCCCCGGCGTTACCTTTTCGATATTGGCCGGCAGGTCCGCCTCCACGTTGCCCATGGCCCACGCGAGTCCGCCCAATACAAGATCTTCAAAAAAGCCGTTGGCCCACACATCGTGCACATGGCCAAACGAGGTATAGAAGACGTTTCCTTTCCCGTGCTTCCGGGCCCAGGTCTGAGGAAAATTCGGGCGACTGTGAAGGAATTTATCACGCTCGTGTTCTTTCTTCAGTGCCTCTGTATCTTGGACTAAGATGACATGCAGATCGCGTTCGAAGTTGCGGAACGTATACCATTCCTCCCGTTCGATGGTCACTTCATCTTCATAGTCTTCGAGGCCGGGGAAATCCGGGGAGGTGATCAACAGCCGCCCCGGCTGCTGTGTTCCGTGCCCCATGAACTCGCCGCCGACCATACTCACGTATGGATCAATCTCTTTGCCGCGACTGTGAAACGTGTCGGCGGCACTGTGGAACCCGACATAGCCCTTCCCAGCCGCCACGGCGTCCAAGAGCCGATTCTTGCCTTCTTCGGTCATGGGCTTGTTTTCGGGACGTTTCCCGACCACGCACTGGTTGCCGCACGAGTAGAACGCGAAGGCGTCGTACTGTTCCAGATCACCATCAAAGACGCGACCGTCTTTCGTGCAGGTTACCTCGAAGCCCGCTCGCTTTCCCAGCGCGATCAGCGCTTTCTCCGATACACTCAGCTCCCCCTCCTCACGCCGCACCGCCGAATGTTCATATCCGGTACTCCGTGTGTAGTACAAAACCTTCTGGGGCTTTCTCTCAGCCGCTCCCACCCAGGCCAAAGGAAACGTGGACGCTCCCACCGCAATGAGGCCGCTGTTTCGGAGAAAATCACGTCGTTTCATATCAGGGATCCCCTTCGTGTGAAAGAACAAGTGTGGTCTACCATAAGCGGTATGCGTTGCACTGACTCACTCCCAGCCGTCTGGAAGTCAGGTTGTTCTACAGGAATTAGGTGCGCGAAAGCCCCTAAAGGGCGCTGGCCGACGCACGCCGCCAGGGTTGGCAAATTCAATGACGTGTGTACGTCAGCGTCTTCGAGACAGCAACACGTTAGCATCGCAAAATCAATAATTGTCGCATGATCGAGGCTGCTGGGCGTCGGCCCAATGCCGGTTGCCACAGGAGTTGAAGTACACGTACGTCTGCCGGCCGGCGTCACAAAATTGCTATTATACCGATCGTGGATGACTCTCTTCGCCGCGAGTCCGACCAACGGGAGGACGGCTTGCGTCGGGCAGATTTCCATCCGGAAAAATCCAACCGCCTGGAATATACCGTGCAGTTGCATAACGATTGAAGTAGGACGGGTCTCCAGGCCCGTCTGTTGGCGTGCGAAACCGACTTTGATTCACTGTCTGCAAAGTTCACGAAACGTGAAGTCTGCAAACATCCGCAAGATGACCATTTTCCACTGTGATAGACGGGCCTGGAGACCCGTCCTACGCATTCCTTTTTGCAACGTTCGGGTATACTCAAATCCATAACGTCCGAGCAGAGTGGACGACACGTTATACTAACAGCCGTGGACCGTGCGATGTTAGCGCCAGAGCTCTGAATCCGTTCTGCATCGCGTCTGCTTCGAAATCGCGCTTCGTTATTCATTCTGGATACAGCAAGTAGTCATCCCGAACGCGGCGGAACGCTTCCAAATCGGGGCGATAAACCGCTTCCATGTCCGCTACCGTCTTTTTGGCGCGGAGCGCATCGAGTATTCGTCTGTTCCGCAACAGCCGATCATAGGCGGACACATTCCAATTCTCGGGATGGAGGATTCGAATCTGTCGCGCGATTTCCAAACCGGTTTTGACCGGCTCAAATGCTCGTCGGTCGGCGATGACGACGTTGATGCCATGACAGAGCTGCCCGGAGAATTTGCTCGCCTCGGGAGTAAATTCAACCGGTACGAACCGAACGCCGGGCAAGTCCCGGGCAGCAAGGTCCCTGGCGAGCTTCACCCCATTGAGCCAGGGGGCCCCGATGATTTCGAAAGGCGTGTCGGTGCCGCGGCCCACCGAAAGATTAGTCGTCTCCAACAGTCCGATACCCGGATACAAGATCGCCTCGCTCAGGTTCCGCATGTTGGGCGATGGATTGACCCACTTCAAACCGGTGGCATCATGGAAGTCACTTCGCCGCCATCCTTGCAGTCGGATTACTTGCAGGTCGAGTTCCAAGTTTAACTGCTCGTTAAATAGCGTGGCCAACTCGCCAACCGTCATGCCGTGCCGGATGGGCAAACGATGGAAGGCCACGAACGATTCGCGCCCGGGATCCAGCATCGGACCGGAGACATCGACGCCGTTGATCGGGTTGGGACGATCCAACACGACGAAACGAATCCCCTCCTCCGCCGCGGCCTCCATGGCGTGCCCCATAGTCGAGATATAGGTGTAAAATCGCGTCCCGATATCTTGGATATCAAACACAAGTGTATCCATGCCTGCAAGCATCTTAGAGGTGGGCCGGCGAACCTTGCCGTAAAGACTGTAGACTGGCAGTCCCGAACCTTGATGCTCGAAATCAGCGATGCGGGCGACCTCCAGCTTGCCCTTGAGCCCGTGCTCCGGGCTGAAGAGCGCCACCAGGTCCACCACGTCCGATTGGTGGAGCAATTCCAATGTATGAGTTCCGTCTCGCGCGACACCCGTGTGGTTGGTGATCAGCCCTACCTTGCGACCCTTTAGCTGGCGAAAGTCGTGGCGGCGGAGAACGTCAATTCCAGCCAGTACGGTTCCAGACTTTGGCTGAGCAACGTCGGTGTCGTCGCGAGGCGAGGTGGACTGGGTGGAGTTGTCACGTGAGAGGATGGCCGTGGCGGCAATCCCGCCAATCTCGCCGGCCAGCTTATTGACCGCCCCCTTTCCATCAGGATGGAGTCGATTGCTGAGAAAGATGACCGTCAGGTCCAGACCCGGGTCCATCCACAAGGTGGTCCCGGTAAAACCGCCGTGCCCGAACGCCTGCGACGTAAAATCTTCACCGCGGTTTGAAGAGTACCCGGTTCGGATGTCCCAGCCGAGTCCCCGGAGACCGCTCGAAACCTTGCCAGGAGCTGTCATTCTAGCAACGGCTCCATGGCTGAGCACGCGCGTGCCGGCGTAGTGCCCTCCGTTGAGCATCATTTGGGCGTAGATGGCCAAGTCCTCGGCGGTCGAGAAGAGCCCGGCGTGTCCAGCGATACCAGAGAGGGCATATGCGCGAGGATCATGGACCTCACCCTGCATCCAACGACCGTCGCGACGCTCCGTGGGAGCGGCGCGGCGGCGAAGCGCGTCGTCGGGCAGGTAACCGGTTTCTTGCATTTCAAGTGGTTGAAAGATATTCTCCTGGGTGAAATCATGGACGTTCTGACCCGTGATCCGCTTGACCATCTCGGCCAGGACCATGTATCCGACATCGCTGTAGATGAACTCTTCGCCGGGCGCTTTCTTCAGTCCGAGAGCAAAAATCCGCTCCCACGCGGAGCTCGGCCCATCAGCGTAGTCGGCCAGGGAGTTGTCCGGGATTACGCCGCCTTGATGGGTTAACAAGTGAAATACGGTGACTTCTTCCTTGCCGTTTTGGCCGAACTCCGGAATGTGCTTGGCGACCGGATCTTCGAGTCGAATCAGCTCCCGATCCACGAGGATCATGATGCTGGTCGCCGTGGCGACCGGCTTGGTGATGGAAGCCATGTCGAACACTGTATCGGTCGTCATCGGCACCGGCTCTGGTCGAAGTCTCTTGTATCCGTACGACTTCAGGAAGGCGACCTGCCCCCGCCGCGCGACGAGGACCACGCAGCCAGGCATGTTCTTCGCTTCCAGTCCTCGAGCCACGATGTCGTCGATTTGACTAAGTTTCCCGGCATCAAGTCCGACTTGGTGCGGTTCGGCACCTGGCAGAGCTGCCGTGGCGGTCGGTTGCACCAGGGCCGCCGCAGCCAGAAAAAATCCGAAGAGAGTCTGAAGCCGAGAGTTCGAAGGAAACGGTACTATGTAGTTGTTAACGTTGCTGATCATTGGCAGGCTCCTTCATCGATTCACGCTTGCTGCGATTTCCGCCATATCCAAAGTGACTCGGTAATAGTCCCGACGATGAACGTGGTAGCCGCTCCGATTACTGAAAACCAGGGCCAAGCCGCCAATTGCCACCACCAGACCGCCGTGAGGATCCCGATGCCATGAATCAATCCGACCAGGGCCGACTTTTGCGAGACCCACTTGGTCAGAACTCCCAGAAAGAACACTCCGAGGATCGGACCGGTGGTGAAGCCGGCGATGGCCAGCACGTTGTCAATAACCGCCTGCTGAAATCCTTGCCCCGCAATACCAACGGCGATTTGAACGAGTCCGAAGAGCACGGTAAACGCTCGGCTGGCGTTCAAGAGGTGTCTGTCAGAGGGAGGTTCGGAAAACACCGGCCGATACAAATCGTTGACGGCGGCTGCAGCTGAGGAGTTCAGTGAGCTGGAGAGCGTTGACATGGCTGCCGAAAACACCGCCGCCACTGTAATGCCGGTGACGCCAACGGGCAGATGGTCGACGATGAAGCGGGCAAACACCTGGTCGCCCCGGGAAAAGGCAGTTGCTGGGGGACTGAACTGATAGAAACAGGCCAACCCGATTCCGATCAAGAGGAAGACGGCGAACTGGGCGCAGACGACAAATCCACTGATCATGAGAGCTCGCCCCGCCCCTTTTTGATTGCCCGCCGCTAGGTATCGTTGCACCATCAACTGATCAGTGCCGTGCGTTGCGAGAGCGAGAAAGACGCCGCCGATGAGCCCGGACCAGAAGGTATATTTGAGTCCCAGGTCGATCGTGAAATCGAAGAGGCGAAACTTACCCTCTTCGGCGGCAAACTGCGTAAACTGCGCCCAGCCTCCCGGCAGGCTGTGGAGAATCACGCCTGCAGCCGCCGCGGCGCCGAGCATGTAGACGATGAACTGAATACAGTCGTTCCAAACCACGGCCTTCATCCCACCACAGAATGTATAAACGATCGTCACCAGGCCGATAATGACGATACATACGGACAAATCTAGCCCGATCACTTGATCCAGAACGACGGCTGTCAGGAAAAGTCTCAGCCCGTCGGCCAGATTCCGCGTGATCAGGAACAAGACCGAGGCCGTCTTTTTCGTCCCGCCGCCAAAGCGCCGGTCGAGCACCTGATAGGCCGTGAAAAGCTCGCCGCGAAAGTAGTGGGGCAAGAAGAGCCAGACCACGATGAAACGGCCAACGATGTAACCGATGGTCAGTTGCAAGAAGGTCAGATCACCGCCGACCGCGAAAGCCACGCCCGGTATGCTGAGAAAAGTAACCGTGCTCGTCTCGGTCGCCACAATCGAAAAGAGCACCCCCCACCACGGCAGCTTTCTTCCACCCAGCAAGAAGCCGGACGCGGTACGTTGCCCTCGCCCGATCCATAGCCCGAACAGCACCACGCCCAGCAGGTAAACAACCACCACCGTCGCGTCGATTTCACCAATCGCCAAGTTCACTATCGTCCACCAACCTCTCTTGGACCCGGCCGCTGTTGACAAGGCAGTTCGACCGAGGCCTCTCAAACTGAAAATCAAACGGACGAATTCCACGGGTTTGGCCCGTGGGGCGTTAGGTTTGCCACTAATCGGCGGTAGATCATGAAACGCAATGCCCCAGGCCTACCCTGGGAATGGCTATGTTCACGGCTACAAACCAAAAACTTTGTAAACCTTTGAGTGTCACCGGCTTGTCCGGTAGAGTATCACGTTCCGTGATCAAAAGTCAAAGTACGGCAAGGATTAAGATAAGATGATACCAACCTCGCTGTCGACATACCAGTATTCATGATTTTTTTGGCGTGGCAACAAAACTAGCAACGGCTCGGAATTAACTTCGGCATTGTTTCGTAGGGTGGCACTTTCCCGAGCGAGCGGAAAGACGCGTTGCCTTTACGGGAAACGCGGATCGTATACTATACCGGTCGCGGATGATTTTGTCCGCCGCGAGTCCGACCAACGGGAGGACGGCTTGCGCCGGGCAGCTTTCCATCCGGACAAGTTCGACCGCCTGAAATATATACCCTATTGTTGCATAAAGACGGCGTAGGACGGGTCTCCAGGCCCGTCTTTTACAGCGCATAAATGTCTTTTTGCGGTTGTTTGAAGATCTCACATTTCGTGAGATCCGCGGACACCAGATCAAGTACGATTTCGTACTTAAAAAGACGGGCCTGGAGACCCGTCCTACATATACTGTTTGCAACGTTAGGGTATATTCTGACGGCAACCTCAGCAGGAAGCAACGGACATGGCGAAAAAGCTGACGACGGAAGACAGAAACCCAGCCTCCGAGGTGATTGACAGCCTTTCGGCTTTGGAAATCGTTCGGTTGATTAACGCCGAAGACGCCCAAGTCGCTGGGGCCGTGGCTCGGGAAGAAATCGCGATCGCCCGGGCGATTGAGGCGATCACGGAGCGTCTGGACAGCGGTGGCCGCTTGATCTACCTGGGCGCGGGCACGTCGGGTAGGCTCGGCATCCTCGACGCAGCCGAATGTCCGCCGACCTTTAACACGTCGCCGGACCAGGTGGTGGGACTAATCGCCGGCGGCCGCTCGGCCATGTTCAGGGCCGTCGAGGGAGCCGAGGATTCTCCCGACTTGGCGGCGGATGAATTCAAAGAGATGGGCCTGTGCGAACGGGACATCGTGGTTGGCATAGCCACCAGCGGGCAAACCCCTTATGTGATCGGTGGCATGCAGTATGCACAATCACAAGGGGTTTACACCATCGGGTTAAGCTGCAACCGCGACTCGAAGCTGGTTGCATGCTCCGACTTGACTATTGCGCCTGTCGTGGGGCCGGAGGTCATCAGCGGTTCCACTCGCATGAAGGCGGGCACGGCCACCAAGATGGTGCTCAACATGCTCACCACGGGAGCCATGGTTCGGCTGGGAAAGACGTTTGGTAATTTGATGGTCGATCTCAGAGCCAGTAACACGAAACTGGTCGCCAGGTCACGCCGCATCGTGTCGATGCTGACCGATCTCTCGGAAAGCGAGGCTGAAGGGCTGCTCGCTCAATGTGACGGCGAATTGAAGACGGCGGTGGTGGCACAGCTGAAATCGCTCAGTCCCAAAGAGGCGCGGCGGCGGCTGTTCCGCGCCGGCGGGCATCTCCGTCAGGCCTTGGAAGAATCATGAAAATCGAAGACCTCGTGCTCGGAATCGACGGCGGTGGCACTAAGACTGTGGCCTGGCTGGGAACCCGGCCGGCAACAGAGGACTCTCTCGTCGTGGGACGAGGTCGAGCCGGACCGGCCAATCCCCAAGCCGTCGGTTTTCCCACCGCCACCGACAATTTGGGCCACGCGATCAGTCAGGCATTCGAGAACGCTGATATTGAAGTGCGGCCCGTGGCGGCCGCCGTCCTTGGTTTGGCCGGTTCGGACCGGGAAGAGAATCGGCGGCGTTTCTCCGACTGGGCCGCGACGCGAGGGCTGGCCAAGCGGTTTCGCATCGTCCATGACGCCCTACCTGTCCTCGTGGCGGGTTCGCCAGGGGGTTGGGGAGTTGCTCTGATCAGCGGCACCGGGTCCTTGGCTTACGGCCGGACCCCCGGCGGCCAGGAAGCCCGGGCCGGGGGATGGGGATTCTTGTTTGGCGATGAGGGGAGCGGATACAGCATCGCCGTGGCTGGTCTCCGCGCGGCGGCCAAATCGGCCGATGGCCGCGGACCACCTACCCGGCTGCTCGACGCCTTTCAGGAACACTTGAACCTTATCGAACCGGAACAGTTGGTTGGGGCGGTGTACCCCACGGCGAGTGACCGCCGGGCAGTTGCGCAGTTGGCGGAACTGGTTACTCAAGTCGCCGCCACGGAGGATCCCGTGGCCGGAGGCATTCTGGACCATGCGGCGTCCGAGTTGGCTGACATGGTTTCAAGCGTTGCCAATCGTCTGGAGCTGAAAGGCAGTTCGTTTCCGCTCGCGCTGAGCGGGGGGATGTTGCTGGGGGACGTTGGACTGAGGAGCCGGTTGGAAACACGCCTCAATTCGCTCGCTTTGCGGGCGGAACCGATCACGCCGGTGAATGAACCGGTCGCCGGCGCGTTATTGCTCGCCAGACACGACGCCGCGGCAGCGAGCCGGTGATAGTCGCCGGACTTGGCGTGAATGCTCCATGCCCCGCTCAGGACTCCGCCCCGAGCTAGCCATGCGACGCAGCATTGATGATTCATAGGCACCCGGACATCGCAATGTCCGGGTCAGCCACCGAACGGACCAACGGTCCGCGCTAAGGAATGTGGGAAGAATAAGTTCGGGATTTGATGTTCACCCAGCCAGTCGTCTCCCCGCCGGCCTTGTGCCGGCGGAGACGGGTTTGAGGATTAAGACCTCTTCGTATAGAGTGCTAAGCGTTCACCCTGCCGTGTGCATCCACCATTCCTTTTCCCCTTGTCCGGAGGACAACAAAAGACGTAATGGGGAGCTTGCTATTTCCGTCTCCCTGAGGAACGCGGCAAAAAAGAAGTTGGGCAAACGCAGAGGCAAACGCAGACACTCTTGCCAGATGCTGGCTACGGCGGAAACCCCCAAGTTATTCTTCGGGCGTTCTAAGAGCGCCTAGGTTGCAGTCCGCCGCAGGTGGACGGAGGGTCGAATAATGGATGGTTGGTCATTCATGGTCAATCAGTGTTGCGCACTTTCATTCATCAAAGAACGGGAAAACTCCAACAGGTCGCCTTGCATGACCTCCTCGTGCGTGACCATCAAGAGTGTGACTTTCAGTTGCTCGTTCAACCGTTTGAGCAAATCGAGAATCAGGTCCGAGGTCTCCCTGATTCCAGAGAGAACGGCCCGGCAGCGTGAGTGGCTGGGGGCAAGGCATTGCTTGTGGCGTGGGGTCGTTATCGCGTAAGCTGACGGGCAGGATGGACCAACTTTTTCCATAACGGAGCAAGGAGAGAAACAGATGACGCCGCGAAATTTTGGTCTGGGCTTATCGGCGTTCTTCCTGACGTTGCCAGCTGCTTATGCGGCCGAAGTGCCGATCAACAAGATGCCGGTCAACGAGTGGGTAAAAGTGACCAAGAAGGCAGACCGGGGATACGTCTACGCACGGCCGGTTTTCGTTGCTGCCCGAGGGCAGGTACTGCAGTGGGGGTTGCCGTACGAGATGGCCTATAACGAGGTGATCGCCTTTGATCCCGCGGCGAGGAGGTGGATCGCCGACCACCCGGCTGCGCCAGAACAAGAACTGCCGCGACGTTACCGGGACGAAGGCGGGGCCGGGGGGTTGCCGACGTTCGAGGAGAAGCTCACTTCGGGGGGCGCTCCGGTGCCCTGGGCCGTCTCCAACGGTGCCTGTTACGTGCCTCGGCGCCGGGAGATCATCTACGGCGGATTGTATGGCTATCACGTGGAGACACGTGCGTGGCGGATGCTCGAGCCGACCTGGGTGCTTGGCGACCGGAAGTACCGCGAGCTCTTGCCCTGTGCGGCACTCAGCTATTGCTACGATCCGGTCAACGACCAGCTGGTTGCCTTCCCCCACCACGGGATTCTAGGGACCTTCGAAACCTTCGACCTCATGGGCGGTCCGCAAATGGAGCGTCTACCGGGCGGTCACCGGGTTTTGGGCCACTACGGCACGCTGGTCTACCGCTTCGACGAGAACACGTGGCGCCAGGTCGGCCGGAAGATGGGTAGCGAGCAGGCCCGACGGGCCCGGTCGAAGTTGACGCCACTGGCGGCAGAGGTCAGCCGGCAGTCTGACCACGCTTATTGCCTCCGCCGCGAGCGGCGTGGAGAAAAGCCAGGGCCGGTGGCTTCGAAATTGAACGGACTGGCCGCGGCGGCCAAGCGGATCGTGGTGTTTGAGGGGGCGCAGGCGGAAGTGGGAAAGCTTGGTGCCCTGCTTGAGAAGGCCGCGGCTGCGGCCGAAGCCAGGAACTGGGGCGCTGTCGTCAAGGATTGCGGTGAGGCTCTCTGGCACATTGACGCCCTGCTCGACGGGAACCTGCGAACCGAGCCGCCGGCGCGCACCGGCACGCCGATGGTTTACGACCCGAAGAACCGATGCATCGTGATGTTCGGCGGACACAGCGGGATTTGCCGCTACGACCTGCATCGGCCGGTGCACTACGGCGATCAGCCAGGCGCTTTGAGCTGCACGTGGATTTACGACTGCAAGACCCAACAGTGGCGCGAGGTCTCCTCAACCCATGGACCGCCCGCCGAACTGTGGCCGAAGATGGTTTACGACCCGGCATCCGAATTGGTGCTGTTGGTTGGTCGCGAGGCGATTTGGGGGTTGGACGCGGCCCAGGGAACTTGGCACCTGTTGCATGAGCCGGCGTGGGATGCCGAGGTTCCGCAGGCCAGGGGGTACGCCCTGCGGCACCACGTGGAGGAAGTCTGTCTCGACCCGGATCGGGAACTGCTTATGCTCATCCAGCCTCATGCCTCCACCGGCTCCCACTGGGACGGCACGGAGACGTTTCTCATGCATCTAGACGTTGGCAAGATGAAGCCCAGGACAGCGTCTGGGCAGCAGAAGCCGCCGCCGGTCCGTCCTCAGGTCATGCCGCCGGACGATCCGCAGTGGATGAAGAAACTGCAGACCCTGACGGCGAACACCTGGGTCGACAGCGACGCTGAGAACAAACCGCCACGCAAGGGTTACACCAGCGCGGCGTGCGACCCAGTTCGAGGAGATGTCTATTTCTTCGGAGGTGGGCACGGCGACTACCAGATCAATGATGTGCAGGTCTACCAAGTCGGGGCGAACCGGTGGGTGTACGCAGCCGGCGACAATAACGATTGGGTGCCGCCGACCGGCTGGGACGGCTGGTGCATGGGCATCCACGGCGGGCCCAATGCCGGCCATCAGCGGAACTACTACTGCGCCGTCGATGGCCGCATGTTCAAGAGCGTGGGCACTTGTTCGGCCCGCTGGCCCAATCCCGAGATGAAAAAGGCTGGCGCGGCGCGGTTCGCTTATTTCTACGACATCGATCGGCATGGGGTTTGGCGAACAGTCGAAATCGACCGGGTCGAGCGCGGCCCGGACGTCTCGGGCACATGGGGCTGGCCGCACATGGCCACGCCCGACGGTCGTGTCATCGGCTTCGGCGGTCGGATGGAGCCGTACAACGGACGCTTCAGCTCGAAGACGAACTTCTTCAGCTACGACATCTACGGCAACCACCTCACCGTGCGAAACATTCCCCCGCCCTTTCCGTCGGCAACCCGTGAGTGCCGGCCGTTCTGTTTCGTGCCCGACAAGGCAGAACGGGGCCAAGTGCTGGTGGTCGAATCCGCCGAGAAGCCTCGGACGTGGCTTTATGACATTGCCGACAACGTCTTCACCGATGTGCAGGCGGCGAACCAGCCGAAGGGCGATCCGCGGACCGTGCTCTACATCGAAGAGCAGAACGCGGCCTTCGCGGTCATCGACGACAAGCAATGGGTCTACTCCTTCGAAAAGAACGCCTGGGGACCGCTGCCGTTGCGCGGGCAGGACGGGCACGAAGTCGAGTTTTCACGGCCCTATGCCCAGACCGTCTTCTCGGCCAGGTACGGCGTCCTTGTCAACCTGCCGCGGACGGAGCTGCTGCGGCCGGATTTCAGCGAAGTGAAGTTCGAGTAAACCCTATTGTTGCATAAAGACGGCGTAGGACGGGTCTCCAGGCCCGTCTTTTACAGCGCATAAATGTCTTTTTGCGGTTGTTTGAAGATCTCACATTTCGTGAGATCCGCGGACACCAGATCAAGTACGATTTCGTACTTGAAAAGACGGGCCTGGAGACCCGTCCTACGCACTCCTTTTTGCAACGTTGGGGTGAACTCTGAGCCGTGGCATGCTCCGTATCGGGCACATCTCATCATCGCCGAGCGGTCGAGTCCCGTGCCCGCGCCACTCGAACAATCGCTATAGATGATCCTCCAACGAACCCAGTGGAGACGATCTGACAGTCAAAGGTGAAAAAAAGCTATACTTTTACATGAGGTAGATTGAGATATTCTCGGCGTGATGACCTACGAACTTATTGTGACCAGAGGTATGCGTCATGAGCACCTCACGGTGGTCTGAAGAGGTGACGGCAACACCAAGGCGTGAGCACGTTGTCGAGAGACCAACTTTCAAGCAAGTTAGCGTCGACATGCTCAAACCTGGGGTGGTGCTAAAATACCCAGTTTTTGATGAGAAACACACCAAATTACTCGGGGCAAAAACAGAGATCTCCAACTCATTCGCGGATCGGCTAAAACAACGGCACGTCCATTCGGTCGTCGTTGAACAAACCGACATCGTCCGGCTCAATGACTTTCAACCTCCGTCGTCCACTCACCACAATCAGCAGAGGCGTGTGGCCCGGTGTACATGGTGTGGCCAGGCTCTTCCACTGAATCTACCCAGTTCCGGAGAACCCTCTGTAACGTGGGCGTGTACCAAATGCGACGCGAAGTATCAGACGAGTGTTAACCCTGAACGGTACAGCGAACTGAATGATACCATTCGTCCTCTGAACGTGGATGTCCAGCATGCCCAGGTACAACGCCCTCCCGATGAGATCGCGCGATTTGTTAATCGGCTGATTGAACCATCCTACCAGGGCTCCGAAAAGCGATCCCGTGAGCGGTATCCAATCTGTATCCCCGTCGTGGCGCTGCCGCTGGATGAGAAATTCCGTCCAGTTGGAGACCCGGTTGTTTCCATGAGCCGGAATCTGTCCACTGATGGAATCGCACTCATCCACAACAGGGCCCTAAAACCAAAATACCTGATCTTGGAACTGTCCTCGAATGACGGGACTCCCATCCAAATGGTGCTGGAAGTGCTACGCTGTCGTTCGGTCGGCCGGTTCTTTGAGATTGCAGGTAGATTTCTAATGAGAATGGACAACTAGCACATTTCGTTGCGCGTCGATCCATTGCTGGATGAAGGTCACGTCCGCATCGGTG
>JBNJEM010000075.1:0-18416 GCA_051745935.1 Planctomycetota bacterium
GGCAACAGTATCTAATCAGCCCGTTCCGTGAAAGCGGATTGACGTGACGAATGTATCATAAGGTTACCTCACAAGGAGGGTGATGCGCCATGGCGAAAGCGAAAGCCGCAGCGAAGCCACCGACCAAGACAGAAATCATCAACAACATTGCCGAGGAGACCGAACTGTCGAAAAAGCAGGTCAGCGCCGTGTTTGACTCGCTCAATGACCAGATCGAAAAGGTTCTCAGTAAGCGAAATGGCCCCGGCCAATTCACGGTTCCTGGGCTGTGCAAGATCACGGTCCAACGGAAGCCGGCCACGAAAGAACGGAAGGGAACGAATCCGTTTACCGGCGAGGAAACGGTGTTCAAGGCCAAACCGGCCCGCAACGTGGTCAAGATCCGCGCCCTGAAGCGGCTCAAGGATATGGTCTAACAACCCGGGACCAAACCACGCGGGTGCCCTCTTATCCAGCGAGTTTTGGGAGCGGGGCCCCGGTTTTGCTTCCGGCTGTAAAAAGCCAGGACCAAACCACGCGGGTGTCCTCTTATCCAGCGAGTTTTGGAAGCGGGGACTCGGTTTTGCTTCCGGCTGTGAGAGGCCAACCTTGGTGGTTTTCGGATTTTGGCGTTTGGGAGCTCGGCCGCTCCAAATCCTGGCCATGTGGCCGTTGGCCAGGAGGGGCCGAACCAGTTGATGTGCCGGACGGGTGGGGATGCTTGGGCCGGGTTATGCCCGGCGGCCTCCGTCCAGGTTGATGGTTTTCTTGGATGCACGAGGACAAGGGCGCCAGGAGGAGGGGGGCAGGCCCCGCGTTGGGCCATGCCCCTTTTCCGAGGCAAACCGCGTTGTTGGGCGCGACGCGGTTGCCAGCAACCGGCAGCCGTCTCCGTGCGACGGGTAGCTTTCCACCCGGAAGAATCCAACCGCCTGAAATATGTCTCAGATTGGAGACTCGAGTCATGTTCGAGCCATCGAAGAAGCGGGAAACGGTGAAGTCGGAAACAAAAGGCGATACACGGCGAGGTTTTCTTCGCGTGGCGGCCGCTACTGGCGCGGTCGCGTTGACGCCCCAATTTCACGTGCTGGGTCAAGACGCGAAAGGCGCCAACGAGCGGATTGGTGTCGGGTTCATCGGCACGGGGGGGCGTGCCGGCGCGCATATGAACATCGTGAAGACGTTCCAGAGCGAGGGGCTGGTGGAGCCGGTGGCGGTTTGCGATGTGTATCGGCCGCGACTGGTGGCCGCTTCGAAAAAGCTGGGCGGCGCCAAGATGTATGACAAGCACGAGGAGTTGCTCCAGGATCCGAAGGTCGACGTGGTGTGTATCGCCACGCCGGATCGGCTGCATGCGCCCCAGGCGATCGACGCGTTGAACGCCGGCAAGGATGTCTATTGCGAAAAACCGTTGACGCATTGGACGCAGTTCGAGTTGGCCAAAAAGGTTGAGCAAGCCGCTGAGCGGAACGAGGGAATCGTTCAAGTGGGGACGCAGTACATGGCGGACGAAAACTACGCCAAGGTCTCTCGGATGATCAAGGATGGAATCATCGGCAAGCCGGTTCATTGCCAGTTGGGGTACTTTCGGCGAGGCGACTGGGGGGAACGGATGCGGATTCCCGACCCCAACGCGAAGCCGGGACCAGATCTGAACTGGGAGCGGTTTCTCGGCGACGCGCCCAAGGTCCCCTACACGGTTTCCCGCTTCTTCCAGTGGCGGCTTTACTGGGACTACGCCGGTGGCCCCGCCACGGACCTGCTTGTTCACACTTTCACGCCCGTGTTCTGCGTATTGGATTTGGATTATCCCGAACGGGTCCTGGGTGGCGGCGGCGGATTTCAATACGACCGGGAAGTGCCCGACCAGTGCAATATCGTCGCGGACTACAAAGATGGTCCCAGCGTGGTCATGATGAACTCATTGTCCAACTACACGGGTATCGAGACGAAGATCCGTGGCACGAACGGGATCGTCATACTCGACGGCAAAGGCATTCGGATCGTGCCCATCGATCCCGAATCAGGCAAGGAGACCGACGAGATTCGGCTCGAGTGGAATGGCATGGGAGACACCTCCAAGCTATGGGCGAATTTGCTGGAGTGCGTCAAGACGCGGCGGCAGCCATTTAGCCCGATCTCGGCCGCCGTTCGCGTGCAAGCTCCCCTGAACATGGGGATCATTGGCGAACGCGAAAACAAAGTGGTGATGTTCGACTTCGAGAACCAATCGCTCCGGCTGTCGTAGCTGAACCGCCGCGTTTGGCGAGTGCCGCCCGTAAAATGGCTCGAACCCCCATGTTCCGTTCGCGAGCTGTCAAATAGATTTCAGGCGGTTGGATTTTTCCGGGTGGAAAGCTGCCCGATGCAAGCCGTCCTCCCGTTGGTCGGACTCGCGGCGGAGAAAGTCATCCGCGACCGGTATAAAAAAGCCGTAAATCGCTTCCGCCTCGCGACTTACGGCTCATGGTCCCAGAAGTGGTCAGGGGCGGGGTCGAACCGCCGACACTCGGATTTTCAGTCCGATGCTCTACCAGCTGAGCTACCTGACCCAAACTCTTGTATAGTGGGCTGAAACTTTTTTCTATACTCGGACTTGCTTTTAACGCGATAGCGATTACGATAGCAGGCATAGAACAAAGATACCCCTGCGGGTGACAGGGGCGATTGATTCCTGTCATCTGGCTGGCGGAACCAACATGTCTCAGTCTACTCGGAAATCCCCACGTCGCAAGCCCTCGAAGCCCTACCCCGATTTCCCGCTGACAGCAAATGGTAACGGCCAGTGGTCAAAGCGTATCCGGGGAAAGACGTACTATTTCGGGCTATGGGAAGACCCCGATGGAGCCCTAGCCCAGTATCTCGAAGTCCGGGATGATCGCTACGCAGGCCGGGCCCCCAAGGCAAAGGGTCTCACAGTCAAGGATCTCGCCAACCACTATTTGGCCGAACAAGAGCACAAGTGGAAGGTGGGAGAGATCCGGGAGCGTACATTCCGAGACTCTCAAGCCTACTGTACGGTTATCGTCGAGAGTATCGGCACCCTTGAGGTGGATAATATCCGGGCTCAAGATTTCACCACGATGGTCCATCGGTTCCCCGATTCCTGGGGGCCAACGATGCGGGGCAAGATCGTCAAGCAGACCAAGGCAATCTTCCGGTTCGGGGTAGAGAATGAATTCTGCGAAAGACTGCCGGCCTTTGGATCTCGGTTCAAGCTACCGACCCGCAAAGACAAGCAGAAATCCCTGGCCGGCAGGCAGCGGGGGGAAGACGTCTTCACGCCCCAGCAAATCCGCAAGATCCTAGACCACTGTCGCGAAACGGGACAGCCACAGCTCCGGACTATGGTCTTACTCGCAATCAACTGCGGGTTCGGCAATGCGGACTGCGGCAGACTTCGAGACTCCGACATTCAAGATGGCTGGATTCGGATCTATCGACACAAGACCGGGGAAGAGCGGGACTGCCCCCTCTGGCCAGAGACTCTCGAAGCTATCAACCAGTGGCTCGAAGTCCGAACCAAGCAATGTGGGGACCTAGTCTTCGTCACCAAGTACGGTGGATCTTGGCACAAGGAAAACGGTGAGAAGTCCCCGATCTCTCAAGCCTTCAAGCGAGTAACCGGGAAGCTCGATATCAAGCCGTCCTTCTACAAACTTAGGCACACCTTCCAGACCGTTTGTGATCGCTCCCAAATCCCACGCTACGTGACACGTCAAATCATGGGACATGCAGGGCAGTCAATCAGTGACGACTATTCCCACGGGGTAACAGACGAACAGCTCAGGAACGCGGCCTCTGCGGTTCACGATTGGCTTTTCGGGGAAGGAGGTGTCGCATGAAACGTTCCCGCGAGTTCGACCTCGACCGAGGCGATATGGACTTCTTCCCGATGATTGCTGAGCTCCCGCACGAGCAAATGGTTGCTCTGCAGGTCAAGATAGCAGATAGCCTGAGAAATAACATCTTAACGAGGGTGAATATCATTGGCGGAACTTAAAGCGGCAGCATCCCGAATTGTTTGGCCGTTCAAGTGAGATTAGAGGGGAACAAAAATGGTCACCAAACAAGTAACTACTTTCAGGCAGTTAAGGGATGCAATTAAAGATTTCGATGATTACCAACTAGACTGTAACCTAACAGTCGAAATTGCGATTGAAGATGAATGTTACCCTGCCGAATTGCGATTCGCCGGCGAAGAGCATGGGGTACTGGATGAAAATCATCCGGTTTTCTACGTCATCGATTAAACAATCAGACAACCCTATGTTGCCCCTTGCAGTCTTCGGATTGCAGGGGGTTTTTTCGTGCAATGACACAAGCAAGGGTCCGGAATAAAATCACAAGATCCGGGATGATATGTTGGCAGGTCCCAGGGGTTTTTTAACCGGATATCTCGGGCCCCTGCGTTGGCTATCGCATCGCTCTACGTCACACGTGGCCTATCACGCGTGCGATATTACGGCTAGCCGCCAAAGCTGATCGGCTAGCATCGAATCGCATTCTAGAGGCATTCTGCCGCATTCTCGCGGATATACCCCGATAGAGCTAGCCCCTCAGGATTCGCTGGCATGCATCGCAATCTGTGCCCCTGAAAAACGATCGGGAAAATTCTTTTGAGTTTTTCTTGGCGTCAAAATGACTACACTCAACAGAAGGGGGCGAGAATCCTATTGACTACGCTTCCATGGTAGACCCCCCCCGAACTTATAGGTTCTTCGTGACACGGGGGTGTCACTCCGACTGCCCGGCGAGCCATCATCTTTTGGTTATGTATTACGATAGCGTGAAAAGGTATTAGGATGAAGTACGACGATGTGAAGAAGCTCGTGACGCTCGGTTTGCTAAACAAGATCACGGATCGCTACAACGACCTCGTGGACAAGGCAGAACAGCAGTATCAAGAATGGCTGCGGAATCCACCCCGAGACAAGTGGAATCCAGCCCAGTACGCGGCGGAGCTTGGTGCTCCGTTTACGGAAAACGACCGCAAAAACGTCGCCAACCAACTCCGCAAAATGATGGACGAAGGCTACGTCACGGACCCCGCGTACAACGAACGCCGGAGGCGTGGAATCGCCACGGGGCATGAGCGGCCAAAGCTCTCGTACATCCAGCTCACGCCGAAGGGTGTCCAGCTCGCATTGGATCTCATCGAGAACGGTGATGGAAGCGACGACGCCTAACCATTTCGGCGATTCCTCCGTCACGCTGCCGCCCGCCTTGCTTCCTTTTCTCTTTCCAGAAAAGCCACGCCGATCCTCGTCTCATCACGTCGATGGGCACCTTTGCCTGTTGCTGCTGTGGTGACTCCGGACTAGCCTTGCGGGATGGGATGAATGCTTACTGTATGGTGACAATTCACGAAAGGGAGACGTACATGGGACGGGTAACTGAAACTACAAGTAACGGCTGTGAGGTTGTTGGTTGCACGGGCGGGACACCTTAGTACGTTGTCTTCATGCGTTTGATTTGCTCCAGTCGGCAGGCCCTCGCGAGCTCGGAATTAGGATCTCAAGAAGCTGATCTGCGGGTGCAAATCCGGGCTATACAATCCTGCACCTTTGCGGTCTAAGGTCGGCTTGGATGGACCCCACTTCTAGCATGCATTCACATGATAGGATACATTACCTTGTGCGAAAAAGGTCTGCGGTGCAGATTAAGCCAGAAAGACATGAAAATGCGTTTCTCGAGTGTTAGTCCAGTAGGCATTCGTGTGGCTGGTTCTTAAGGTCTAGACGATCGTTTCGAGCGTAAGGAGATTTCAGAGTGAGTGGTCCGGCTCGCTGGTATGAATTTCGCTGCCCGATTCATGGATTCATAAAGCTCAATGCTTGGGAACGAGACATTGTGAATCATCCGGCGTTTCGTCGTCTTCGCCGGATTCGTCAACTCGCTTGGACTGACTATGTTTATCCTGGTGCCATGCACACCCGCTTTGAGCATTCACTTGGAGTCCTCCACATAGCCTCACAATTGTTCGATGCGATAACGCACAATTCCAAAGACGTCCTTCAACGGGAGCTGAGCTACACTCCAGAAGGACTTGAGCGACAGAAGACACTTGTTCGGCTCGCCGCCTTGCTTCACGACATAGGTCATGCCGCGTTTTCCCATGCTGCGGAAGATGTCATGCCGACAAAGGACGACGGCCAGAAATACGACCATGAGGACTATTCAGCAGCCGTTATTCGCGCGATCCTTCGAGACGTCATCGAGGAACACAGCATGAATGTTAATTGGGGTCTTAAAGCTGATGATGTGGCCGCCTTCCTCGAAGGTAGCTCGAGGGCTGCAAGCAATATCCTTTGGCGGGACATAATAACCGGGCAGATGGACGCTGATCGCATGGATTACTTGCTTCGGGACTCATATCACATCGGCGTCTCTTACGGTCGTTTTGACCTTCACCGGCTCATCAATACCATCCGGGCGATTTCGCTTCCAGAGCAAAGAACAGGTCCCCGTTTCGGCATCACAGAAGGGGGATGGCATGCTGCCGAAGCCCTTATGCTCGCTCGTTATTTCATGTTTACCCAAGTCTACTTCCACAAGACCCGGGTCGCGTATGACATTCACCTGCGAGAGGCACTCAAGGAGCTCCTTCCAAACGGCGTTTTTCCCAGACCCATTGAACAGGAGGTTGCCGACTACCTAGAATGGGACGACTGGCGGATTCTGGGACTCCTATCGCAGGGTGAAGGCGGCAAGCACGGAAAGAGGCTTGTCGAGCGGAATCACTACCGTGAGGCATTTCATACGCCAGAATGCCCAGACAAGTTTGACCGTGAAACACTCGAGAAGGTGAAAGTCCAGATGGGCGAATTGCTCAAAGAGGCATATACGGCCGAGAAGTCGTGGTACAAGAAATTCGATCACGATGTGCCCGTTGTCGACGAATTACAGCCCGAAGACGTCAAGCCACTATCGGAATATTCCAATATAATCCGGAGCATGAAGCCGAGTCGACAAGTACTATTGTATGTAGATCAAGAGGATTTACCGCAAGCAAGGAGCGTTGTGAACCAGGTCATAGGAGATAGCAATGGATAGCACAGCATCGACGGAAGACCGCATCGGCGTCATCCAGGCACTCGCCGCACGTTGGACGGATGGCGAATTCGGGCGAACCAAGCTCGTGAAGTCACTGTACTTCTTGCAGGTACTTCGAAATGTACCTCTCGGTTATCGCTTCCGGCTTTACTCTTACGGCCCATATGATTCCGCAGTGTTGGATGACCTGGATTATGCCAGTACGCTTGGTCAAGTACGTGTAAAAACTATCCATTATTGCGGAGGATACGGGTACGACATTAGTACACCAGAATCCCCAGTCGAACAGACAGACAAATTTGCTACTCAGTACGAGGAAGACCTCGAATGGGTAGTGGAACAGTTTGGTTCCTACAGCCCCAGTGAACTGGAACTGGCTGCTACTATCGTGTTCGCCGACCGCGAATCGCCAGGGCAAACATGCGATGAGCTGAAGGACACAGTAGGACAGATTAAGCCACATTTTGATGCGGACGAGATTGTAAAACACATCCAGTGGTTAAAGGGAGTAGGTTTGATATCTGTTCATTAAAAAAGCAGCCGAGAGATGCAACGACCTCCTCAATTTCGTAGACTAATGCTTGCCTTGTTAATCTCAATGTCAGTCCGTTTCATGACTGGCAATTGAAGAACTCGGATAGTGGAAAGAACAGATTAGCGATTGGCGTGACAATCGAACGAATATCAGAGAAACCACTTAGCTTAGTGAGTTATGCACAGCTTGGCCGGAGGTCATCTATGGCTGTTGCAGGTCCTGCTTAGCCGATGTAAATCCTGCGATGAAGACCATTGGCACACATTCATCCAAGAATCCAGGAAAAGGCGTGGCCCACATTCCTTCGTGGTGACCTTGATACTGCAATATTTCAGGCGTTTAAGGAGGTAGAAGTTGCTGTGCGAGCCGCCGGTGGCTTTGCCCCCCCGGATCTTGGTGTTTCACTGATGCGGAAAGCATTCGATGCGGAAAGTGGGCCTCTCTCTGATGAATCGGAACCAACCTCAGAGCGTGAAGCACTTTCACATTTGTTCGCGGGGGCCATTGGACGATTTAAGAATCCGTCTAGTCATCGTCACGTTGAAATTGACGACGCCGGCGAAGCGTTCGAAATGCTGGCTTTTGCGAGCCATTTGCTTAGGTCATAGATGACCGCAGTTAAACAAGGCGTGGCCGACCGTGAAGAGCGAGCTGATTAGCCAAAGAGCACTCTGGGAAATGGCTCAAAAGGAGAGTAGCAGACGACGAAGCAGGATCGGCTTGGTCCCGGAGGTTGGATGGCCTTTCCAACTTCTTTTTCCAGAGAAGTGCTGGACAAGAAAGCTCAGCTGAGCCGCTTTCAAACGGAGACCAGGAGACGGATCATGGAACCACACAAAATCTGGATGGAGCAATGTGACGCTGCTCAAGGTATCGAAAATGAGTTTGGCACACAGGAAGCCCTTGAATACCTCGTCGGAGAGAAGTTTCTGAATTATCTGGAAGCCGCCGAGACCCACGCTGATTTTCGAGCCGAAATTCCGGCGTTCGTTGCTAAGATCAAGGAGATCTTCGAGCAGTGGCAACTGATAGAGTATTTGAAAACCGCACGGGAAACGGAGCCATTTGACCCGAATTTGTACAAGCCGAGGAAACACCCGCTTTTCGGGGAGGAAAAGATCGATTTTGACGCTGAAGAGGTCGAGGACATGCGGAAGGACGACATCCGCCAATGCACCCGCGACCTGTTGCTGGTCGAACGGGCGAAGGAGTGGCTGTTGGAGGGGAGAGAATGAGCCAACCAGACAACATCGCCGAGCTATTTCTCAAAATCTGGAAGGATAAGCGGGCAACTTCAGAATGCACGTTCGACCTCGGCTCTGTTTCGATTGACGACGCCTACGAGGTGCAGCGACGAGTGATTTCCGCCCGTGTTGCCGAGGGGGAACGGGTCGTCGGTTACAAGGTCGGCTGCACAAGCAGGGCAATCCAGCAACAGTTTGGCCTAAGTGAGCCGATCTGCGGTCGGGTGATGGCTCCGCACGTCCGCTTCGGTAACACGTTGCTGAACTGGAATGAGTACGTGGAGTGTGCCGTGGAGCCCGAGTTCGTTTTGGGTATTGGGGAAGATGTGGCAGCCAAGGTCGAAGACGAGACGAAGCTGCTCGAGGCCATTGAATGGGTAGCCTCCGGAATCGAAATTCACAACTACAAGTTCTGGTGCGGAGAACCAACCTTGCAGGAGTTGATCGCATCCAACGGCATCCATCGGGGTTGGTCGTCGGAGATCAGAGAGTCCCACCAACAGGTGTCGATCTTGATTTGGAGGGTGTGGGGCTCTTCCGAAATGGAAAGCTGGCGGCGTCCGGCATCGGTGCCGAGATCATGGGCGGGCCGTTGAAGTCACTGCAATGGCTTGCTAATCACCTCGTCCGGCATGGTGAACACCTTCGGGCCGGACAAGTGGTAATCCCCGGCTCGGCAGTGGAACTCGTGCCGGTTGAGCCGGGGGACCGGATCACTGCCACATTCACTCGGGTCGGGAACGTTGAGGCCACCTTCTCTGCGTAACCCACTGGATTTATCAACAGCATCACATGACAAGGCCGACTTGGCACATTTCGAGGCTTTTCCTGCTATGACTTGGATGGAATGGTACAACAGCCTGTGGAAGCCGAGTTGGACGCCGGCACCAGCGACCATCGGCTTGATCTGGCAGATTCTCTATCCCATTATTATTTTGACTTTCGGCTTTGTGTTCGTGCAAGCCGTCCGCAAGAAAGTACCATGGACGGTAGCCGTACCGTTTGCCATCAATCTGGCCGCGAACGTGAGCTTCACGCCCATTCAGTTTGGGATGCGGAATCTGCCGCTCGCTTCCGTCGACATCCTGATTGTCTGGGGCACGATCATGTGGATGATAATCGCGATCTGGCGGCATTACAAATGGGTCGCCGTGGCCCAGGTACCGTACTTCATTTGGGTTTCGATTGCGACAGTGCTTCAGTTGTCGATCACATGGATGAGTTGGTGGCGACAAGCATGAAGAGTATAAACAGAACCGACGTCACCGATTTGCAGCAGATCCCGAACGTTGGTCCCGCGATTGAGTCGCGGCTGCGTTTGATCGGTGTGCGATCTCCGCAGCATTTGCTGGGTCAAGATCCGTACGAGATGTACGACTCCTTGTGCCGGACCACCGGAGAACGTTTCGATCCGTGTGTGATCGATGTGTTCATCGCCGCCGTCCGGTTTATGGCTGGGGAACCAGCCAAGCCATGGTGGGAGTACACGTCGGAACGAAAACGGACGCTTGCGGCCAAGACAATATAAAGGCTGACCTGAGCCACATGGAATGCGAGTTATGAAGTTTGCATTTATTCGCATCCTAGTATCGAGTCACGTTGTCTTGACGACATCGGCGTACGCGTACATGGCCATGGAATGGGTAATATTGTTCGGGAATTGGCTCGCCCCTCATTGGCGTTTGGCGATGGGGTTTGCAGATTATCCTATGATTCCGATCATTCTAGTGCTTCCCGTTTTCGGGACCGTGTTACACTTTTTCGCCGATAGAAACAATTGGCCAGGGGCGTCTCGACTGTGGCATTCGACAATTGCGGCGTGGCTGTTGATTGCGATTCTCACGTTCATGCCTGCCGTCCAGGGATGATTGGTCTTGGTACGTTACGCATCAAACACTGAGTGGACGACCGGATGTTGTACGCGGGTTTGTTGCTCAGACTTCATTTGCTGATAGATCTACTCCCAGAACAGAAAACGGTGATAAAGGGAGGAAGGTACGGATTCAGTCGTTGGATACTCTTTTCAGTGAATGCGATCTTTCAAAGACCGCAGCGGTTGGGCGACGGCAATTCCACAAATAAACATTGCGGCAACGGCGAACGTCGTGATTCGTTTCATGGTATGTCTCCTTGGCATGATACTGTTACTTGGTTGCTTTCTTACCCGAGCGTTTGACTCGCTTGAATTCGTAGACGGGGCCCTCGCCCTCGACCAGACCGGCCGAGGCTCCCAGTCTTTGCCAGGTGAGTGTGTCTTTCCCCGTCTTCTCTAGCATGGCCTGATAGGATGTCTCTTCGCCCTCAACGTTCACACCCGTCGTAGACAGAGTGCTTGTCTTCGCTTCGGGATCAAGTTTCACATTGCCAAGTGCAATAGCTCCCACGGAGTTCATTAGGCCAACAGCAAGCTTGCTATCTGCCGCGTTCCAACCGACCAAGACTTTCGCTGAAAGCTCGTTGCCATCTGCGAATTGCATCAACCAATCTTCCATTACGACCTTCTTGTCCAGAATCCGCCGAATCGACAGACGAACGACGAGTGGGGCACCTTTCTCATGAAACCCGGGAACGTCTTCTAGCAATTTGCCATCGTATCGCCATTGTCCAACGAACGGTCCGAAGCCTTTCAGCTCTTGAGGAACCTGCCCGGTATCGGCCGCCTTCTTGGCGTCCTTTCGTTTAATTCGTTTGAATGTGTAGATGGGGCTTTCCCCTTCAACATCCCCCACAGTACGTCCCAACGGTTGCCACGTTAGTGTGTCCTTCTCCTTCTTCTTTATGAAAAATTGTGTTGACGATTTCGTTCCCGAGTCATCAACGTTTTCAACAGTTGTAGTGATTGTGTTCCCGTCTATAACACTCGAGCTAATGCCCATGCCCCCCATCGAACTCATGCCGCCGCCCACAATCTTCTCCTCTGCCGCATTCCATCCGCTCAGTTTTTTGCCAGATAGTGTGGCACCTTCCTCAAAGTTGACTGACCAATCCATCATTACGGCGTGTTTACCGAGGATCCATCTCCACGAGAAATCGACCACACATTTGGTACCCTTCTCCCCCTCATCCGACACGTCGTGCAAAAACGGTCCCTCGTATCGCCAGTTACCGATGAAGGGACCAAAGTCCTTCAAGTGTTCATTGGGTTCGGCCCCGACAGCCGCCCCACAGGCGACAAAAGTGGCAACGAGAGTCAGAATCGCAGATCTCATGATGGAAATCTCCTTGTGTTGAACGTGGGTGGTCACAGAGTAGGCAAACGCTGATTTCAAAATCCCCGCGATGAGCGATGCCATTGAAGCACAATTCCACGCGGATTGCTAGCTTACTAATGACTGATAACTGATAGGAGTTTTAATCCCCCACGGTTGACGGCTGCAATGCGATCCCCCTGCATGGGTGGCCTTTTTTTGGGATGGGACTAATCGCCAGTTGTTGGTGGAGAGGAAGGGCTGCGAGCTGAGCACTGAGAGGCTCACACAGGGCCAGGAGACGCGGGAGACGGGTTGCTCAGCGGTATGGTCGATCGCGTTGCTAAGGCATTCTGAGGCCTCTGTGGCCGCCTCTATCCGGCAGATTTCCTGCGGATTAAGTACCACAAGATGATACCTCTCGAAAACCTCATAAGTACCAACACGGCGTGCTCCCTAAGTCCTTACGATATAGGGGTTTATATCTCTTCCAGAATACCCGAAACCTGAAATCGGGAACGTTCGGGGCGTACAATATGAACGCCATATGCCACAAGCCCGTGTGAACTACGTCTCGCGCCGCCTTAGCTCACGAGTCTGATTCACCCACGAGATGAACTCGTGGGGGTCTGGCGGGTTGGGCGCCGCGTAGCTCAGGAGTCGGAAGATGACGGACAGCGAGACCGTTGCCCGCGACAGTCCCCCCTGATCGAAGCCCCTCGTGTTTTCTCTTTCTCTTGATTACTATTGCTCAAAAGATTTCCCCGGGGGCACGCGGCGGCGATCGGTTAGGGTTCCGGGCCGGTGTCGAAACCGGCGGGCTGACTCCGGGGATCCTGTTAGCAACCCTGGTGGTCCCAAGGACTTGGCGGGGTTCGTTGGTTGACACTCCAGGCAACCCCCGGTAGGATCCAATAGCTTATTCATGCTTCGGAACAGATCATACTTCTACTGCCCGGGGGTGCCGTGGAAACTTCGGTAAGGCGGTCGCCCAGGCGGTTCCGCGCGAATGGGGTCGCACCATCGGGGTTCTCGGCCCGGGGGATCAAGCGGGGGATGAAGGCGTGGCTCAAGGCTGCGAGAGCAGCTGCCGCGGTTTCCCAAAGAGGGGGCTCATGATGGTGATCAACGGGATGGGGTGCTTGCCCGTTTGGGGACGGAGTCGATTACACTTGAGGCAGCCGGATTTGTCCGGTTTGTCCGGGTGGAAAGCTGCTCGACGCGGGCCGTCCTCCCGTTGCTCGGACTCGCGGCGGACAAAGTCATCCGCGACGGGTATAAAGGGGATTGTGGCGCTGTTGGCGATCGCCATCGTGCACATCCCGTTAGGGGGCAGGTTGCACGGGTACACGCCGGAGAGCCCCGAGGTACGGCGGATGGCGGCGGCGGCCATGGCCTATTTGGAGGAGCACGGGAAGACCCAGGAGGGGCAGCTGTTGGGGGGGGAGGCCCTGGTTGGGCTCGCGGCCTACAAATACAACCGCCGGTTTGGGAATGACCCGCGCGCCTTGCCGCAGCTGACGCAAGGAGCCCTGGAGCGGGTGGTGCGGGAGGTGGGCCGAAGCAAGGCGAACAGGAGCAGAAACTACACTCTGGGCATTGTCTTGATGCTGTTGTCGGAAGTGCAGTCGCAACAGCATGTCTCAACCACCCAGGCGTACCTGGCTGAGCTGTTAGATCGCCAGAAACCCCATGGCGGATGGGGATACATGACCGATCCGCATCAGGAGACGGGCGACCTGTCGCAGCTGCAATATGCCGTCCTGGGGCTCTGGTCCGCGCGGGACGCGGGCCTGGAGGTTCCGAACCGAAGCATGGTGGACGTGGTAAACTACGTGATTCGGGTCCAGGACCCGGAGGGAGGGTGGGCCTACCAGGGACGTGATCCGATGACGCGGGCCTTGGGCCCTGATCCCAGCAACTACAGCCGGCAGCCACAGCCGTCCGGCGACATCAAGCGGGCGCGAACGGCGGCGGGGCTCGGGAGCTTGTACGTGGGGGCCGATTTTCTGGGGCTGGTGGACACGCGGAGGGAGCGCGCGGCGTCCAGTGAGGACTTGCCGCCCGCCCTGGTGCCGGTGCGCGAGCGAGAGCAGGAGGAAGGGTCGGTTGATCAAGCGAGCGGCGGCGTGCCCATGAGGTATTGGCAGCGAGCGGTGCAAGATGGCCACCGGTGGTTCAGTCGAACGTCGCTGAGCACCGGAAAACATCAGTATTACCACCTGTACGCGATGGAGCGGTTATACAGTTTCAAGGACAAATTGGAGGGGGGCGAGGAGCCGGAACCGGCCTGGTACGACGAGGGCGTGCGGATCCTGCGCGAACGACAGAAGGAGGACGGGTCTTGGGGGCGAGGGCCGGGGGACTTCATATGCTGCAGCTCACCGGTGGCCACGGCGTTTGGCGTGTTGTTTTTGGTCCGCGGCACGCAGTTGACGGTGGAACGCGACGTGGATCGGGACGGAATCCTGCACGGCGGCCGGGGACTGCCCACCGATGTGGCGGCGGCCCGGGTACGCGGCAGTCGGATCGTGTCGCCAGCCATTACCGGCGAGGTGGACGATTTGATTACGATGTTGGAGGACGAGGAGGGGGAGAAAATCGAAAGTATGCTGGAAACCCCCGGCACCTTATCATTGAGCGGGCTGGAACAAGGCGGCGGGGAGTACGCCACGCGGTTGGTTCGCATTCTCCGCTCGGGACAATCGTATAAAGCCCGCGTGGTGGCCGCTCGCGCGCTGGGACGTCAGGGCGAGTTGGATAACGTGCCGGTGTTGATTCATGCCTTGACCGATCCCGATCCTCGAGTCGTGCGAGCAGCTCGAGACGCCCTTCGTCTAACCAGCCGAAAAGTGGGCGGGTTTGGTTTATCCGACGAACCGTCCCCCGATGAACTGAGGGCGGTTATTGAGAAATGGAAAAGATGGTACAAGTCGGTCCGGCCGGATGCCGTTTTTCTCGATCCCGATTGAGTGTAGGGCCGTGATGGTGGACAAGTGTGGTGGCACGCGCGCTGGTTCCATGTTTTCAGTGTCCATGGGCGCTGGCTTGGGTTTCGAACCCGCTCACCACCCAGCCTGATTTGTTCCCAATCCTTTTACCGCCGGAAGCAAAACGTGATTCCCGCTTCCAAAACGCGTTGGGCGGTGGTAAGCCGGACTGGTTTTTAAGGGCGTTTTACCGCCGGAAGCAAAACGTGATTCCCGCTTCGAAAACGCGTTGGGCGGTGGTAAGCCGGACTGGTTTTTAAGGGCGTTTTACCGCCGGAAGCAAAACGTGATTCCCGCTTCGAACGCCGCTTGGCGAGCAAGAAGCCTGAACGGTTTTGTGATGGCCTTTGGGTAGCGTTGTTGAGTGTCATGGTGTAAGTATGGGGACTCAAACGAAACAATTCCCCTTGGCGGTTTCGGCCTATGACCGGGCGGCCAGTTGGGTCATCGCGTTGAATATTCTGGTCGGCTTGGCGGTCGCGCTTATGTTTTTGCTCTGGCTGGGCCAGAATATCAATCTCGAGACTGAGCAGAGTGACGTAGTGCGGGCGGAGAACATCGCGGGCCGCGGGGATCACGCGGCGGGCATCGCGCGGGATCTGGAAGCGCCTGGGATTGATGAATTGCAGGAGGAGACCGAGCCGGTTGTGGAACAGTTGTTGGAAGCGATGACGGAGGTGGTGAGCGAGCAGGCGGCGTCCCTGGACGCGCTGCAAACGAGCATGGTCAGCAGCAAGACGGGGAGCGGGTTGGGGGATAGCCGGCCGCCCGGGCCGCTCGGGGAGGGCGACAACATCATTCCGCGAGGGGAACGCTGGGAGATCAGGTACAACAGCAGCAGCCTGGACGCGTATGCTCGGCAACTGGATCATTTCGGCATTGAACTAGGGGTGATCGGGGGCGGCGAGCAACAGGTCGATTACGCGCGGAATCTGAGCAAGAGCCAGCCGGATAGGCGAAGTGGTCCCGGGGGGGAGAGCGAGGATCGGCTTTATATGCTGTGGACGTCCGGGACGCTCAAGGGATTTGATGAACGGCTTTTGCGGGCGGCTGGCATTGAGACGGCTGGCCGAATCGTGGTGCAGTTTTATCCACCGCCCGTGGAAAACCAACTGGCGCGGATTGAGTTGGAGTACGCCGAGGAAAATGGTAAGAGTAGCGTGAAGCAGATCAAGAAAACAGTTTTTGGCGTGCGGCCGGCCGGGGGCGGCTTTGAGTATTTCGTGGAGAGCCAGCGGTACCGCCCGGTGCCGACATGAGGTGCGCGTCAGGCTTTCGAGCCTGATATACTTCGGGCGGTCTCCGGGTGGAAAGCGGCCCGACGCAAGCCGTCCTCCCGTTGGTCGGACTCGCGGCGGACAAAGTCATCCGCGACCGGTATGCATGGTTTCATGTTTCCCAATCAAGGGTTTTATTTTCATCGAGTAACGAAGCAATGCTAATTGCCGAACTTAATGTTTTTGCCGTGCTGGGAAAACTGATGTATGCGGCCCTGGCCATGATTGCCGTTTGGGGGGTCTTCTGCGTGGTGATGGTTTGGAATCGCGTGCGGGAGAAGCGGTTTCGCAACGAAGACGAGCAGGCCGATTTTTTGGACGACTTGGACGAACCCGTTCTTCGCGGTGATTTCGAGGCGGCGGGCGAGATGCTCGAAACCGACAAGCGAGCGATGTCGCAACTGGCGTGGCTGGCCATCGTCAACCGCGATATTGGCTATGCCAAGGTGCGGCAACTGGTGGTGGATCGGTTTCAACGCGACGTGTTGGCCGATTTGGAGTACCGGCTGAGCTGGGTGAATACCGTCATCAAAAGCGCGCCCATGATGGGGCTGTTGGGGACCGTGATGGGCATGATGGGCGCGTTTAAGACGTTGGCCAGTGGCGAAACGGTCAAGCCGGCCCAGCTGGCCGGTGATATCAGTTTCGCCTTGATCACCACGGCGTGCGGGTTGGCCATCGCCATTCCCCTGTTGCTGGCCGTGGCCAGTATCAATGTGCGGATCCGAAAAATGGAGGATCTGGTGGCCGCCGGTTTGACTCGATTCCTGGAGTCTTTCCACGCGGGCTTGGCGGCCAGTGACCCTCGGCACAAATAGCTTGGCCGCCGCGTGGCGCGGCGAGCCCAGGCGGCATGATTCGGGAGCCAGCGAGCGCATGAGACAAAGCAAACTGGATGACGCCGGACTGGTTTCCCTCCGGCGAAAGCGCCGGCAAGACGATGCGGAAATGGACATCACCCCCATGATCGACATCGTGTTCTTGTTGCTCATCTTTTTCCTGGTCGCGTCGAAGATGGACGAGGCGGCCACGGTCAAACTGCCGCCGGCACAACGCGGCATTAACGTGTCGCAGGAAAATGCCATTATTATCATTGTGAAAAAAAATGAGCAGGGTGACGCCACGGTCGCTCGCCGCGACGGTGAGCCATTTTCCAACGCCTTGCAAGAACAGGAAAGGGAGGTGGGCGAGTACGTCGATGCCGGACTCAGCGGCACGGGGCCTTTTGATCGCCCCATGGAATCCATCATTGTCAAAGCCCAGGGAAACGTGCGGGAAGGGGAAGTGGCTCGCGTGGCCGAAGCGATTGGCCGCGTGACCGACATTGACGTTTTGCATTACGCCGTGTTGGAAGAGCGCTGAACAAACTGGAGCCGGATGATGAACGATAAGTCGCACGACGACGCGGCGCAAGGACCGGGGGACGGGACGCGGCGGCGGGCGTCCCGGTTCAAGGGAGGGCCCGGCGACGTGACCTCGGACAGTTTGGTCGAGCCCTCTGAACTGGATTTGTCGTCCCGGCACCTGGACCAGTTGGGCCAGCAAGAGGAACGCATATCGTTTGGCGCCCCGGCGGATGACGAAGCGGACATGGATATGACTCCGATGGTCGACGTCACCTTCTTGTTACTCATCTTCTTCATGGTGACGGCGGCTTTTACACTGCAACGTTCGCTGCAGGTGCCCACGCCGAAGCCGGAGGAGCCGAGCACGAAGGCGCGGCAGCAAGATCCCACCGAAGACCCTAGTCGGGTCACGGTTCACGTGGACGAGAACAATATGTTCCGCGTGGTGACCGCGGACTGGGACTTGGAGGCGCCGAGCAAGCATGAGTTGTTGATCAAGCTGCGGGACGCGAGGGCGGAGAGCGGTCGCGGGGAGCGGCCGTCGAAGTTGCTGGTCAAGGCGAACGTGGACGCGCTGCATGAGGCGGTGGTGGCGGCACTGGACGCGGGAAGTCAGGTGAACATGGAGCAGATTCAGTTGATGATGGTGGAAGAAAATGAATAGATGCCGCCGTGGCGAGGCGTGCCGGTCGGCTTGGAGAACGGTTGACCCTATTGTTGCATAAAGACGGCGTAGGACGGGTCTCCAGGCCCGTCTTTTACAGCGCATAAATGTCTTTTTGCGGTTGTTTGAAGATCTCA
>JBNJEM010000076.1:0-18159 GCA_051745935.1 Planctomycetota bacterium
CTCGTCTTCCGGCGGCCATCACGCTCTGCAAATGCGTGACCAAGCTCGCAAACCCACGGCGACAATGAGGGCAAAAATCAGCATGTCTGATCTCGGCTCTCTGATCTCGGCTCGCTCACTCGGAGCCAGGAAATTCAGCGACACACTACTAGGGGCCGTATCCATGCTTTCACCCGCCGATGTCGCCCACTCGCATTCCGCTTTCAGTCGCTCCACCAACTCGTGGAGCTGTACGGGCAATTCGTCTTCGGCCGACGATTGCGAAACACCTGCAGGGACGTCGTCCGCCCCGGAAACCGCGTCCAGGAGCGCGCGGCACGCTGGGCAGGATTCGAGATGCAGCGCGAACCGCTCTTGTTCTTCCGCACACGTCTTGTCCGCCAACACATCCCGAACTCGGGCTTCGTCAAAGCAGTCTGATGAAACCGTCATCCGAGTACCTTCCACATGGGGGCTTGGCACGGAAGCGGACGGAATTCACCGCCTGGTGCCTGTCGCCATGTCCTCAGAACCAACCGCGAAATCGCCGTGTCGTGTGCCCGCGAACCCCTTGCCAGGGCTTCATGGACGAATCCACGGAAAGCCTGCCGTGCCACAGTTGGAGATATATGTCAGGCGGTCGAACGTGTCCGGATGGAAAGCGGCCCGGCGCAAGCCGGCCTCCGGTTAGTCGGGCTCGCCGTGGACAAAATCACCCGCGACCGGTATATGTTTTCATCAGGTTTAACGCCTCCAACGTGCGGATTCTTTCAGGCAATCCCAAGTTTTTCCTGAAAACGCTCACGTTGCGTACTGATGCGCGAGAAAACCTAGCGCCCATAACAAAACCGTGCAGGTGTGCTGTTAGCCCGGGATTCTTGGAAACGGAAACCACGTTTTGTTACGGGCTGTAATTGGACAGCGCCACTTTCCGGCGCAATTACTGGACCCCAACGGCCTTGCGCCGCCCGTGAACCAGATGGACGGCTAGACGACCGTCCCCAGAAACAGCCTTCCCGCTCGCAGGAAGGCCGAGGGAGCAGCGGCGTCAGGCTTTTAGCTCTCCATCTGATTCACCATCCAGGCAAGTTGGATGGGGTCCATTTCGCCGTATGTCTTGACCAGCAAAGCGATTCGCCCCACGGACGAGGTCTCAAGTGGCACTGTCGAAGTAAGAACCTCACGCTTTTCCTGGAACCTGTTGCCAGGCTACAGCATAGCGCCCACGCAGTGCAGAAGAGGTGCCTTCCACGGTCTGCCGCGAACAGTATTCCGCGCTGTTCTAACCTTAGCGTAGTGTACTCAGAAAAATCCAGCGTGCTAGAGGGAACGCGGCTCAGGACGAAATCCTGAGCCACGATCGCCGACTTCCCAAGAGATTTACCGCTTGGGTGGCGCCGCTTCACGAACCATCGCGCCGTGCTTGTCACTGAGGACCAACACCGAGAACGTCTCCACGCCATCGAGTGCGTTGGTGCTGAGCGTGGCGTAATCGAAGCGGCCTCGCAGGTCGGTATACCCATCCTTGTAGAACTTCACTTCTCCCGCGCCACTGCGAGCATACACCTTGACATACGCCTTGGAAACCGGCTCGAAGGTCTCGGAATGTGTTACCTTCACCTGCCCATAATTCTCGATAACCTGCACCGAAAGCGAGTTCGAGAAGTGAGGCACTGTCTTACTGTCACCCGCTCCCACGACCTCAACTAATAGATTGCTGGTCTTTAGCGACTCGGGCAGCTCTACAACCGTGCTCGGCTTCTCTCTGGAAAGCGCGACCTCCAGCGACTGATTCGGCTTAATCGACGCAAAGCTGTCTCCGAATTGTCGCACGAACGGATTGCGACTAAAGAGCAATTCGACATCGACTTCGTAAAAATTCACCGTTACAGCGTCCAAGTTCTGATGGTTGAGCCGGATTTTACGACCCTCGATACTGAAGTCAAAATCGGGTTCACTCGCCGCCAATTGGGATTGTTGCTGGTCACGGCTCTGGGCATCAATGACATCCACCTCTTTGCCCGTGGCCTCGTCGAGTTGAGCGACAATCGTCGCGAACGTTTTCCGCCACCGATCGACGGGGTGATCCACGTGCTCCTCCGCAATGGCGCGCGCCTTTTCCGGCTGTTCGGTGAAAAACTTCAAGTAGGCCGCGCAGTAGTCATACTGGAGCTCGGTTGCTACGTCGTCGCGATTGACACGCGCGAACAGATCAAGCGCTTCCCCGACTCGGTCCTGCAACAGCAAGTAATAGGTTACGGCTAGCAGCTGGCTGCTGTCCAGCGACCGATGATACGACGCATTCTTGAGGAACCGATGGTATTGCCAGTGGAGCCGATCGTTCACGATTTGCCGTCGCTGACCCAGGGCGTGAGCCCGTGCATTGACGAGCGGCTTGTATTCCAAGTGCTGATACGTGTGCCGGGCAACTGGATCGACGGCCAAGAGCGTGCTCTCGAGAGGGCCGCCACATTCATTGACAACCTTGTCTGCATGCCGCAGATACTCTTGCGCCGCCGAGACCGCGTTGTGTTTCAAAGCGTAAGACCAGAGCGTGTGATTGTATACATGACGCTGCTCAAGCAGTGGAATGATGCGTTCAAACGCACCTTTCTGATGCATCCGCCACGCAATCCGCTCCAAGTTCAGCTCTTCGACGTTGTGGTTGTTCAGGAATTGCACCACGTCCTCCAGCGATCCGTACTGCGAGACGTAGTCCCACGATTCGGTGTCAATCTGAGTGGGTCGCTTGACCACATTGAATCGCATGGGATTGGCAGCCGCGACCAGTTGCTCGTTCCTCGCCACATGGACCGGGAAATGAGGGAACTGTCCGGCGGCGGGAAAGTAGAAGTGATATTCCAGCGTCTTCGTATGGTACGGCTCCAGATCGACATTCAAAGTGGTGGTTGCCTTTCCACCGAGCACCGGAATGGCACCCTTGGGCACTTGAGCCAACACCGTTAGCTTTTGTCGCGCCGATGTGGGGTTCGTAATCACAATTTGACAACCGTAGACTGTTTGTCGGACAAACTCCTCGGTCACGAACTTGTCAACCTTCTCGCCGTTCACCGTGCGATAGCGATCACCTTGTTTAAAGAAGTTCTGGCTGACAAGCAGTTGGCCAGCCTCTGAAGGAGCTTCAGCCGGCTTAATCTCTTCGTGGAACAGCACGACGGGGCCGCTCGGAACGAGCGTCATGTGATTGTCTTCAAACCTGCTCTTGTGCTCCTCGGCCGTGAAAGGCACGTCAAGCACCGCCAATGCCAACAGCATTTCGGGGAAGTTGCGCGAAGCTTCCGCGAGGTGGGTTGACAAAAACGGCTGCGCGGGATCATGGTTGGCGAAATCCTCCCAAAACGCATTGACGCTGATCAGCGAGGCGTCTTGTTTATCGATGGTGAGATGGTGGTAGTTGTTCTCGGCCCACTCCTTGGTCTTCTCGAGCTGGCGATAGAGCTGTCGCATTCGCTCGCGCCGCTCCAAATCACGACCGTAGAAGTATGCGTCTTCGTCTACTGCCTCCTCGCCCTCCGCTGGTTTCTCGGGTTTCTTTTTCGCTGCCGCAGCCTCGAGACGCCGGCTTGCGGCTTTCCGCTTTTCTTCCAAGACTTCACGCTGCAGCCGGGCCTTGTCCGCCAGTTCCCCCGCTTTCCCGCCGGGCAATCCGAATACCGGGTGAGGCCCGGCGTCAGGGGCCGGCTCGGCGCTCGATTGCGGAGCATCCATGGCTTGGCCCAGCAGTTTCGTTGCTCCCCCCTCGCGCTTTCTGACGGCACGGCGTTGGAGTTCTTCCTTGGCGTCCCTCAGTCCCAATCCGTCGTCCACCGCCAAGGCACTGCGCTGGACGGCCGTGTTGAACAAATGATTGAAGCGTTCGACATCCGGCGGCAGCAGTGCATAGAGGTCGCGCACATGGCGCGCGGTGCTCTTCCGTTCACCCTCGATGCGGCGAGCCAACAAGATCCGCTCCACAATGTTCAGTTGGTTATGCGTCCACGGCGAGAGATAATTGGAAAGATCGTTTCCCAGTAGGAAGTGATCCATGAACGTTTTGTCTTTTTTGTGTTCCAGGTACGGTTGAACGACCTGCTTGAAGAACCGTGGATCTTTCTTAAACAAGAAGAAGTTCAGTTCATGGCTGGCGTACTTCGAGTAGAGCTCCTGTTTCTTTTCCGGCGCGAGGTTGGGCCAATCGAGAAGGAAGGAAAACTCGGCTAGTTTCTCACTGCCGCTCAACGTGGCATACAGCGTAAACACGCTTGCCAGGCTGTCATAAGACTCGAACCTCGCAGTGGCAATATCGCGCAGCGTGAACTTCTGCTCCGCCGGCACGACCGTGATTTGTTTCTGCTGTGAGAAATGCTGCTCGGGATCCAGGTTGTTGAGCAACCGCAAGTCGACGAAAGACGGCGTCGGCTCCGGCAAGGAGAGGGTCCGATAGGTCGTGTTGAGCGGATCAACAGCCACCACTCGAATATGTTGTTTGTCTCCCAGTGCATCGCGGGGAATCTCGACAACGCCCTTCTCATCGGGTCTCAGGTTAAGCAGCACTCCGGCGCTGGATGCCAGGAAATCGAGATCAGCAAAATGATCGTCCGCCGGAGCCGGTTGTTCGGCGGCCGCCGCTTCCCGTTCCGCGGTCGCGTCGGGCCGCCCGCCACCTTTGTCGAAACGATCTCCACCCCGGGCCCGCTGCTCGCCCGTTTCCGTATCGCGCACGGCCCATGGATTGAGTAGCAACGACGGCCGTGCGAGCATGTTTCCCGGATACTTCGTCGCATACCTGCGATCGATGATGTACCGGTACTCATCACCGATGTTGCGGCCCGTCAGATAGACGGACTCCGCCGGCGTCCGCCGAAACATATACGGCTCCGGCCCCTTCACCTCGCCTAGGTTCTCATAGGCATCGTATTCCGGCATATAGCGCGACGCGTAGACGTGCACGCGGGTGAATTGAGATACATTCCGTAACTGGACCACCACTTCCTCATCGGCCGGAGTGATCGATTCAATCTGGAGCGGTTCCAGCCTTGGCGTCTCCAGTTGCCGCGGTTTGCCCACGATGAATGATCCCACCTTTCTTCCTGCCGCGATCCGAATCGCAATCCGCCTGCTCCTTGCCTTGAGCAGTAGATCGTAGTCGCCGGGAGGAAGGTCTTCGATGACCAGTAGCCCGTTTTTCACATGCAAGTGGTCAAAACGGTCCACGCTGAAGGTACCCCCGGTCAGCTGAAGCAGCGAGAGTTCACGCCGCGATACCCTTTCCGCCATACCGAGATACGGCAATACAATCGACTCGCCAGCCCGCGCGTGGACCGTCCGGTTGTACGTGTGGCGGTCATCGATCAATGCCCAGCGGTGTTCCGTGCCTTCCGGGCCCTTGGCGGTTAGAGAGTCGATACCCTCGAGTTTTCCAAGTTTGACGCGTCCATCGGGATTCGTCTTGAGCACAACGTGAACCGTGTCACGAAAGTCACGATGCTTGAAGGTGAAGTTAACAGGCCGCGATCCCTTTGGTTCGCCGGTCCGCCCAAGCACCTCGAGAACATACTTCCCATCAGCTTTCAACAGATGCAGATCTTCGATCTTGTCGGTACGATTGATTCCGTTGAGCGAAAACGTGGCTTCATCGGCCACACTGATCTTCTCGCCGGTTACCGCTTGTGTGATCTTGGCGGAGAGTCGCACCTGAAGGCGAGCCAACCGCCGCGGCACCTGGAACTCGTAAACGGACTCGCGGTCCTCGAAAAGCTTGAACTCTTCAACCTCCACCGTCGACGATGTGTCCTCCAAATCCGTGGACGTGACCGTGAGCGTCGGCTTTTCCAATAGCTTGAGTGACGCGGCCGTGCTGTTAATGGACACACTGGGACGGATCAACAGTCGCGCCGTTTTCCCCTCGAGCAACGATTCCCGATCCACATAAAATCCGGCTTTGAACTGATAACTTTCCGGCTCATGATGAAAAGAGCTGAGCGAGGAATAGGTCGCGCTCTCCGCACCCGGCGCGGGCGCGGTAATCACAACAGGTCGCTTTCCGGGATCTGTGGTGAACGGGACATCAATCTTACCGTCCTCGGCGGACTCATACTCATGCCCGGCAATCCAAAGACGGGCATCGTTCACTTGTTGATTGTTCTCGTCCAAGATGGTGAACGATTGTCCCGCCGGCGTCGTTTCCACCAGATGACGCAGTTGCCCTTTGCGAATCAATGCCCGGCTACTCTGACCATTCCCGATAAAGTCGATCACGTAGACCCCTGGTTTGTCGAGCATTGGAAACGCGAAGTGTCGTTCCACGCGACGAAATGGCGACTTATCGTACTCGTATGTTTCTTCGTGGTTCGCGACCAATCCGTCCAAATTGATATCCGTATCCACCTCTTGCTGCGTTTCCCGATAATAGTTTTCCGTGTTAATCTCGAACACTTTTACCAGCAGCGTGGATACATTCTTGACATGCACCGTGAGACTGACGTCGTCATCGATCGCATACAGCGTTTTGTTCGTCGGTTCAAAATCAATGTCCACCCGCTCCTTCAACTGCCGAAACAACTCCGGCGGCAACAGGGATGCCCATTGCTCGGGATCTCCCAAACCGTGCACGATCTTCGTCTCGGCAAACAAATGCCGCAAATAGACATCGTCGATAAACGGTTCGTACTCCTTGGTGTCCGCGGCATCCACGAGAAAGTGAGCCAAGTAACCGCGAACCAACGCTTCGTCATCTCTGATCGGAGGGAGCTGCGTGGCGCCGTCAAAATTCGAAGATAAATCGCACGCGAAGCGCTTCATCGCTTCGGATTCCCGCATGGACTTTGAAATATAATGCGTCGGACGAGGCAATTTGATATAAGCCAGAAAACGATCCTTGTCGTATGTCCCCTGACGACGATCAAAGAGCAATCGATGATAGAGCACAT
Source organism: Planctomycetota bacterium (assembly GCA_051745935.1). Classification (GTDB taxonomy): domain Bacteria; phylum Planctomycetota; class Planctomycetia; order Pirellulales; family Pirellulaceae; genus JBNJEM01. The sequence goes on from JBNJEM010000076.1 coordinate 6,909, forward strand.
GCGATTTGAGTGAATTGTGAACCGGTTCCAAACGCTGCACAAAAGCTTGCAACCGTTCAAGGTAAGCTTTCGTTGCCTCGTCATCGTGCCGCCAATCGACATCGGGGTTCGGCTGAAGCTTGGTCAGATACGCCCGCACAAAGGCCTTCCGATCCAGCAGCTCCGGTTTGAGTTTCAGCAACTCGTCCAGTTGGGATTTCAGCAGTTGACGGTGGATGTTGAGCGAGCCAAACCCTTCGGTCTTCGGGTTATCTAGATCGGCGGCGACCAACTGGACGACATTGGCGTAATCGGGACGGTGCAGTCGTTGGAGCAATTGGCGCCGCTGAGTTGCATCGAGCTCGTTCTCGATCAGCCATTGGAGCGCCGAGTCTTCGAATCCATTGAGGCTGTCGCGATGCCGTTGCAGGGCGAGTTGCCGAAACCGTTCACGACTGATCTGCCGCGCGTTCAGCTCGGTCGGCAAGTTCGGCTCGGCGTCCAACTCTTCCTTCTGGTGTGGATAGTGGATACCAAACCGATGACGCAAATACTCGAGCGATTCCCGCGGGTTTCGCTCGTAAGATAGCAATGCTCGCCGTGTTCGGATTTCCCAGACGCGAGCGGTTTCGCCATGCCGGCGAACCCACGGCTCGAGCATCTCGTCGATCTGTTCGTATCGCTCGGTGTTGAGCCAATGGATACAATGCCAGTAGTAGTAATCCTCCGTTCCGGGTATCAGTTGTTCCAGCGCGGCCTCCCGGTCCTCCGCCAACACGAAATCCTCGACGTACTGGACCTCGCCAGACCACGTCGCCGCGGCTCCCGACAACACGATCGCTCCCACCAATACCATGTATCTCATGACTCGCTCCATACCAGCACAAAGTACGTTGACCAAATACAGCGGAACCTCAGGCGATAACGGTGCCTCGAAACCGCCCCCGGCGATTATTCTGATCCCGTGGAAGGATACCTTTTGCAACAGACGCGCGAGCAACGTTGAAAGTTCCCGCACTCGAGAATTTCTCGCAGAATATACCGGTCGCGGGTGATTTTGTCCGCCGCGAGTCCGACCAACGGGAGGACGGCTGGCGCCGGGCAGCTTTCCATTCGGACACGTTCGACCGCCTGGCATGCACCTCTTTGGGGGGATGGCGAGAGGGACCGGCGTCCACGGCCACCAACATGCTTGTCCTGCGGGCGGCGGCGATCTAAGGTGAAGCATTACTGGGAAGTCAGAACCGATTTCGGAGGAGTAGCCGACATGATGCGACAACTGGGTACATGGTTCATTTACGCAAGCGTTTTGGGACTGGCAGCCGTGCCTGCCGGATCGGTCGATGCCGACGACGTCACGCGTCAACTTCGGCTGATGACGTTCAATATCCGCTACAACAACCCTTCAGACGGCCAGAATGCCTGGCCTCATCGCAAGGAACTGGTGGCTGATATCATCCGTGAACGCGCGGACATCGCCTGCCTACAAGAGGCGCGGCTCGGCCAAATTCAAGATCTCGAGCAGCGATTGTCCGGATTCAAGTGGTACGGAGTCGGTCGGGATGATGGAAAACAGGGCGGTGAATTCTGCCCGATTTTTTATCGGCGCGACCGCTACACATTGCTCGACGAGAAGACGCGCTGGCTATCGGAAACGCCGGGGGTTGCCGGCAGCAAGAATTGGGACGCGGCCATCACGCGGCTGGTCACGTTCGTCCAGTTGTTGGACAAAACGACGAACGCCAAGTTTTGGGTGCTGAATACGCACTTCGACCACGTCGGCGCTGAAGCCCGCAAGAACAGTGCCCGCTTGATCCGCGATTTCGTCAGCGATCTAAACCAACAGCAGCCGGTGATTGTAGCAGGAGACTTCAACTGTACCCCGGACAGCGAACCCTACGAGATCGTGACCGCTCCCAAGCCCGGTCCGAAAATGATCGACGCGCGAACCATTAGTCAACAACCGCCCACGGGCCCTGATTCCACGTGGTGCGGGTTTCAAGAAGTCGTACCAGGCCGCCGCATCGACTTCATTTTTGTCAATCCCGAGGTAAAGGTTCATCGCCACCGCACGATCGATGAAAAAACCGACGGTCGCTTTCCGTCCGACCATCTCGCCGTTGTGGCCCACCTTAGCCTCGGAACACCATGATTGTTCCGTGGTCGTCGTCGCCCGCCGAGATCGAGCGCATCAGGGGCTTCTGGTCGTGAAACGCCTTCGATCTTTGTTGCAGGTCCTTTGTCACAGGTTAAGAGTCCAAGACCGTACCCATGTCCTTAACGCGCCACTCAAAGCAGCGACCAACCTTTACGATACTCACGGCGGATCAACCTCTCCGCTTCCGGACAACTGACTGCTTTCAGATGTTGCGCATCCCACTGCAGTTGCTTCCCAGTGCGGAAGGCGACATTGCCCAACAGCACCGCTTCCGTCAACGCGCCGGAGTAATCGAAATTGCACGTGGTCGGCGCATCGGTCTTGCACGCGGTGATCCACTCTTGGTGATGGCCCGGCGAATCGGCGATGCTTGGCTCCGGCGGCTGGAAATCATCATACTTCGACTCCGGAAACAGCTTTCGCCTGTTGAAATCGGCCATCAGCATCCCCTCACGTCCCACAAACAGCACGCCGGACACCGGCCCGGACCCGCGCCGCTTCCAGATCGGTAAGCCTTTCTGTTTCAGGACGGCCGGCGGCTCGGGACCGTGGTACCAGGTCAACTTCACCGGCGGCAGGCTTTCTCGCGCGGGAAATTCATACCGGACCTTTAACGTGCGCGGCGTCGTCTCCGCGTCAACCGGGGGCCCTGTCGCTTCGATCTTCGTCGGATGTCGCAACTGAAGCGCCCAAAACGGCAGATCCATGTAGTGACATCCCATGTCACCCAGCAAGCCATTGGCGTAATCCCACCACCAGCGCCAGTTTGCGGGAACATAACATGGGTCATACGCACGGTACGGCGCGGGACCAAGCCAGAGATCCCAGTCCAGATGCTCGGGCACCGGCGGATGCTGGCCGGAGGGCCGCGTGGCCTTGCGATCCTTCCCACACCACGCGTGCACCTCTTCAACCGGACCGATCGCCCCGCCCGAAACCAACTCAACCACTCGCCGGTAGTTGTCGGTGGCATGTTTCTGCGTGCCCATTTGCGTCGCTAGGTTCTTTTTTGCGGCGAGTTCCCTGATCATCCGAGCCTCGTAAACCGAATGCGTCAGCGGCTTCTCGCAATAACAGTGTTTTCCCATTTGCAAAGCCATGGCAACCGCCCGGGGCGTGAGTATGATCCGGCGTGCTCACAACCACCGCGTCGATCTGATCTCGAAGCTGATTGAGCATCGTCCGGAAATCACTGTTTTTTGTTCGCTCGCGGAAACGTCGAAAAACCTGCTTTTGCCCGATTCTGATCCACATCGCATAGGGCCACAATGTTTTCGCCGGACACGGCGCCCAAGTTCGCAGCCCCACGACCGCCGATGCCAATCACGGCGAGATTGAGTTTCGCGTTCACGTTGCGCCCGCTTACCAGCGCCGGGGCTCCCAAAACGCCCATCGCCGCGCCGGCCAGCGACTTGGAAAACCGGCGGCGTGTCAGCCGCGAGCCTCTCCCGTTCGCGATCTGCCGCGATGGTCTGTCCGATTTAGCCGCAAACCATGGAAAAATCTGCCGTGCTTCGTGTTTCGTATTCAGTGTGTTCATGTTGACATTCTCGCTATTGCTCGTTGATGGCATTGTGGGCCTGTGTGTCGGAGTGGTGCATAAAGTGCTTTCGGAGGTCGGTACCACGACAAACGATCCTCTTTCAAGAAGAACGCCAAGAGTCAGTTGCCAACCGTCAGTTCTCAGGCTATTCATTATGACGGAACGAGTGTCCAGATGGAAACCGATTCTCTATGTCGCTCGGTGACCGGAAGACACGACCGGCCAGCAGGGGGCACTAATCGCACCAAAACAGACGATGCACTGCGAACTGGGATTACGTCCACCGTCGGTGTGGGCAAAATATCCGAGCAGGCATTCAATGGATTTTCTGACTTCTGGTATAATCCATTGGTGAGACCGAGGGATGTGTTCTTCTTTCAATAGCTCCTGAGGAATCTGGATTGCTCTTCCAAGACCTTTTGGATGACAACAAGGCCAAAAGGTTTGGTTATGGGTTCTAAAACAACGCAACTCGATGTCTGTTCATCCAAACAAACACATTCGCGCGGCCATTCAGTATGCAGAAGATAATGGGTGGATCATGATTAAGGCCGGACCGAGAGCCCACGTTTATGGAACTATATACTGTCCCCGGAGAACGCGTGAGGGTCATCACTTTCACGTCCACTGCACACCGCGTCATCCGGAAATCCACGCCAGGCGGATTCGGCGGGCGGTGGACCAATGTGAGCATTCGGCAGGAGAGACTCCGTGAAGGTTTTTGAGTTTACAATCAGTATCGACCAGTACGTGCAGGACCTGGATGTCGTCGACGCGTTTTATGGCAGAGCCAGTGATGCCACGTTGTCCGGAAGCGAAGGTAAAACCGTGGTTCACTTCGACCGGGAAGCCTCGTCGCTGGACGACGCTCTGCGCAGCGCATTGGCGGACATTCAAGCACAAGGATGGCAGGTGCTCGACATTACGGTTGATCCCGCGTGCCTTCTGCCCCTCTCGACCACGTGATGGCATCAAAGCACAACGGCAGTCTTCGTCATCACTGGATCGTCATTCACGGCGTGCCCTCTCTAGCTCGATGTCGCTTTCCGTAGACCTCAATCCAGTCGATGCGGAAGCACGCTCGGCTTTTTCCGCCGGACATAAGGTCCGTGAAACCAACGTCACGGACCTCGCTCAAGTCCGGGCTTTCCACCAATGTCCCTTTCGCGACGTTGTCAATATCGAGCGAAAACCACCGGCAAGTAGTGAGATCGATCGTATCGACAGCCCAGTCCTTCACAATATGATAAACTACACAGGTGAACGTTTGCCACTTGCGTTCGAACTCGCGTCCGAATCATACCGTCCATCCTTCCTCCGAGGAGTAACGAAACGGTAATGAGGTCCTTTTTGCTTTCAGACTTTCTTCATGGAACCATCAGCTCAATATCATGACTTCTCACATGAATCGTCGTCAATTTCTAACTCGCGCCGCCGGAATTGGTACCGGCGTTCTCGTCTTGCCGTCCGCCCGTACGGTTTACGCCTACGATGCGAATGAACGCTTGAATCTGGCCGTGGTCGGGATGGCCGGCTATGGGGCGTACCATGGTTTTGCCAGTGGCATACACCGATTCGGAAATGTCGGTTATACACACTCTTGCGACGTTGACGTGCGGAAGGTAAAGCGGGTATATGACCTTTGGAAGCAACGCGCGGCGCAGTGGTCTCAGTCCGCGGACGAAAACGAACGTCAAGCGGCGGCCGATTATTACCAAAGACTCGCGGCCAGCCCACCGCCGCTTTATGCCGACTTCCGGCGCATGCTGGATGAAGCCGACAGCGATATTGACGCCGTGGTGGTGGCGACGCCCGATCACACGCACGCCGTCATTGCCGCGGCGGCGCTGCGAGCGGGCAAGCCGGTGTTTTCAGAGAAACCATTAACGATCAGTGCTCATGAAGCCCGGGCACTGCATCGACTGGCCAAGGAAACCAAACTTCCCACCCAAATGAATAACCACGGTGCTGCCCGACCCGCCTTCCGCCGTGGCGTGGAAATCATTCGTGCAGGTATGATTGGAGACGTGGAACAGGTCCATGTGTTCTTCAGTCGCGGCGGACGCAACTTCCAGAAACCTCCACAGGGCGTACAGGAAGTCCCCAAGGAACTCAACTGGAATCTTTGGTTGGCGCAAGTTGCCTGGCGAGGCTATCACCCGGATTGGATCAATCGCATCGCGTGGCGCGAGACGAGTATCGGCGAGTTGGGAAACTTCGGTCCACATGCGGCCAATATGGCGTTCATGGCGTTGAACGTGAAGGAGTTGTGGGAAGCAACCAATGACGATATACGGATTCACGTCAAGTCCGAATGCTCCGAAGTGAACCATCTCTCTTATCCGAGCTGGGAGCGAATTCGCTGGTCGATCCCCGCTCGCGGTCCGCAGTGTCCCGTCACTTTCACTTGGCATCACGGTCACAAGCCGGATTACGCCCCCGGTACGCGCGATATGCTCGGTGAAATGCTCCTGGACCACGGCGCAACTCATGAGGAATTAGAGACGCTGCTCCCGGACGCGGGTTGTCTGATTGTAGGCAGTCGAGGTCTGCTTGCCACGAACAGCCACAACACGCGGTTCATGCTGCTTCCTCGCAACACGTTCGATCACATCGAGCAGCGACAGCCCGTCACCATGCCTGCGTCTCCAGGGCACTACAAAGAATGGGTCACTGCCTGCCGGGGTGGCGACGTTCAGCCCATTTCACACTTCGAATACGCCGCGCCGTTCGCTGAATTCCTCACTCTCGGCAGCCTCTCAACCCGTTTTCCCGGTGAAACGATCGAATACAGGCCGATTTCGGGTGAAATCCCGAATCATCCTCGTGCGGCTCAGTTCCTCGAATATGAATACCGTGACGGCTGGACAATCTGACGGACCGAACAGACCATGTGATTTCCGCGTCCACAGATTCTCGGATAACGGCACGCCGTTACGATTTTGTCATGTGAACTTAGCATCCCTCGATCAACCACTGTCCGATTTTGCGTGCGACGGACTTGCCAGTCCGTCGACAGGACAGAGCGGCGGATCGGGAAGTCCGTGGTACGGACTTTGACACAGTACGACAAGAACATTGACTGAGCCCTGGGAAAACAGCGAACAGTCCAATCTTATGGAAGCAGAGAGACAATATGGGAGGTGTTAACATGAATACCAGAATGTCCCGCCGTCGGTTTCTTGCTGGCGCTACAGCCGGTGTGACCATTCTTCCTTCCGCCCGCATGGTTTTCGGGTATCAAGCAAACGAGCAGCTCCGCCTGGCAGTCTTCGGTACGATGTACAACGCCTCGCATATGCTGCTGGCACCTCACATCTACGGCACGCCGATCATCGCATTGTGCGATCCCGACCAGCGAAAAACCTCTCAAGCATTTAAGCGTTGGAAGGAATCGGCGGCACGCTTGGTCAATGCTGAAGATCCCGGGGAGCGAGAATGGGGTGAGCGGTATCGCCGAATGTCTCAAGGCGAAGACATCCATCTCTATTCCGATATTCGGCGGATGCTTGACGAGATGGACGATTCGATCGATGCTCTGGTGGTCTCTCATTACGATCATCTGCACGGGGTCAGTTGCGGTCCAGCCTTGTCCGCCGGAAAGCCGGTTCTGAGTGAACGGCCGTTGGGTCTAAACATTTCCGACGCGCGCCGCCTGCGGACACTCGCCGCTGAATCAGGATTACCTACCACATATCGCAGTCCCGGAACCGCAACTGGACCATTTCGCCGAGCCATGGAGCTGGTCGAAGACGGAGCCATCGGTCCCGTGCGTGAAGTTCACGTCTGGTTCAAGCGCGGTGGTCCAGACCGCGATTCAGTGCCACAAGGGCGGGAGCCAATTCCCGCGACACTGAATTGGGACGCCTGGCTGGGGCCGCTGCCGTGGCGTGACTATCATTCCGATTGGATGGCTTATGCGCACTGGCGGGAAACGTGCAGTGGGGGGCTCGGCACCTTCGGCCCTCACACCACAATCTTTCCGTTTATGACACTCAAACTGCGTCGCCTGTGGAGTCAGCCAAGCCGGCAGGCGCGGATCCGCGTGACGGCGGAATGTTCGCGGCTGAATCGCATTTCATTCCCTCGCTGGGAACGCGTGAAATGGGAATTTCCAAGTCGCGGAGACATGCCACCACTAACAATGACGTGGCATCACGGTCCGGATTTCGCCCCTGACACGCGAGCGTTGATCCACGGGAAGCTAAATGAATTTGGCGTGGTGACGCCCGATGAAGCAGACGCCTTGATGCAGAACGCGGGTTCCTTGCTCATCGGCGGCGAAGGGGCGTTTGTTGCCAACGATCACAGTGTGCAGGTCACGGCCCTGCCGCATGCTAAGTTCGAGAAGATCGAAACCGATCGTCCGCTTCGCATTCCGCCCTCCCACAACATCTATCGCGACTGGATCGACGCTTGCCGTGGTAAGGATACACACATTATCGCGAGTTTCGACAACGGTGGCCCCTTAAGCGAGTTGCTCATGCTCGGTAACATCGCGACGCTCTTTCCCGAGGAAACGCTTTCCTATGATCCCTTGCAGGGTTGCATCACGAACCAAGAAGAAGCCAACCAACATCTTGGAATCGAGTACCGGAAGGGCTGGAAGATCTGAACCGCTGTCATCATGGACGTGCGTGCGGGGACGTCTACCGCCTATCGGAACAAGGCCACTCTATTCGGCGCACGTGATCTCCTCCCGCCATATAGAGCTGGTCCTGAACAAAGCCCAGCTGTGCGGGACGCGTCCCATTGGGCAGACGCCCTATTGCCTCCACACGGGCGTCACGGGGATCGATCCGTACCAGCGTGTTGTCGAAGAAACTCCAGATGAATCCGTTCGGGCCGCGGCGGAAGGCATAGGCCTGCCGCCGAACAAGCGCAAACGCGGTCACGGGTGGACTGGGTACAGCCTTTGTCCACAGTATTACGCCCGACACCGGATCAAAGCCGTACAACAGCGGCTTGTCTTCGGCGTTGACTGTATGCCCCAACACCAAATCGGGCAACGCTTCCGCGATGGGGCCCGGTCGCGTAGCGCCTTCCGGAGGTGCGACGCGGTGCCGGAAGCTGTGTGTTTGAGTATCCCACACGAACAGTCGACCTCCGGCTTCGCATTTGCTCGAAAGCACAATGTATCGCCGGTCGGCGGCAGTGGTCATCCAGAAGATACGGTGACCCTCTAACGGCATGCCGCCGAGCTCCGCGGTCTCAGTGTCGTACCAACCAATTCCGCCGCCGACTCGGCGACGTCCCACGGTGGTTCCACCGTTGTACACCCGGCCGTCCGCGCCCCCGAGCGTGCCGCCCAGTGGCACGTGAGTGTCGCTTGCCGGATACCCGAGTCGCTTCGGGTTCGGAGGCTCCTGCTTCAGCCCCAGCGGTTGGGAGAAGCCGTACTCGACAAGCTGCGATCCGGGGTAGCCGGACACATACAGACGATCGCGGAACAACCCGAGCGAGTAAGGGCTGAGCGTACCGCCAATCCGTTTGATTTCACTGGTACGTGGATTGTAAAACACATGCTGGCCATACCCGGAGTCGGTGGCGAACAGAATATGATCGTTCACTTCGCTCAGCAGCTTCACTTCGCCGGGGTACATCTTCACCGTGTATCGGAGCGTTTGCCACTCTTCTTGATCGCCAATGCGATAGGGCAGCTCGACCTGCCCCGACACATCGGGCGCGCCGGCGTCCTTGCGAATGAATGGTGGCGGCGACGGTGGCTCGAAGTTTCGCGGCCAGACCTGAAACTCACGATCCCAATTGTAGCTCTTCGGTGGATTCTTTTGAGCGGGGGCGTCCGACCAAGGTGGCACCTCATTCACACGGGGATACATTCTCCCGTCGTGCAACCAGAACCTGAATTCGTCCTCATCGAATTCATCAATGCCCGAAACCGACGCAGCGCTACGTACATGACCACTCAGTCCACCTTTCATGCGATCCATGGCAATCGTATTGGGATCCCCGATAATCGGCTCTGTGGTCGCGAGCACCCGCCCTTTGCCAGTCTGGACATTGAAGGCGACTAAATGCCACGGCCGCGCGCCGATAGCAGCGTAGATCCAGTCGCCGAACATCATCACCTTGCGGTACAGTTCCCGTCGATGTTCGTTTGGCGGTCCAAAGGTATCAAAGCGTGTGGCCTCACAGGTCTTCGGATCAAAACGGTAGGCCACGAAACCGCTTTTGTCTCTGGGCCATCCCATGCCGTAAATCATTCCGTTCTCACCGAGGACGCACCGGCCGTTGATCACGTCATCCCCAAATGGCTTGACCCCTTCGACAAACGCATCATGCGCTGGATCGTAAATGACAAAGACAACCGGTCCATACATCTCGAAAATCAACTTACCGTCGGCATAGAACGCCGGCTGCATATGGAAATCGATCCTCTCCTTCGTCAGCACGGAATCCCCTTTGCCGCCGCTGAGACTCTGCTTGCGAGTGTGGCCCGTGCCGAAGTCATGAATAACGACTTCCTGCTCCCCGCCGTATGTGTTGTAGTATGGGTACGCCATGTCCCAGGATTGTCCATCCGGATTGGGCACCACGTAAGGGCGATGTCCCACCCAACAGCGTTCGGGCGGCGGGGCGACATTGGTGAGTTTCAGTTCCGAGGTTCGCTCGAGTGTCTTGGCCAATTCCGGCTGGGCGACCGGTTCCCACTTTCCCGCTTCCAGCTTTCGGGCCGCAATCCATCCCCGTTGTGGTTCAATGGTGTCGATGGAAAAGTCTTCGCCGGCCGGTGTCCAGTGCGACAGGGGCTCCGCACATTGCACGGCCTGCGTCCAAACGACAAAGAGCCAAAAAGCCACGATGATCTTCAACTGTTTTTTCATAAATAGCTCCTCGGCGGTTCAACTCTTCCTAAGTGGTTCGTCTCACAACTGAGTATAGCGTCAGCCGCGGATTGAACAGAGAGTGTCCTCCTGCCGCTAATCGGATATATTTCAGGCGGTTGAACTTTTCCGGATGGAAAGGTGCCCGGCGCAACCCGTCCTCCCGTTGGTCGGACTCGCGGCGGACAAAATCACCTGCGACTGGTTTAATTTAGGAGGGTTCCCGTCAAGCGGAACGTAACCGTTCACGGGTCGGGAGTGAAACAACCCGCTAATCAACGCCGGTAACCGCAAGCAGACAGCCTTCAGAGAGTTCATGGTTCACCGGTATTGATCCGTATTCTGCCGAACTTCATCATTCGAAATTCCTTGCTCGATATTCGATATTCCCTCCGTGCTCCGGGCTGATCAGAGAGATCATACGTAGCCGTTCACGGCTGGAGGCCGTGAACGGCTACCTGAGAGCTTTATGTCACGACTAGCTGGTAAAGCCTGAGTTCCAGGGCCTTCTCGCCCATAACTGCTGGCCTGAAACAGCTCGAATTCAGTCGACCTGAAAATTACCTGAAACCAGGGCTTTTCCAGCCTCAGGGGGTGCCCAAAGAGCGCACTACGTTCACATTGTGAGTTATAATACATGCGTCCACCGTGTGCACAGGGCCCTCTCTGCTCAGTCGCAAACAAATAGCACCTGCTGCGACGCCCCCTCAAGTGTGTTGTACGTGC
>JBNJEM010000077.1:0-18137 GCA_051745935.1 Planctomycetota bacterium
TTAGGTCTCTTAGAGGTCCTTTCGTCTCAATACCGGCGAAACGAACGGCGCAACAATATGGATGGCAACGACTTGGAGTTTTTCCTCACCCCACCCCGAGCCGGCGTCAGGCCTCGGTCGTCAGTTCGTCGGATCCTCGCGGTGTCGGCATGAATCGATCGTGGAAAAGTCCAGCTTTGGCGCTTCAATAGGGTAAAACAGCGGCCCCTTCTTAGGAGCCCCTATAGTGAACGAATACCCCTCCTCTGGTCTCGCGCGGACCAAGTTATGACCAAGGCCCTGGCGTCACCAATCAGCCTTAATAGACCGGTCGCGGATGGCGTTGTCCGCCGCGAGCCCGACCAACGGGGGGACGGCTTGCGTCGGGCGGCTTTCCATCCGGACGCATCCGACCGCCTGAAATAGACCTTGGGTTCGGCGCGACGAATAACTCGAGGATTGGGTGGGACTAACGGGAATCCTTTTGGGAACGCGGTCGCGTTCAATCCACGGTGGAAGCGACGGGTTCAAAGGCCGGGTCCTCGGAGAAGCGATTGTCGCTTTGGGTCTGTTGCAACCGTACGACCAACAACAAACGCGATGTACGCTCGAGCGGATTGCCCCCAAAAAACTGTTGCCCCAGTCCGCGAGGCGTACTCGTGGAGGTTATCGCGACAGCCTCGCCGGGCGCTAGCTTCGTTTCGATCTTCATGTTTTCGAACATCCGCGCATCGCGGCTTGTGTTGTCCATGGTCCAGCTCCCATTGACCCCTTTGTATCCCGGTTTGGGGTCCCCGTGTTCGAGCATTGGGGCTAATTCCAACTGGACCTGCCCGTTCCCTTGGTCAAAGGACATCACGGAATAATAGAGTTGCGCTTTGGTGAATGTTTCACCGGTGACCCGGCCCTCCTCGTCGTGAAAAAGAGCCGCCAGTTGCTCGACCGGCGCGTTATTCACCATGATTTTTCCCTTTTGCCCCGGATGACTGCGTAGGCGATGAGTCCGTACCGTGGGCTGGCCATTTGGATCGGTGAGCTTCACGCCCGCTTCAACTTCCCCGGGAACCTGCTGGTCCACGATTTCTCGAAGCACTGCTGGCAAGGTGGAACCGATCAGTCCACACCGAAACCCATTCGTGGCCAGTCGGCGGCGCTGCGCGGTCGACAATGCCGTTTCATCCACTTCGGGCCAAAATCGATCTGAGAAATCGGTTTGTTCTTCCGGGATTCGGACGAACATGAGTTCCAGAACCACGCTGCGGGGACCAAGCTTGGGCCACGGCAACCCCCCTGGCTCACCCTCCGGGGCCGGCGTGGACCAACGCGCGCAACCGGCTGCAAGCGACAACAAGGCCGCCGTCCCCAGCACCATCAGTTTTTGGATTGGCATGGCGACATCCATGTCGGACCACGGCAGTGGAAGAGAAGGAGTCCGGAATGGGGCTCTCGACGAAAAAACGGCGGGTGAGCCTAGCCGAGCCCGCCGGATTCGTCAAGCCGAGTTAATGAACGCCTCCCCAATCTTGCCCCCCGTTCGGGTTGAAGCTGATTTGACTCTACCAGACCTCCCAGCCCTCGCGAAATGGAGTGCGGATCAGTTCGGCGTCGTCGTCGTTGCCGGTGACCGTCAGCGTCTCCGCATCCCAGTCGAACGGGCCCTGCGCGCGATAGGCCACGTTGCCCAGTAACACGGTTTCCGCCAGCGGCCCGCCATACGCGAGATCAGAGGTCGCCGGAGCCCCATCCTTGCATGCCAAAAGCCATTCCTTGTGGAAGCCGGGGGAATCAGGAATGGACTCGGCGGGGGGCTCGTAATCGGCGAATTTGTCTTCTGGCAGCAACTTGCGTTTGCCGAAGCCGCACAGGAGCATCCCTTCGGTACCGATGAACAGCGTGTTGTTGCCGGACTCGGACAACGTCATCCGCGACCGGTATAGCGACACAGTATGGGCGTCCCGCGAGACGTGCCCCGCTACTATACCGGTCGCGGATGACTGTCTCCGCCGCGAGTCCGACCAACGGGAGGACGGCTTGCGTCGGGCAGCTTTCCACCCGGAAAAATCCAACCGCCTGAAATATACTTTGCCACAAACGGCCAGTATACACCACGAATTTCGCTTTCCGGTCTGCCACGCGCCCGAACAATTGAGTATCCTCGGAATGAATCATGCAAATGCGCGATACACAAGCACTCCATGTGAAAGGACCGATCCATGTCCATGAATGCTGCCCGATACCTGGTTGCTTTCTCCTGCTGTTTGTTCGTTTTTGGGGGATGCGACCAGTCAACGGCGCCCAACAAGCCAACGGAGGATTCCGATTCGAACCGCTCTCGAGACCTTGCCGAAACGCCCGGCCAAGAGGGAGGGGCGGGAGCGCCCGGCGAGCAAGCCGGGGAACAGCCGGATGTCACGGACGATCCCGGGGCTCTGGAAAAACTCCAAGAGCTGGATGCATCGATCAGGAAGAACGATGAGGGGTTAGTGATCGAGGTCAGTTTTCGGGGGACCGAGATTGATGATTCGGCGCTGCCGCCACTAACCGGTTTGCCCCAGCTCAAATATGTCTTGCTCAACGACACGAACATCTCCAATGACGGCCTTAAGGTCTTGGGGGGAATTTCAACGCTCCGAAACCTTGACCTGCGGGGGTGCAACATCGGAAACGAAGGTTTGGAATACCTGACCGGATTGAAGGAACTCGAAGCCCTCCGGCTCAACGGCAAAACCGGAACCACCACGGTTGATGACAACGGCCTCGACACGATCGGTGCGTTGACCACATTGAGGGTTTTGATGCTGGATCATCTCTGGGTCAGCGGAGACGGGTTGGGAAAACTCGAAAACTTATCCAATCTGGAAGAGCTTTACCTGGCTCAGACCTTGGTGGATGACGATGCGTTGGCGGTCGTGAAACACTTTCCACACCTGAAAAAACTGCGGATTTCCGCCACGCAAGTCACCAGTTCGGGGCTGGCGCACCTGTCAGGTTTGTCTCATTTGGAGATGCTTGACTTGAGCGAGAATCCGCAGGTCTCGGACGAGGGCATGCGGCACCTGGCCGACATCCGTTCGCTCAAAGAGCTGAATCTGTGGCGGGTACCGATTACCGACGAGGGCGTGAAACATTTGGCTGGGCTGGTCAACCTGGAAGATTTGAATCTGGATAACACGCAGTTGACGGACGATGGCCTCCGTTATCTCGAGGACATGAAGAAGCTGAAGTTCCTGCATCTCGGTTCAACGGCGGTGTCGGACGCCGGACTCGAGTATCTGAAACCGCTGACCGCGCTTCAGGAGCTGAAAGTCACGCGAACGGCGGTGACGGCCGCCGGTGTGGAGCAGCTGAAGCAAGACCTGCCCGACACTGAAATTCAACTGAAGTATATCCCGGGCCAATGACCGGAGCGGGGCCTCCAGCCATTGCTCATGGAGCGTGACCTCGAGTGCCATCATACCCGAGCCGATCGGACGCCAATTCGTCGGCTGGTGCTTATGCCTCCCGAACTTCCCAACCAGGGCGGTATTCCTTTCGGATGTACTGGTCCGCTTCGGGGCAGTTCGTGGCCTTCAGGTTCTCGGCGTCCCACTCCAGCGGTTCGCCGGCCCGGTACGAGACGTTACCGAGCAGAACCGCTTCGGTCAGCGCGCCGGAGTAGTCGAAGTTGCAGGTCGTCGGCGTGCCCTCTTTGCATGCCTTGACCCACTCTTTGTGATGACCGATGGAAGGAGGTATGGATGGTTCGGGCGGTTCGAAATCGGCGAATTTTTCGGCGGGGAACAGTCTATAGTTCGAGTAGTTGGCGAACATCCTTCCCTCTGTTCCCACGAACATGACGCCGCTCGTCGGCACTTTTTCACCGGCCACTTCCTTGGGGATCTTCTTGCCATCGTACCAAGTCAGTTTGACGGGGGGCAGCCCTTCGCGTTTGGGGAATTGATAATGGACAACCAATCCTTCGGCGCACGTTTCCGGATGGGCCGGTGCCGGTATACCTTCCGCTTCGCAATGCGTGGGATGACGAAGCTTTAGGGCCCAGAACGGCAGGTCCATGTAGTGGCAGGCCATGTCGCCCAGCGTACCTTGACCAAAATCCCACCAACGACGCCATTGACCGGGATGATATTTCCCCGGCACGTACGGACGTTTGGGAGCCGGTCCCAACCAAAGATTCCAATCAAGGTTTTCCGGGGGTTCTTCTCCGCCTTCCGGACGCTCACCCCCGCCCCACACTTTTCCAACCCAAACATGGGCTTCGGTCACGTCGCCGAGCGTGCCGGCTTGAATCACTTCGACCACGCGGCGGTAGTTGTCTCCCGCGTGAATTTGCGTCCCCAGCTGCGTGGCCACCCCGAATTCCTTGGCTGCTTCCGCGAGGATACGGGATTCCTCAACGCTATGAGTCAAAGGTTTCTCGCAGTAGACATGCAGGCCAGCGCGGATCGCGCGGACGGCTGCAGGCGCATGGTGGTGGTCGGGCGTCCCAACCATCACGGCGTCAATGTTCTCTACTTCCTGGTCCAACATGTCCCGATAATCCGCATAGGTTCGAGCCGCGGGAAATTTGGAAGCCGCTCGCTCCAAGTAGTTCTTGTCGACATCGACCAGCGCCACGATGTTTTCTTGCTGGAGTCCCTTGATGTCCGCCGAGGCTCGATTAGCCGTGCCCACACAGGCAATATTCAGCTTCTCGTTGGCCGACCGGCTCGCTCCCGGAGCCGATGCGCTCCACACGCCAGTGGACAGCACGGCCGCGCCGGCCGCCGTGCTCTTGAGAAAACGACGGCGAGATAAACTGATGTTCCCATGCATGGTTGTCAATCCTCGAAAAAGGGTGGTCAATTCTCAAAAAGGTGCGCACAAAACGGCCAACGAGCTGATGGTGGAAACCGGCAACACGTAGCCGCATTCCGGATCATTATACACCAGTCGCGGATGACTTGCTCCGCCGGGAGTCCGACCAACGAGAGGACGGCTTGCGTCGGGCAGCTTTTCCAGCCCCTAACGGAACTCAGCCCCCCTTCCAAAACGCCTTGGATGGCGGAACGTCCGCCTGGTTTCGTTGCCGCTTGTAGTATATCGCGGCAAGATTCCACTTTCAAATCGCGGCGTCTGGCGATCTGCCCGCGGTGGTGGTGCTGGACAGCTCTTGCGAAAGTTGGGTCGCGACGCTAGATTGCCTGTTCGGAGGTGGAACCGTGTCGGATTTAGTGCGTATTAGCATGTCTCTGGAAAGTAGCTTACTGGAGCGATTTGATCAATTGTTTCAGGATGCGGGCTACCCGACCCGCTCGGAGGCGATCAAGGCGTTAATGCGTCAGAGCCTGAGCGAAAAGGCGTGGACAAAAGATGAATTCGTGGCCGGCTCGATTACCTTGGTTTACGATCATCACCGCGGCGGTATCGTCAAGCAGCTGATGGACATCCAGCATGAGTTTGGCGCGGTCATCGTCTCCACGCAGCATGTTCACCTGGACCATCATCATTGCCTGGAAATCGTGGTGGTGCGAGGCAAGGCCTCGGAGATACGCGAGTTGATCAGCAAGCTCAAATCGGCCAAAGGGGTCAAGCATAATTCCCAGGTGATGACGGCGATCGGCAAACATTTGTCTTGAGTTCGCGGATGCCGCGGATTCTCCGTTAGTAACCGTTGATGAGCAAGAGACTAATATCCGCGAACGTTCGCACTTCCGTGGCACATTTTGAAGGGAGAGCTTTGAATGTGCAAATGCCACGGGCTTGTCCCGTGGTCCGTTACGGTCCACGCTACCGACAAGGAGGAGTGGTGTGTCTGACGGGTTTGTAGCGGCGAGCATGAACCACCACGGGACAAGCCCGTGGCATCCATCCGGGGTCCTGTGTCCAGGCCGTCTGGCGGCCCCCGTGAACGGCCATTTCGGTTATCTGCCACGTTTCCTTGCCAAGGGCAGCTCCAGCAAAAAGGCGGCTCCCTCGCCTTCTCCCGGCGTGAAATGAAGGTTTCCACCAATTTCCGTGGCTAATCGCCGGCAGAGGGCCAGGCCGAGACCAATCCCGGGGGCGGACTGAGCCGCTTCTTGATCCGACTTCCGAAACGGAAGGAATAATCGCTTGGCCTGGGTACCGTGGATGCCAGGCCCATGATCGGTGACTTGAATCCGCGCCACTGCGTTGCCGACCGACCAACGCAAGTGAACTCGGCGATCCTCGGCGTGGGATGCGTATTTACACGAATTGTCGACAAGGTTGAATAAGATCTGTTCCACGGCGGCGGGATCCGTCAGCACCGTGACATTCGCGTCTTGTGAAGCAACGATCTCGTCCAGCTCCATACCGGCCTCTCCCACGCGCTGGGGCAGCCGTTCGGTTGACTGTTGCATCAACGTCTTCAGTTCAATTTCAATTCGACGCCGCGATCGTCGGCCCCGTTCCAGCCGAGCGTACTGCAATACGTTCTCCACCAAATGGGTTAAGCGATCCGCCTCTTGACGCAACGTGGCGAGGTACCGATCACGCTGCTGCTCGTTTCGCACCATTCCTTCCGACAGCATTTCAGCGTACATGCGAAACGTTGTGAGTGGCGAGCGGAGTTCATGGGTGACCGCCGACACAAATGACGCCCGCCGTTCACTCAGCGCCAACACACCGTGTAACATGACGGCCACGGCTATCGAAGCGATCAAAAGGCAGCACCACGCGGCCACCAACGAGATGTGCATGGCCGACACGTTCCAGGGGGCGGCATCGAGGTCCGACGCCGCCCGGGTGGCGGAGTTCGGAACAATAAGCTGGACCGGCAACGTGGCGAGCATGCGTCCGGGAGGAACCGTTTCGTCGGTTTTCACCGGTAATAATTCCACGTCCGAGAAAAGGTCCGCCACCTCCGTCTTTAGCCGAGCTTTGATTTGGGGCCAGTCGAGCCAACAGCCTTGGATGCGAATGTCACCGCCGCTAACCACCCGGCGGGCCAAAAGCAACTTGGAGTCGATCCATATGGGGCGACTTGCCCCTTCCCGTGCCAGCTTGGAATCAGGGATCAACAGTGAGTTGGACCTCATTTGAGCTCGCTGGGACCGCGCGACGTTTTGCATTCCCAGGTTGCGTCGTTGCCACTCCTGCTGTTCCCGCGTTTGGGGTTGAGAAGGCCCAGACTGATTGGGCGTTTCCGCCTGGGAGGCGACTTGCTGCTGAAGCCGTGTTTTCCGCCGCGGGGTGGGCGGGGAGTTGCTCCGCTGCCGCCTCGGAGGATGTTCCTGTGGTGGTGCAACCGGCTGCCGCGTCGCGGGTGGCCCCTGTTGCCAATCACCCTGCTGTCCGATGTCATTGAGCACGGCAACATTGTTGGCCGAGGCATCGGCGTCCTCCCGGCCGCTTGTCGGCAAGAGGGTCTCCGGGATCACCTTGAGCAGTTGTTTGAAGGACACGGCGCTGCTCAGCTCTTGAAGCTTGCGCCGGTTCTCCGATAGCACTTGGGGAGAAACGCCGGCGGCCACCGCGTCGGATACGTTTTCTTCGGAGGGAACTTGCGGGGATCTCCAGCTATGGTCGGCCGACACCTCGAAGTTCAATCTCACGTGGTCGGGTTGGGTTAGAAGAGGGGATGCAACGGTCGGCTGAGCGGTTTTTCCAGTTTCCCTTACTGGAGATTCAAAGAACGGTCGGTAGGTAAAACTGGGACGCGTCGCCTCCTGGGCGATGAGCGGTGTTAGCATCCAATCCATGCGCCACAGCGCCATGGCGATCTGTTCCTGAAGCTCGTTTCGCTGCCGAGCCCGAGCCGCCGCGCGCCGGGCTTCCGCTTCCGCTCGCTCCAGCTCGACAGCTCGTACCGTCAGCCAGGTCATGCCGATCACTCCGATCGCCAGACAGAACAGAAAAGCAGTCCAAACATGCCAACGCTTCTTCACGGCTGCCACTCCAGAACCTTCAAAGGGGGCACTCAACAATAAACGTGAACCACCACGGGACAAGCCCGTGGCATTCATGCGGGACTTGCGTGTCCAGGCCGTGTAGCGGCACCCGTGAACGGCTACCCCCGAGGCTTGCATTCCTCCGCCCAACTCAAAAACTTACTCCTCGGCGGTTGCCGACCCGTGTGGTTCGCCGGCCCGTGAAGGCGCCAAGGAAAACATATACCCCTTGCCGCGCACGGTTAGGAGGGTGCGCGGCGAGTTGGGATCGTCGCGTAGCTTTTCGCGCAGGCGGGCAATGTGCATGTCGATGGTCCGAGTGGAGAGGCCTCGCGGGCTAATATGCCACACGTTTCCCAACAGTTCATCTCGGCCAATGGCCCGATTGGAATGACGCGCCAGATATCGCAACAGTTCCGTTTCCTTTTCTGAAAGCTCGATCCGCGTTCCATCGTCAAAGCGGATCTCACGGCGAGCCAAATCGGCATTTCCGCTCAATAATCGCACACACTCCACGTCCGAAGGTCGCTCCGGCGTGCGGCGCAGCACCGCTTCCACGCGAGCCAGCAATTCCTTGACACTGAAGGGTTTTACCACATAATCGTCAGCCCCGCGACGCAGCCCTTCGACTCGATCGGTCTCTTCACCGCGGGCGGTCAGGATGATGACCGGCGTGGTGGGACGCGTTTCTCTGAGCTCTTGCAGGATCTCTAACCCATTCTTGCCCGGCAGAACCAGGTCGAGCAACAACAGGTCGTAGTCACGATGAAGCGCCAACCGAACACCATCAATGCCATCACCGGCCTCCAATACGCGGTAACCAGCGTAACCCAACATATCGACAATCCCTTGTCGAATTGCCGGATCATCTTCGATGGTTAATACACAGCGGCTGGTCATGACGTTTCTGTTTCCCGCGGCAATGGAAGGCACTCTTGCCACCCTATTGTACAGCATGCGGGATACTGGCGGTGTAAACAGTTTGTAACGACACCTGTCCCGGTGCGGGGCCGCGCCCGGCGCGTGGACCGATAAAAATTGGCTGCTGAGCGGTGACTGTCTGTTATCTTTTGTCCTGAAAAAACAGTTGACAAAAAGATGCGACACAAAAACATGTGCGCCGCGAGGGGGGTCACAATCACGTGAGAATGGAACTATGGCCCTCGCCGTAAAAAATGTCCCACCGGCATCACGACAAACGCCTTCATACAGGGTCTTTCCACGTTTCCAAAAGGGACATTTTTTGTGAGCCGGGCCATAATCAACCATCAATTGCAAGATCGGGGCGTGTTTTCCAAAAACCACAGTCACGTTTTCGGGGGCTGCTGGATGTCGGCGGGGTGACCCTACCCAAGTCCATGGTCGACCGAGGCATCCAAGTGTCCACTAGAGAGAAGCCCATGGAACAATGCAAAACCCATTCGTATGAAACCACTTAAGGGCCGTTCTCTTGTCAGAATCTACTGGAAGATCCGTCAGATGGCTGAAATCCTACAACAATCTTCCTGTCTTCAAACCTTTCTGTCTTCAAATCTTCCTGTCTTCAAATCTTCCTGTCTTCAAATCTTCCTGTCTTCAAATCTTCCTGTCGTTCCTTACCGTGCGACGTGTAAGCTGATGGAGGGCGATATGGGCGAAGTGGATTGGCGGCAATCCGTTTCTGGGAATCCTAGACGTTTTCGGCGGTCGGTTCGACAGGAAGATTTTGCGACAGGAAAATCGTGTTTTAAGCAAAGATCAGATTCAGACGGCTAAAGTGTTACGCATTTCGCGATTTGCAACGGGATGCCATTTCATTCGCCACGAAGTCCCCTCAATTGGGGCAAACGGCCCGCGCGAATCCGAGACCCAAGAAAGAGAAATGGGACTAAGAAAGTCTCCACTCATCATCGAATTCATATCGCGCGGGACCGGCGCGTCAGGCTGTCGTGAATAGCGGCTCGCACTGCGGCTCCGCCTCTGAATTGGAGCGGGCCGCATTCACGCCTGTTCCTCAATCACCCACGGCGGGCGATATGAGCGGCGGAACAATTCCATCGCCTCGTCATTGTCCACGATGTGTTGTGTATCGGGATCAATGGCCAGTTTCTGGCCACCAATCCGGTAGCTGATGTTGGCATAGTGGATCATCAAACAGCTGAGATGCCCTTCGAGCACGTCCGCGGAGGGACGCTGCCGATTGCGGATTGCCTCCACGAAATTCTCCTTGTGGTCCGGGTCGGGGAACCGGCCATACTGTTCATCCTTGACCACCCGTTTGCGGCTCTTGGGACGCACGAAGACTTGCCATCCCCCCCCGTGCCGTCCGACCACCATCATCCCTTCGGTTCCAAAGATCTCGATCCGCGTCGAGTTTTGCATCCAATAAGGGAACATGTCGCTGTCCCGGACGACCGAATCGGTCTTGAGCATGTACTGGCCGAACAGCGTGAGTTCAAAGCTGACCAGCAACTTATCGTAGTCGTAGAGCGCGATTTGCGTGTCGGGCGTCTCGGCCACGAGTTCTTCCGGATCGGCGGCATAGCGGCCGCCCGAGCAGTAGACCGTTTTGGGAACCTCAAGCCCCAGCAACCAACGGGCCAGGTCGATTTGATGGCTGGCGTCATTGGCGATGTCGCCGCCGCTGTAACGCCACTGGTGGTGCCAGCAGCGGTGCATGCCCGCGTTGTAGGGATGCTCGGGGGCCGGGCCGTTCCAGATATTCCAGTTGAAGCCCGCCGGTGGCTCGCTGTTGGGAACTTTTCGTTGCATGCCCCACGGCCGTTTTTGATTGTAGATCCGGCACAAATGAATGGTCCCCAGCTTCCCCTCGTCCAGGTATTTCTTCGCCGCCATGTTGTAGGGCGCGCTGCGGTTCTGGAAGCCACACTGCACCACCCGGTCGTGCTCGCGTGCCGCTTTCACCATCTGTTGCCCCTCCCAGCAGTTGTGAGTGGGAGGTTTCTCGACATAGACATCCTTCCCGGCCTGGCAGGCCCAGACCGTGGAGAGTCCATGCCAGTGGTCCGGCGTGGCCGAAATAATGGCGTCCACCGACTTGTCCTGGAGCGCGTCGCGAAAATCAGCGACGGCCTTTGGACGTCCGCCCTGCCGTTTCTCGATCTCCGCCGCCAGGCCTTCCGCACTCCGGGCGCCGCCTGTTTTCTTCGGATCACAGGCATAGGCATACTCGCAGTCCCCCCGTTCAAGAAAGCCTCTCATGAGGTGCGTTCCGCGACCCCCACAACCCACCGCCGCCAAGATGACCTTATCATTCGCGGGCGTTGCACGAGCGGAACCAGCCTCGCTCAGAATGGTGAAGGCAGCGGTGCCGATTCCCAGATCACGAGACCGCTTGATGAATTGACGTCGATTCAAGCTACTCATTGCGAACTCCTTCTTTAACAGCCCGTGACAAAACGTGGCTCCCACTTCCAAACCGCTTTGGATTACGGGAAACGTGAACGGTCTTGCCATGGGTTCTAAACATGCGGGCAAGACTTCAAGAATCCGCTAGACCCATTTGTCCATGGACTCTATCGTGGACGAACTAGAGGATACCAAACCGCTTACAACTCATGGTACCATGGATACTCGAGCCATGTGGATATCCAGTTAGCATCCGAAAATCAATAATTGTCGCATGATCAGGGATGGCGAGCGTGTCTTTTACCTGAACGTCAACGACAAGTTTCTCCAGGCTGCCGGTACGCTGGCGAAGACCATCATGCCCGATCCGTTGCATCCCAACGCGAAAGAATATGCAATCTGGGGCCAGGCCATGGAGCCAACGCTCAAGAAACTAATGGAAGAGAACTTGCGCCGTGTCACGGCTAAACCGAACTTTCAGGCACCAAACGAAGTTAACTGGTTGATTCATAAGGGTTTGCGCGCGGAAGTAAATGCGGCATTCTGTCTACATTCAATCTCAAGGCGTGACGTTCAGTAAGCTAAAGGCACGCTCCTGCAAAGTCGTGGGCGTGGTGAGTTGGTGGAATTCACAGTCCTGGCTTCCAATCCGGATGAGATTTTTGGCCAGCGTGGCGAGGTCCGAGAGCAAGGTTTGAAAACTATGAACCGGCAGATCGCGGTCCGTACGCTTCGTCGTATCCTTGGCGGTGGCAGCTTGGGAACGAGGGGCTGGTCGCACGATCGATTCCCGTTGGGCCTGCCAGCAAATCATCACGGTAGGCGACGTATTGCGGGAATCGTGTAAGGAACACGTCTACCGGCTCCTCAGGTCGAACGTCAACAGTAGGCACAGGGCCGATGGCACTCATCGCGATCACTAATCCCGACGTTACGAGCGTGATACGCGGAAAAACACCGTTTGAACGTTCTAAATTCGTCCTTTGCCTTCTGACGTTCTAACGATTCGGTCATGGTGGCGCGTTTGGCTTTAGCCAAAGAAGTAGCCCGAGCCCCTAAATGGATTCTACGGGGGTGGTTTCGACCAGATTACGAGAAATGCTGGGTTTACGTTGGCCATCCGAATAAAGATTTGCGCAAAGCCTCCATTGAAACACCGCCACCGCCGAACTGCTGCTTTTTGGTTTTGGTATTGTTTGGTTTTCGTATTGCCTGATGGGACGATTTGTGAGTGGAATTGGAGGTCCCTTGGAAACGACCAATTTCCGGAGGGACTGGAAAGGAACATAGTATGGCCACCATAGACAAAGACTTAGCCGGGATCCTTGAGGATTGCCAGCCGGAATTCACGCCTTACCACAAGTTAGATCGTGCCGCCGATGCGTTGACCGTCTACTTCAAAGATGATCCCGATTACTCGAAACGTCTTACAGACCACGTCACTCTGTACCTCTCGATTGAAACTGACAAGGTTGTGGGCTGCCGGATATATTACAGGCGGTTGGATTTTTCCGGGTGGAGAGCTGCCCGACGCAAGCCGTCCTCCCGTTGGTCGGACTCGCGGCGGAGAAAGTCATCCGCGACCGGTATAAAAGGGATTTCAGGGATCCTTGAGAACTTACCGAATTTCGTTCACGTTAACCACGGTCAGACGGAGTTGGCGTTAGTCTTCCTTCCTTTTTTTGGCGAAGCTTCTGACGAAGCACGACGTGCCATCGGCGAATTGGGCAAATTGGCCCGACAAGCTGGGATGGCCTTGAGCACGCCGGAATAAAGGGGGTACACGTGTGCCGCTACACGGTCTGGACACGCAAGGCCCGCATGGATGCCACGGGCTTGTCCCGTGGTGGATCACGCTCGCCGCTACAAACCGGCCGGACACACCACTCCTGGCCCGTCGGTAGCGTGGAACGTAACGGACCACGGGACAAGCCCGTGGCATTCGCACCTCGAGAAGCCTATCCTCAACATGCGCAACGGACGTGCGAACGTCCGCGGATATCAGTCTTTTGCCCGTGAACGGTTACCGCGAATGATAACCGAGCGGCAGGTCACGCTGGATGGGTGTCCCGCCGCTCGGTGGACGTTCGAGGATCATCGGTTTGCTACTTGATTTCCAGTAGCTCGACTTCAAAGACAAGCACTGAATTCGGGGGAACGGCACGGTTGCCCTGCTCGCCATAGGCAAGCTTGGCAGGAACCACGAGCTTCCACTTGCCACCGACCTTCATTTCTTGCAGGGCTTCGGTCCATCCAGGGATAACGCCGTCGACGGGAAATTCGGCCGGCTCACCGCGATCAATTGAGCTGTCGAATTTCGTGCCGTCGATAAACGTGCCGTCGTAATGGACTCGAACCGTATCCGTCTTTTCGGGACTATCCCCCGTGCCTTCCTTGATGACTTTGTACTGCAAACCACTCGGCAGCGTCTCCACGCCCTGCTTCTCGGCATTCTTGGCTAGAAAGGCTTCTCCTTCCTTTTTCGCCTCGGCTCCCCGTTTCTGCTGTTCGGCCTGCAACTCTTGCTGTTCGGCCTGCATCTCTTGTTGCTTGGCCTGCATGGCCTTCTGCAGCGTCGGCGCGAATGCCTGCATGGCCTCTTGCTGTTCGGCTTCACTCAGCGGCGAGTCGGCCCCCGTCAAGACATCGAGAATGCCGCGCGAGAGCATGGCGGGATTAACAATCTCACCGTCCAACCCCTGGGACGTAAGCGAGTTGCCCACGTTCCGCCCAATACTATAACTGGCCCGCTCTTTCGTGGTCTGGGGTGGTTTGGGCGTGTCGGAAGACGGATCCGTTTGAGCAAAAAGCGGGGCGGTGAAAAGCGACACGAGCAATAAACTGAACAAACAGTGTCTCATAACAGTTCCTTTGTGGGATAACGCTCTGCGGGATACAAAAAAGAGACGCACAGTCCACGGCCGTACGGTTAAGCCGTTAACGCGCCAACAATAAGTCCCTAGAATAACACGCTGAAAAGTGCGCCTACACCCCCCCCATGTCGCAATAGGTCTCGGATGGCGTGGACGGGGGGGCACACTCAAGAGCCCCCCCTGCTCGTCGTTCTCCCGTCTTCCTCGTCCATTGCAAGCACACTCTAGCGGGGTCCATGCTATCACCATGGGGTCCGTCCCGTGGTATTCAATTCAGCCCGAACACATTTTCTTGAAATTCGTGTTGAGTTTCTTGGCCCTCTTTTGCTAAAACTTGAGATACCAGGAATTCAATGCTTGGGATTCATATTAAGGAGGGGCGTGAATGCTTGATCCACCGGTGATTGACCATGAGGACCGGAAGGGAGTCTGGTCCTCCAAGCGTGCAGGGAACGTAGGGTTGTATCCAGGCATTTAGTAAACACGACTAGAAGTGAAAACCCTCGCTGTGGGAAGTCGAACACGGCGAGGGTTTTCTGTTTGGGGCTGTAAGGACTTTTCATGCTTCAACTCACGAACATCCGCGGCTACATGGAACAATTTGCTCCTCTCGTGCTGGCCGAGGAATGGGACAATGTCGGATTATTGGCAGGGGATCCGGAATCGACCGTTGAGCGAGTGATGACGTGTTTAACCGTGACCCCACGGAGCGCCGAAGAGGCGGTGCAAGGAGACGCGGACCTAATCATAACACATCATCCCCTTCCTTTCCGGGGCATCAAGTGCATGGCGACCACGACGACGACTGGTCGACTTCTGTGGCAATTGATCTCGCATGAAATAGCGATCTACAGCCCTCACACCGCCTTCGATTCGGCGGCTCGGGGCATTAACCAACAATTGGCCGAGGGGCTGCAATTATCGGACATCGCGCCACTCATTCAGACGGACGCGTTGCCCGAGGGGGCGGGCACTGGACGGATCGGTTCTCTGGCGACCTCGGTACCACTGCGTCACCTAGCAAAGCGGCTTCAGGCATTCCTAGGGGTTGAGCAGCTCGAATTCGTCGGGAATCTGGACGCTCCGGTACAACGGATAGCGGTTGCTTGCGGGGCCGCGGGCGAGCTTCTTCCCGCCGCTCGACAAGCAAGCTGTGAAGTGTTAGTGCTGGGCGAGGCGAAGTTCCACACATGCCTGGAAGCCGAAGCCAATGATGTTGCTCTGTTGCTGCCCGGCCATTTCGCGAGCGAACGGTTTGCCGTCGCGCGGTTGGCGAAGACTTTATCTTCCGAGTTCCCCGAACTGGACGTGTGGGCCAGCGCCAGCGAGTCGGATCCGATCGGTCACTTCAGGGGCTAGGGCTGTTGCCAAAACCTCGTCACCGGCAAGCAATACATTACAGCCGTCCACGCGAACTAAGCCACGGCTGAGGGCGCGGCCCGCGTGGCGTGTCAGATAGCGACCACCTTCTCGCTTGGCCTCTCGGCGGCCACGCGGTCATTCCGTGGATGCCAGGGCGAAATACGCCCGAACCAAAAACTTGAACGACAGCGACTTGGGACTGGGCCCCATCGCCTCGGACGCGTTCTGGTCGAGCGCCGAGCTCATGGCCGATCGGCCGGCGAGCCGCCGCACATAGGCCTGGTACTCGTAGCCGTACTCCTCTCCCGTCATGTCCGACTGGCCGGTGCCGTGCCCGGCCAGCGAGACGAGCGGGCCGAGGTCCACGCCGGCGGCGCGGGCGAGCGACCGCGCCTGCTCGCGCGCCTTGGCGAAGGCCTCGGCCATGGCCTTCTCGCGATCGGCGTCGCTGACGCGCGCCACGAACAGAAACACGGGCTCACCTTCCTTCACGGCCGATTCGTCGTAGCCGGGGCTCATGCCGGCCATTTCCTCCGCCAGTTCCCGCGCTTCGGGCGAGAGTTCGTCTTCCTCCTCCTCGCTCCCGGCCAGGTCGGCCTCCTTGATCTGTTGGCGAATGGACTCGGCCCGCCGGAGCACTTCCTCGGGTGTTTTGGCCTCCAGCGGCCATTCGGCGCGGAGCGTCATCGACACGGCAACCGACTCGGACGCCGTCAGGCCGGGCGGCGTGCGTTGGCCGCGACTGCGCATGCGTTCCCGGATCATCTGCTCCATCTGTCGCTGCTGTCGCGACTGGCCGGCCGCAATCCTGGGCGCCTCGGTCTCGACCGAGTCCATGTCGGCCTTGAGCATTTCCAGTTGCAGCAGGGCCGCCTCCCGGCGAGTTTTGAGCTGGGCGAGCGCCTCGTCGAGCGTCTCCGCCTTGCCGGTCAGTTCGACGTGCATCCGGAGCAGGTCCGGCGGGCGCGACAACGTCACCACGCCCACGCCGGCCACGGTTTGTCCGGGCTGTTCGCCCCCAAGTTTGGCCCCAAGCATTTCCAGCTGTGCCCGGGCGTCCGAAGAACCAAACGCCACCGCAATGGCCAGCAGCATTCCGGCCAAACGTCTCATTCGATACATACTCATGCGACTACCTCCAGGGAAAGAGTTACACTGGTCGCGGATGACTTTGTCCGCCGCGAGTCCGACCAACGGGAGGACGGCTTGCGCCGAGCAGCTTTCCACCCGCACGAATCCGACCGCCTGAAATATACACGTTGGAATCATCGAAGCTGTTCCATGCCGACTTCATCCCGGATTTCCTTGCGCAGTTGCAGGACTTCCGGACCGCTCATGATGCGGATCGTCCAGTAGAAATCACGAATCGAATAATCGTCGAGTGTCTTGTAGATTTCGCGGAGCACGTCGATTCGGCTGGAATCGTCGAGCGTTGCGATGGCACGGTAAACGAGCCGTTTGAGCGAGCCGGCGCGGCGGAAAACCCCGGACTCCATGTTCTCCTCGTCTCGTTCCCGCCACGCGCGCAACAGCGGCTCCAGGCCCTTTTCCTCGCCCAGCAACACGAGCAGGTATCCGGCCCGCGCCGCAAGCGTTGGATTGTCCTGGTCGAGCAACGGGCGCAGGTGTTCAGGACGCAACTCCGGCGGCAGTTCGGGCACCTTTGGGCCTTCGGGCCCGTAATGGGTTTCGATTTCCTCGTCGGCCACGTCCAGCTCGAGTGAGCCGGCCGAACCCTCGAGGAGGAAGTATTCCAGTTGGTCTTTCCCTTCGGCCAGATAGGTGACGGCCAGAGCCTTCTGGAAGTCG
Source organism: Planctomycetota bacterium (assembly GCA_051745935.1). Taxonomy (GTDB): domain Bacteria; phylum Planctomycetota; class Planctomycetia; order Pirellulales; family Pirellulaceae; genus JBNJEM01. The sequence continues at coordinate 17,261 of JBNJEM010000077.1, forward strand.
TCGTCCTGCCCCAGGGCGGCGACGGCGGTGGCGCGCCGCTCGGGCTCCGGCCGCGCGGCCAGGAGCACCTGAAACGCGGCGTTGCGAAGCAGTTCGCTGGCCATTTCATCACCGGCCAGCGGTTCGGCCGTCGCCGCCGCTTCGGCCGGGTCCACTTTCAAAAGCAGCGCCAAGGCGACCATCCGCTGCGCATCGCTGCCGGTGGCGATGCGCGGCTTCACGGCGCGCACCGCTTCGGCGCGAGCGGCCGGCGCGATGTGCTCCGTCGAACGGTAGTAACCCGAGCCGAAGTATATCTTCTGCAGTTCACGATGGATGGTGGAAACGAGCTGCTCGCCCCGCTCGTCACCGAGCATGTCCCAAAGTAATTCGGCCGCCCGCCGGTCGGGCACCGGCAGCAGGCTCCGTACGAGGCGATACCGTTCGTCGTCCTCGATCATCTCCCAAAGCTGCTCGAAAGCGGCCCGACGCCGCGGCCACGCCAACCAGGGGAGTACAGCGACCGCGTCGCCGCGCACGCTGGGTTCGGCGCGAGCGGTTTCCAGCAGCACGGGGAGCGCTTCGTCCGCCAGGCCCAACGGGACCAGCGCCATCGCCGCCGCCATCCGCTCCCGGGCATCCTCGGCCGCCAACATCTTGCGCAAGGGATCGACCAGTTCGGCGGCGAACGGCGGACGGCCCTTCCCCTCCTGGAATCCTTCGAGCCAGCGGTCCCAATCAGGGCCCGGATCCAGCAAGTCGGCAACGGACAGTTCCTGGTCGTCCTCGCCGGCCCCTTCGCGTGCCGACGGGTCGGGACCTTCAACATCGGGCCCCTCCGGTTCCTGCCCCTCCGGTTCCTGCTCCTCCGGTTCGTCATCGACCGGTTGGCGCGCAG
>JBNJEM010000078.1:0-18050 GCA_051745935.1 Planctomycetota bacterium
TAGGTCTCTTAGAGGTCCTTTCGTCTCAATACCGGCGAAACGAACGGCGCAACAATATGGATGGCAACGACTTGGAGTTTTTCCTCACCCCAGCCCGGCCCCCTCTGTTCCGATCAGTGGTTGCGTTTCTGGTCGTGGATGCCACGTGGCCGATGATCACGCCAAGTCAGGACGCATTCGGAAAATGGGGCGCACATTTGTCGCGTGGCTCCACCGGCGGGCCCCTCACAGCCGTTATTGTCCTCACGGTCGACCGCGCGTCCCACCCTTAGACACTTCCCAAACCACGGAAGCCGCAAGCTTTTGCCAGCCCGCGTCGATGACCTAAAAAGTCAGGACAAGACCGATAATGTCGCGACAAGAAGCACCAGGCCCGCGACTCGCTCACAAGTACGCTCCAAAATCCGCCACGACAGCCCCTCACAACGGGATCCACGCCAACCCACCATCACCAACCAACCACCAAGCACCAAGCACTAAGCACTAAGCACTAAGCACCAAGCACCAAGCACCAAGCACACGTAAACGGGTTGCACAATGCCTCTCGTTGGTTTAGGAGCCCACATATGTGGCGCGGATGTCAAGCGAACCTCTTTCCGCACTGGATCCCCATCTGCCGTCCGCTGCCGGTGTTGCTTTGTATTTCCATGTGGCCACTCGCTTGCGCTTCGGCGAGCAATTCATATTACCGTACGCTCATGCCGCCGTTACCGCCGCCAACGGTTGGAGCCAGGAACCAGCCGGGGGTGCTGGATCGTTTGCCTGAGCCCCCCATCGGGTGCGTGGGGCGGGTGCGGAAAACGGTCATTCTCGCCGATGAGCCGCGGCAAGCCGCTTTGGCGGCATTACGGAATCCGGCGCTGGGGGTACCGATGGCCAGCCAAGCCTTGGCCGCTGGGAGGGATGCCGAGCGATCACGGCAAGTCACGTGCGTGGATCTTTACTTCGAGGGCGTCGCTTTCAGTTGGAACTTTCTGCAGTCTCCGGGGGCGAAACATCACCCCGAGTACTCCGAGGCCTGGAAAGTCTATCACCGCTGTCTCGCCCGCCTGATCGGCTCAGCCCAACGCTTCGGGCGGCTGGATCCGCAAGGTGGTCTTCAGGTGGTGACGCCGATGGGCCCTCGCACCATTGCCACGTCGTACCACGGATTCCTCTGGCAGCCGGCCGATTTCACGCGTGTCGAGGTCGCGGCGGATTCCGGCCCCAAAAAACTGCGGCACAACTATAGCCGTTGCGGGCTGGGCGTCCCACTCGTGGTTATTCGCGAGGGCAGTAAGAATGAACGATTCTTGGAAGACACGACGCCGTTCAACGCGACGGCCATTTTGCGACCGAGTCTAGCCGCGATCGCCGGCCAGGCCCCGCCCACCGGCGCGGCGTCCTCGCACGGCCTTCTTGAATTTCACGATCCGCTGCGAGTGAAAACCGTGTCATTCAACGGCAAGCGAATTGCGATGGCCACCAACACGTCCGCGGCTCTGGAATATGGCGTACGAGGAGAGCGTGGCGGCCCTTGGCGCAGCTTGACGTGCCCCGGACCCGCGGAGCCTGGACAAGAAAAACTGTTTCTGCTCGAACCCTACCAGCCAGGAAAATACCCCGTGGTGTTCGTGCACGGACTCTTCCCATCGCCCCGAATCTGGGCTGAATTCGCCAACGAAATCCTGGCCCGACCCGATCTGCGCCGCCAGGTCCAGCTGGTCGGTTACCGCTATCCGACAGGCCGCCCTCTACTGGAAACAGCCGCCGTACTGCGCCGCGAATTGCTCGCCCTCAAACAGGCCTACGATTCGCGGGGAGAGGACCCGGGGATCGCCAACACGGCCGTGGTGGGGCACGGTACCGGGGGACTCGTGGCGAAGCTGACCGCCACCTACAGCGATGATCGCCTTTGGTACAGCGTTGCCAGCCGACCTTTGGCTGAAATCAACGTCCCCGAGGAAGGCGGCCGCGACCGCCTGCGCGATCTCTTCTATTTCGACCCGGTCCCCTTCGTGCGTCGCGTCGTTTTCGTCGGCACGCCTCACAACGGTACCCAGCTGGCCAGTCGGACCCTGGGGCAATGGAGCGCCAGCCGCGCGCAACTGCCCGCCTCCGAGCGGATCGCGCATGACCTGTTGATCAAACAGAACCCTGGGGTGTTCAAGCCCGAAATGTCCGATCGCCTGCCCAACAGTATGGACTTGATGGATGGAAACAGTTGTCTGCTGCGAACGATCAGAGTGCTTTGCACCGGTCCCCAGACGCAGCTGCACAACATCCTCGCCGTCGGCTGCCTTTCGTTTTCAGGACAAGGCGACGGCATGGTCTCCCGAAAAAGCGCGCAACACCACTCCGTTTCAACGGAAAAACAGGTTCCGAGCCATCACGGCAATTTGCATGAAACCGATGAGGCCATCAAGGAACTCGCATGCATTTTGAGACGCCACATTCTGGAGGCGAACGACGTACCGCCGGCCGAGATGCACGACGCCAATTCCCCTGACCGCCTACCCACCGAATCCCTAATGCCGCCCTCGCCATCCGGCTTGCTGGGCGAACCGTGGCCGGAGGAACTTCGCCCGCCGGTGTTCGGCACGGATGAGCTGGCTCCCAGCCTGTCATCGCCAGCCGATCAAGCCCCCCGCCCCGAGACCAGCTCCGAACCTCCAAGCTCCGACCAGGCACGAGACCTGCAACCGCTCCCCACCCATGACAGCCAACACAAAGCGGGTACTCCGGTGCCCAAACATCGCGAGCTCGAATCGCCGGGCAAGGCAAGCACGCCGGTGAGTGACTTCTCTGGCGATACCGCGGCGCCCGCCCACTCAACCCCGAACGGCGACGACATGCCAGCCGGGGAGAAACGCCCCGAGGACATTTCGCGCAAGGAACCCCCCGCTCGGGAACCGCTCATGTCGGAGGAACAATTCCAGGGACCGGAACTCTTCTCCCCCGGCTCCCAGTAGGCTTCCTGGAACAGGCCTCGTAGTTTGACAGCGCCGCTTTGATTCGCCCGATGAACGCAAGGCGTTACGATAGACAGTTTTAGCCCCACCGGCACGGACCCGCGGGGAAGTGGCGACGTGCAACCGGAAAAGGCATCGATGTTCACATGGCGGCCTGCGCGCGCTCCAGGCGGCGCGAAAAAAAGAGGGGGAATGAGAGAGAGAAAGTAGACGTCGGGTGGCACTTTCCTGAGCGAGCGCGGGAGAGGCTTCCATTTCCGACAGCGTCGGGTGGCACTGGCTGAGCGAGCGCGGGAGAGGCTTCCATTTCCGACAGCGCTGATCGCGAGCGGAGCCAGTGCACGGTTTCCACTTCCCTCGCGTGGTGCCATGCCCCGGTCACGGTGTACAGGCCCTCAACCCACACTGGCTCCGTTCGCTCAATCTCAAGGCAATGTAATAGGTGCCTGATGTCGCACACCCTTTCATGCTTTCATCCCGTTTCAGGAATACATCGCTCACACAGGAAAGTGCCACTCTCGATTTTAACGGCCTGGGCCCGCTCCCAGCAGAGCTCGGCCGGCGTGCGGACCGTGCACGACCCCGGGCACGCATCCACGGCCCGCACGATGTCGTCCCAGACCAGATTCATCACGCGGCGCACGGACGCTCGATGCGTGCCACCGACGTATTCCATCTCCCCTTTGCAGATCGCGCGGTACCGCGGGCGAGGCTCGGTTCCACGAAGACGTCACGACAGAAGCTGATGCCGTGGAACCACCGCTGCGCGGCCGCTTCGGCCCGCTGGCCGACGCGACTGGCCGCGCCCAGCGCCCGCCGGCAGCGCGTTTTCAACTGGTGCGACACCGCCATGCACGCCGCGCGGTTCACCCCGTGCGTTTCCAGAATCGCCGTCGTTTCGGCGGAGGCGTCGCTCAGTGGCCCGTCGAACCCCTCCCCCGAGCGACGGCGGGGCACTTCGCCGGCCATCGACGCGGGCACGGTCATGCCCAACATCAACGAAGATTACACGGGAAAGGCACCTGACCTGGGACCGCTTCTGACCTGGGACCGCTGGAGCTCGGCCAGCCCATGCCGCATTACGGCTCACGGGAGAAAGCATTGAAGGGAGAAGAAAGATCAGTGACTGACTGATGAACATTCGAAAATATCGCTCTATCCAGGTCTGGGCCAGTTCTCCTTTGCATGCTGACACTGTGGCTGGGTGTGTCCGGCGACGCGAGATCCGATCAGCATGAGATCGTGGAGCAGCTAGGCAGCCAGGTCGAACGTTACAGCGTGAAGACCGACGACGCTGGCAATATCGACGCGCCGGGAAGTGTCTTCGTCGCTTCAAATTGATAATAGGTCAACTGATCAACCCGCACCGTGTCCTTTCAACGTTTCCTGGTACTTGCGTGCGGAGACATCCGAAAAACCATTTTCCATTTGTTCAGTGCAAATATCTTCGACCGCCTTGTGAAGATTGCCTTGATTGCCTTTCAACGCGAAAATGTAGTCACCACCGCTGTCGCCAATCTTCTCGGCAATCGTCTTTTGGCAGCCTGCCGCATCAATAGTGACAATCCCACCAGCAACATCTCCAACATTTTCTCGCTCTCCAGAAAGTACGTGGGCAAGTCCACTAACGGAAAGCGATATGGTTTACCAAATCCTAAGGCGGCAGGGTCGCCAACCAAATAGGGACACCGCACAGGGATGGTGCGCTCCCGTTGGTCGCTCACGTCAAGGATGCGCGCACCGTGCGCGCATGTTACGCCCTAAGACTCTAAGTTATCGCGCCAACCTATCTTGCCTAAAGCGCGCGTCGGCCGTGGACCAAGGCCTCCCCCGAAATAAACTCGCAGCCAGATTCCAGTGCCCAGCCGTAGTGCGAGCGGCCAAGGGTGCTTCCGCGAGCGGCGTCACGCGAGCAATCGTTCGACGCTGGCGAGCAGTCGGTCCATGGCAAACGGTTTCCGCAAGTAATCGTCCACGCCCAGCATTTCCGCGTAGGCTTTGTGGCGGCTCCCCTCGTTCGCGGTAATCATGATGACTCGCACCGGGACCGGCCGCGTGCGTCTGAGCTTTTCCAGGACCAGAAAACCGCTTCGTTTGGGCATCATCATGTCCAGAATAACCAAGTCGGGATCCTCGCGCTCCGCCATGGCGAGTCCCTGGTTACCGTCTCGGGCGACCAGGACTTTGTATCCTTTTGCCTCCAGCGTATACTGCATCGCCTCGATGATCTCAACGTCATCGTCCACTAACAAGATTCGTTTGGTTTTTGCCGCGGCAGGCGTCTGCTCTTTGGCATTTGTGTCAGCCATCAATTCACTACCCTTTTTCTAGTGCCATCCCCGGGGCGCATGGGGCCAAAGCCAATCTATAGAACTAGCGGAGATCGTTCATCTTTGCAACCGACTCCGCGAATAAACCTCCGGTGGAGGGCCAATTCGAGGGCCTATGAACGCCGCAACATGGAGCTTATCCGCGAGAGGTCCAACCCGTGGCCAAAGTCGACCGGGGCGTTTACCGCGCGGTGGAGGCGACCGAGGAAGTTGTCTCGGGAGATCTCCGATGCGCCCAGCCGTACCACATGGGCGGTGGCCTGTTGGACATCGAACAATTGAAACCCTCGAGCTTTAAGATGCCCGACCAGGAATACAATCGCGACTTTGGAGGCGTCACGTTCCCGGTAAAACATCGATTCTCCAGCGAAAAACGCGCCAATACTCACCCCGTATACCCCGCCCACCAACGTCCCCTCCCGCCATACTTCCACACTGTGAGCATGCCCCTGTCGATGGAGCTCACGGTAGGCGCGGATCATGTCCGCCGTGATCCACGTTTCGCCAAACGGCGCTCGAGGGGCGGCACATCCAGCGATGACGCCAGCAAAGTCGCGATCACTGGTGACCTGAAACCGGCCGCTCCGAATCCGCCGCGCCAATCGGCGCGACACGTGGAACTGGTTGAGTTCCAACACGGCCCGGGGGTCCGGCGAAAACCAGGCCAAAATCTCATAACCGTGGTCGACGATCGGCCAGGGGAATATCCCTTGCCTGTAGGCGGCCACGACCCAATTGGGGGCCAACTTCCCACCGATCATAAGCAATCCGTCCTCGGTCGCGCACGAGAGGGGCGGGAACTCAATAGGCTCCTCAAACACGCTCATGGCAATGAACGTCCTTTCGCGTGGGGAAATTCGTGGAAATCTCATGACAGTTTAGCCGATTGGCGTCCGTCAGGCTTCTTACCGCTCCTAACCAAACTTCGTTCCCGCTCCCAAAAGTCCCTGGGTGAAAGGAAACCTGAGTGGTTTTGTTATGGCGTCCTAGCCTGATCGCCGTGAATCTGGCGAGATACGACGAAAGTCTCCCTCAACCGGCATCACCTTGGAATGGCTGATGCCAATCGGTTAACGTGGTACGAAATCTCAAGTTTGTCGAGTGCCAAGTCCGGATTCGTGAATGCCGCGGGATTAAGGCCACTGATTTAGAGGGTAACGCACGTGAGTCAAAACGCTATAATACAGGGTAAGGTTTTGGCACGGTCCCGAAGGGGAAGCTAGAACCAGTCGCGGGATGCGTCCTGCCCTGGAGAGCCCGGGGTTCGCTCATGCGGGGGCGCGATGGACTTTCATGCATCTTCACGTTCCAGCTCGACGGAGTTCGAACGCCATTGATACGAGACCGCGGCACGCGTTCTCGGGTTCGAAAGCGTTAGCTTTCCCGGTTGACCTTTGCCACCTTACCAGTGATCAATAATGTGGGGGGGGGGCAATCGCCTGCAACCCGGCCAGGGTGGCCGCCAGCGACGACGCCTCGCCCCGGCGAGATGGGAGGAGAATTGTTAGGGTGCGCGTGCCGGATTTGGCAGTGTAACGGGTGGCTGAGGGCCGCGGGCTCCAGGACAGTGGTTTCCGCGCGGCTGGGGGGGTTGTCGGCCCGAGGCAGTATATTTCAGGCGGTCGGATTTGTCCGAGTGGAAAGCTGCTCGACGCAAGCCGTCCTCCCGTTGGTCGGACTCGCGGCGGACAAAGCCATCCGCGACCAGTATAGTTTTCAGGCGGTCGGATTTGTCCCAGTGCAAAGCTGCTCGATGCAAGCCGTCCTCCCGTTGGTTGGACTCGCGGCGGACAAAGCCATCCGCGACCAGTATAGTTTTTCCACCACGGCTGTTTGTCCATCGCGGGCTCGTGGACAGGCTCAGCGGTGAATCGAAACGACCATGACTGAACCATTGGCACAAGACGACGAGCAGGTCGGCGATGATGCGGGCCACTCAACCTCACGGTCGACGCCCCCGACAAGTGGCGAAGAGAATACGCCACTTTACGGTTTAAGGGGCGTAAGACATCCCGTTGTTTTTCCGGCGAGGGATCGGGTCGCGTGGTTGCTCAGTAGTATTGCATTTCTTATCCTGTTGAGCTTTTTTTTGCCGTACACCGTGGAGCGGATGACGTATTCCTACCATCACGGCCGCCAGCGGGCGTTGTACGACGCGGCGGGCGACAAGCTCGAAAACGTGTCTCTGCGGGATATGTCGGAAGCTTGCCAGCTTGTTGCTAATCGTGTCGGCCCCAGCGTGGTGCACATCAATGCCACGTCGGCCGCGGCCGGTGCGGGCAAGGCCATTGCGGGGCATGCGCAATGGCAGCATCCCACCATGAGCCAGGGATCAGGGGTGGTCGTCGACAACGAGGGGTACATTGTCACGAACGCCCACGTGGTTCGTGGGTATGGCGATATTCGCGTGAAACTAAGTGACGGCCGCACGGTTGACGCGGACGTCGTGGGCATCGATCCCATGACGGACGTGGCCGTGCTAAAGGTGAACGCGGACCGCTTGTTGCCGGCCGAATGGGGCGACAGTAACCAGTTGGCGGTGGGCGGCCTGGTCTGGGCTTTGGGAAGTCCATTGGGGCTGCAGCACAGCGTCACCTTTGGAATACTCAGCGGCAAGGACCGCTCCTTCCAGTCGCCGGAAGAGAGCGGCGTGTTGGACTCGCAAGGCATTGCCAGCGATTCGCCTTATCACAATTTCCTGCAGACGGACGCGGCAGTCAATCCGGGCAACAGCGGCGGGCCATTGGTCGATTCCGAGGGAAGAATTGTCGGCATTAACGCGGCGATTGTGGGGAAAGCATATCAGGGGATCAGTTTTGCGATTCCCAGCAGCATTGCCCAACCGATTTACAAGCGGATTCGCGACGAAGGACGTGTCACCCGCAGTTGGCTCGGCGTCGCGCCAAAGGACATCACGCCGGAGCTCGCCGAGGAACTGGGGGTGCCCGATGCGTCCGGGGCGCTGGTGACCAAGGTGGTCTCGAACCTGGACGGCGCCGTATCTCCGGCCCAAAAAGCGGGACTCAAGGCGGGCGATGTCATTGTCCGGTGGGGTGGCGAGCCGGTGGGGAACAGCACCAAGCTGTTCTCTTTGGTGGCGCTCACGAGCGTTGGGTCCACCGTGAAGGTCGTTGTCCTCCGCGACGGCCGCGAAGTGACTCTCTCCGTCACCGTAACGGAACGGCCCCCCGGATCCTGACCGTGTTGGGTGCTCTTCAATATCGCGCCGGCGATAGGGGGAGGGAGCGCCGGTTATTCCCGGCTCCCCTTCCCTCCAAACCGCAGGTGCGGTCCTCCCGCATACGGCTCTCCAGTCAGCAGGCTCCCGTGGATTGGACAACGCGAGTGTGGGCTTTATTCAGGCCATGGAGCCCCCGCTCGTGGGGGTACTGGTTGGCTATCGCCGTGATGCCATTTTCCTCCTCGCATTCCTACTTCCGGCCCGAACAAGACGAGTAGCCGCTTGCTAATGGGACATCGGTTGCCGATCGACTTTCAAATAGCGATACGCGCCGCCAGTTTCTCGTGCCAGCCGAGACATGAAGTTGTCCGTGTCGTTCAACGGGCGGCGGCCAAATTGGATGCAGTGAATGCTCGTTTGTCCTCGGGCCTGCTTGAGAATCCGCACGACTTGCGGGTGACTGAGCGTCGGATCCCCACCGTCGGTGAGCAAAAACAGGACGTCAGGGGAGCGGTGGAGCCCCGACATGAGCGCGGAGAAATGATTGGTGGCGCCAAACGCGGCCAGGCCCCCCATGAACTTTCCAACGCGCTCTTTGTTGGAATCGCTGGCCGGTAGCAACTCCCTCTTGCCGCCAAAAAACACGCACTGGTGATTGTATGCCACGATCTGAAATCGATGCGCTGAGTCCAACGCTGACAAAGCCCGTTGAAACTCGTCCTTGGCGCGAGCGATCACTCCCAAACCGTGACGTCCCATGCTGTCCGATCGGTCCAGTATAAACAGAAAGGAATTCCCCGCCGCCGGGGCGCCACCAAAAAGCGACACCTCGGTGGTCGGCCCTCGCGACTCACGCTGCTCTCGCATCAATGCGTCTTGCGCCCGTGCGGCCGCAATGGCTTTCCGCGACGGCCCAGCGCCGCGGCGCGACGGCGCATAGTCGACTTCACCCAACAGTTCGTTTCCTGGAGCAGCACTGACCCGGCCGGGCAACGCCGTATCCAATTGAGGAATCTCCGCCAGGGCCTCCTCGGAGGGCAATGCGTCCTGTTGCGAAGCGGCTGGCCGCTCCCCTCTTTCTTCCCCTGACTCGAATTCCCGCTTGCCAGCCACCTCGTCGAAGTATTCCACTGCCTCTCCCGTCGTGTCCGCCAGCGCAATGCCAACCTCTCGCCCACGGTTGGGTAAACCACGGGACTCCGGAGAGCGAATCAGTTGCGCCAGTAGAATCAACAGGCCCAAATGGACACACACACTCAGTAACCACGAAGAAAGCGGCCGCTTCCGCGGAGCGAGTTGGTGCGTCAAATGATTCATCGTCTTTTGCTGCCCGTCACAAAACTTGAGTGTCGCTCCCGAAAGACCCTGGGGGGGGCGAGGAACCTTGAACGGTTTTGTCATGGCTTCTTAAGCGATTGGGAGTGATTGGCTTGAGCAACGCACGTAACCGCCCCCGGGCAAGAGGTCTGTTATGCGTCTTTTTTCTTGCTCCTGCCACCCGGGCACGATACCAGCCTAGGGCATTTCCCCGAGCTTTTCTTGGCACTCTGCAACGCCGCGTCCAGTTGCCGGTCCAGTTGTCCGGCACATTCCGAAACCACCGCGTTTTCCCGACCCATGAACCGCTACTTGAATTCTAGCAGTCGCTTCCATGTCTTTGAAGCGAACGAGCGAGCGAGAGAGGTCACTGTCCAGTTGCGTCGGCCAGTGAGTGACGGTCGTATTTCCTCGGAGAGGCAAGAGCATTTCGGCCAATGCTCAGTGAAGGCGGTGGAGGCCCATGGATTGTCGCGTCTGGTTGACCATCCGCAGCGCCCGCGGTTCCAGCTTCAGAAATCGGATCAGCTGCGAGGAGCTAATCCTTAAGCTGCGCGCGGCGGCCGCCACATCGTAATGTTGCTGTTCGATCACATCGAGCGCCTCGGCCAGCAAGGGCGCGAAATCTTCATGTTGTGGATCGACACGAAATGCCCCCTGTTTCGCGCGAGTGGTCCAGCGCGATGTTGGAATTCCATCGGGCGGACGCTCCGATCGCAGGTCCAGGGCCAGCTCAAGGCGCAATCGCTTGAGTGCCACCCGCCGGTTCTCGTGTTGGTTCCGCCGTTCGGTTGCCTCGGCCCGCACGCCGCTAGGACGGTGAACCAAGACAATAGCGGACTCCACCTTGTTGCGATGTTGCCCGCCAGGCCCCGAGCGTCGTTGGCGCCGGACGTCGCAGTCGGTGAGCAGTTGACGATCGGGCAGTTCACAAGGGTGCATACCACAATTCCAGGATCTATTGGGCCCCGCGCGGCAAACCAACTCCGGCACGCTACCGATACGCTTCGCCCATTCCCTTGCCAGTCCATGGTTCGGTCGGCCTATCTGAATCATCTCCGTTTTTCGAGTCGACGGCGGGCCGCGCGCTCCACAAAGCTCGTCTGGACTAATTCCCCCCCCTGCGATGCCCCCTGCCAAGCCACGAACATGAGGGGAGCCTGCTTCCATGAGGCGAGCGAGGGCCGCGCATTTGGGCAAGTCTATCGCGCCGCATGGAAGCTGTTCACCCCATTGCGACTCGAGATGCCTGTTGACTTATGCCGACGCCGCGATAGGGTTACAAGAGATAGGGACAAGGTTTAGTTTAATTGAGTATTGAAGAGGGGCGGGACGATGTCCGATTCGAGCCAAAAACCGCGTCGAGCGAAATCACACCTTGATATCCTGCTGATCGGTGGATTGTTGGTGGGCTGGTTCGCCGTGCAGGCCTTCGTGTTGCCGGGATTGGGGGTATCCACGTGAGGCCCCACTTCGTGCGAGCCGAGTTCGGCTCCCTCTAACACGGAGACCGCCCCTGCCGCTCCCGCATCGCCTCGATTTGTTGTCCCGGAAGATCACGTGATTTCTGAGGATGACAATGGATTCGGGCAGCGTTGGAAGTCCACCACTGACGCGGATGGACGTCCCGGGAAGGCGGGCGAGGAGAAAGGAGAACAAGAGCCTGCCAAGGGTATAGAGCGCAAGGCTACCGAGAGGCGCAGCGGCGCCACCAGCCCTTCTGGTTCCTAGCGCCACTGCTCCGGAGTCTCTGGCGGGGCTGACTCGCTTTCTTCCGCCTTTTTCGCCTCGTTTTCGTTGTTTTGTTTCATTCTCACTTCCACGTTACTGCCCACCTCGCGGGCGACTTCGGCGGCGTGCCGTGTGTCGTCCCGAATCTTCGCCCGGTCAATGCGCAGTTGTACTTCGGTGGTGTTGCCTTCCCGTTCTCGATCCAGCGAAAACCAGTCTCGATACAGACCGATCAAGCTGAAAATAAGCAGAATCAGTGCCAAAGTCCCCAGTGATTTTCGCATAGTATGCTTTCCTTGCTCTCCACGGCCTCAAATCGGCCCGCATGAAACGCCATGGTGCTGCAGCCATGGAGTACAGAATTGTCGACGAGACGTCAAGGTCAACAAGGTAAACGGAGAGGGCGCGAAGGGCGGACACATCATAGCCCCCGGTGCAACCGCCGGTACACTTCAGGTCGCTATCCTTGCAGGCGGTCGGATTGGTCCGGATGGAAAGCTGCTCGACGCAACACGTCCTCCCGTTGGTCGGACTCGCGGCGGACCAAGTCATCCGCGACCGGTATAAGAAGTTACCCCGGGATGAAAACGCCGCCCCGCCAGGGGTCGATTTCTCATCGCGTCCCCCTTGACATGCCGGGCCGCCACCGCCGCCAGAACAGAAGGGACACCATGGCCAGGGTAAGGCCGAGAAGCAGACTGCTCGGTTCCGGGACCACCGATTGGGCTTGATTCAGCGTGCCTCGGGTATGAGTGGCGGGGGCCTGCCAGCTGAAGTCGAGATAGCTATCGCCGGTGCCTGCCAGCTGCAGCGAGAACCCCAATGGCGTGGAAGGGGTTTCTTCCACGCCAATGTCGGTGGAGAGCAGCGTATCGGCCGGCCCCTCCGTAGCCGTGAACTGGCCTTCGTAGCTTAAAAACTGCAAGACGTCCCCGCCGTGAGTCAGCGCGAGCCCGTCCGGCGCGCCGTTTTGCAACGACACGTCGTGCGCGTAGAACGTATAGCCGTCAACGGTTTCGCTCGTGGAGAATGAATCGAGTCCGGTCGCGCTGACGTACGGTTTCCCGCCGTTTCCGTTGTACAGGGTCAGAGTCACGTTGGACAAGTCAGTGAACGCGGCTGGCGCCGCCACTTCAACGAATTCCTGCTCATCAGCGCCATCGTTATCATAGTGCAGTTCGTTAATCCAAATCTCGCTGTCCAGAACCACAGCCATCGCGGTTGAAGGTAACCACGGACACAACCAGAGACACAATAATAGGACGCGGTACATCGTTTTCCCCTTTTGCTAAAAGTCGGTCCTTCTGAAAGTAGCGTACAGATCCGTTAACCGGTCAGTCGACGATGCCCGCGTCTCTATTAGGTGAATCACCAAAAAGCCCCGGAACCCCTCACCAGATTTGGAATTTTTTCGAATTTTTCCGAAAAGACGTGGCGGGGGCGTTACGAGAGGACCATGTCACCAAACTCCGAGGGGGGGAGGCAGTGGCGTGGGGGCTTGGACGCGATTCTTTTGGCTGCGCGGTGCCTGCCCCCACGTACGTTCCGCGGTGGGCCTGGTGATCACCGGTAGGGGGCTGCAACGGCGGATTCATGGCCAGCCTCACGCATGGTTCACCCGCTCACCGTGGCCCGGTCGGTGTTGGGATTGTGGGCGGTTTGCAATTGGGCGGTATACGATTAAACTACACTTTAGGCGCTCGGATTTGTCCGGATGGAAAGCTGCCCGACGCAAGTTGTCGTCCCGTTGGTCGGACTCGCGGCGGAGAAAGTCATCCGCGACCGGTATGTTTTGGGTCGTGCCGACGCCATGCGTCGGCATCTCATGGCGTTGTTGCAGAAGCATTCTTCATGGACAAGGTTCGATGAATCGCTCCAAGTTGCGCCGGCAAATCGCGTTTGAAGCCGCCTGTTTGATGTATCATCGGCAGGAATCCGAGTACTACCGGGCCAAACAGAAAGCCGCTCGCCGCATCCATCGGGGTTGGGTCAAACCGGCGGAGCTCCCCCGCAACACGGAGATTCGGGACCAGATCCAGGTCCTGGCTCGGCTTTACGAGGGGGAAGATCGCGACAGCAATTTGCGGGAAATGCGGCTCGAGGCGCTGCGGCTGATGCGCTTGCTGCACCGGTTTCGCCCCCGATTGATTGGAAGCGTTCTCACCGGCCACGTGCGGAAGGGGTCGGATATTGATCTTCATGTTTTCTCGGACAGTGTGGAGGCGGTCGCTCTGACATTGGATGAAAGCGGGGCGGTCTACGATGTGGAGCGGAAACGGGTGCGAAAGCATGGCGAGGAACGCGTGTTCACGCACATCCATGTAACCGACCGCTTCCCCTTTGAATTAACCGTGTACCCGGCGAATCAAGCCCATTACGTGTTCAAAAGTTCGATCACGGGAAAAGCGATTGAACGAGCGAATATCGCCCAGTTGGAAAAACGGCTCCGGGACGAGTACCCAAACCTGGACTTGGACGCCGCCGTGGCGGAGATGGAAGAGCAGGTGGACCGGTTCCAGGTCTATCAGGCACTGCTGCTTCCCCTGGAACATGTCAAGGAAAATCCGAAATACCATCCCGAGGGGGACACGCTTTACCATAGCTTGCAGGTCTTCGAATGGGCGCGGGATGAGTTGCCCTACGACGAGGAATTCCTCTTGGCGGCTTTGCTTCACGACGTGGGCAAGGCGATCGACCCGGTTGACCATATCCAGGCGGGCCTGGACGCGCTCGAGGGGTTCATTACCGATCGGACGGCCTGGTTGATCGAACACCATATAAACGCCCAAAGGCTGCTGGATGGCAGCCTGGGGACGAGGGCCCGCCGCAGATTGCAGCAGGCGGAAAGCTTTGAAGAGCTGCAAACCTTGGCCGAATGTGATCGTGACGGCCGTCAGGTTGGCGTTGACGTCTGCGACGTGGACGAGGCGCTGCAATATATCCGGGACCTTTCCCAAACCTTTGGCTGACCTTTCTCAGACCTTTGGCTGACGCCGTGGCCTCGTGCCGTTCTCGCGGCGGCCTCACCCATTGCCCCGGGGGCAATAATATACCGGTCGCGGATGGCTTTCTCCGCCGCGAGTCCGGCCAACGGGAGGACGGCTTGCGTCGGGCAGCTTTCCACCTGGAAGAATCCAACCGCCTGAAATATAAGTGGCATGGAACAATCGCTCTGGCCCGTCTTGCGAAAGGGGACAGTCATGGATGGGCTGGCATCCATAAGCCAGAAGAAAACCATCACGATGGGTTTTCATGAAACGAACTCCGCAAGCAGCAGCCGGACAAGGCATTCTCCAGGGCGAAGCCAACGGGAGCCGAGTCCGCCGGGCTGGCTTCCCAACCGGCAGATTCTAGCCGGTACCGGTATCGCGGCCTGTAGCGGTTAGTCGGTTCGCATGGACCCTAGCAGCTAGAACCATTGTCACTTTCTTGAGCACGGCAACGGTTCGCGTGGTTGCCTGGTTTATGTCTGAATTGCGCACGCTAACCCTCGCGCCACTTGTTCGGCAACTGCGGGGGATCGTCGTGCAAGTCGTGAGATTTCCATCTGTTATCCGAGGCCTCTTGTACTGGATAAGTCGATAGAAGCAACAGTGATGGGATTCATGCCTGCACGCGATCTTCCACTCGCCGGTATTATGACTTCCTTGTTGTACGCGAGGAAGGTCTCGCGAGGGGCGTGATCCGCCCGATGGCATTCCGCCAACCCCGCATCGAGCGGCTCACGTGCGTGGCCGAGCCCCCGTGGGACTCGATGCAATCCATTGAAACGATTAACCTCGCCTGGAGTTTGTATCATGCAACGCATCGCTTTTTCTTTGGTCCTTGCCGCCCTGCTCAGCTTGCAGACCGGTTGTTGGGGATCACGCGGTTATTGCTGCCACCGTTCATACCGACCCAGCCGTTGCTGTCGTTCGTCCCGGGTACATGACATATCTTCGTTGCCTGCCATCGACACTCACTCGGCCGGGACCGTGCACCGCTCACTGACGGATGAAGGAGAGGTGTTTATCGACGACATGGATACGCATGCGCCCAGTTTGCCGTCCGTCCCGATGCCCGCCGCTCCGGTAGAAGGACAGGACCTTTGACGATTGAGCCGCGATGGGCGCCCCCAGCCTGGCTCTTGCATGGCTGGCGGGCACACGTGACACGTCTTGCGAGTGGGCATGCCCCTGGCGCGATCAACATTCGATGCCTCGTGGAGGCTTTCTTATCGCATTCTTGTTTCTTGGGTCTGGGATTCGGGCGGGGGCCCTTCTCCGCAAACAACGGGGCGACGTGAAGTTTAAAATGCGCCCGAAGATTCTGTGAATCCGGGCTATGCCCATCGCCGCCATCCATCTCATCCGCAAGCTGACCCGTGTCTGGGCCAGGCCGTTAGACGAACGGTACGGCGGTGTACGAAGGTGTAAGCCAAGCCGCGATCTCGAAAGCGGTTCAACACGCTGAAGTTCGTCGCGACGAACCGCGTCGTTGAAAGCAGAGACGGTCTCGACTGGAAGACGCTCTTCGATTCGGAGAACACACCGGTCAAATCCGGCAACCCCGGCGTGCGAACGAGGACGATAAGTTATAAGACCTGACCCCAATTTGCATGTCCACTGGGAAGTGCGAACGTCGCGGATATCAGTCTCTTGCCCGTGAACGGTTACGCCAATGTCACTTACGTACATGTTAAATCGATGCCAAGTATGTTAACATCCAAAGATTGCTCAAGTCAAAGAAACAAAAAATGGCAGGTACTACAGGTTTCGGGAAGCCGATGTGGATACCAGTCGCGAGGGGGCGCACGAGAGCGGCGCCGAGAATCGCAGCTCCCTGGTGAGGGGCGTGGACGATCGAGGACAGGAATGAATTGGGGAGTGAATCATGACGAGCGGGACGATGGCGAGGAGGGATGACTTGATTGTCGTGGGTGGCGCGGGAGGGTTCATTGGCGGGGCGCTGGTGAGGTATTTCCGTGAGCGGGGATCAACGCGCATTCGAGCCATCGACAAAAAACCTGTATCCACGTGGTACCAGCGAGTGCCGGGGGTTGAAAACCTGTGTTTGGATTTGAGCCACGAGGAGAATTGCAGGCGGGCTTGTGAAGATGCCATCGAAGTTTACAACCTTGCCGCCGACATGGGAGGCATGGGCTTCATCGAGCGGTTTCGCGTTGAATGCCTTCGCAGCATCTTGATCAATACCCACATGATCGAGGCGGCCTATCATGCGGGGGCTTACCGATACTTTTTCTCTTCTTCGGCTTGCGCGTACAACACGCAATTGCAGAAAGATCCGAGCGTGCGAGCGTTGAAGGAATCGGATGCTTATCCAGCCATGGCTGAACGGGGCTACGGCTGGGAGAAATTGATGTCGGAGATATTCTGCCAAGAGTATTGGGCGGAGCGGGGTTTGAAAACCTTCATCGCCCGTTTCCACAATGTGTACGGCCCCCATGGGACCTGGGACGGCGGCCGGGAAAAAGCGCCCGCCGCGATTTGCCGAAAAGTGATCGAGGCCAAGGATCAGAACCGGGATAGCATCGAGATCTGGGGCAATGGCGAACAGACACGAAGCTTTATGTACATTGATGATTGCACCACCGGCATCGACAAGATCATGCATTGCGACGACCTGATCGCGACCCCCATCAACCTGGGATCGAGCGAACTGGTTTCCGTCAATACCCTGGTTGATCTGGCCGAGGGGATGGGGGATACGAAGCTTGAACGAGAATACATTCTGGATGCCCCTCAAGGCGTGGCGGGGCGCAACAGTGATAATACCATGATCAAACAGGTCCTCGGTTGGGAACCCAGCACACCGTTGCGCGATGGATTGAGAAAGACGTACACATGGATCGAACGGCAATACAATGACCGAAAACGCGGGAAACCGACGGCGAGCTGATGTACCAGTGCCTACAGGACTGGACTTGTTGGGGCAAACTCGGCGGTGATTGCCGGTTGGAGGGACGTGACGATGGCTTCTGACGCTGGGGTTCGACTAGCTCATGTGATCGGTGATTTTCCGTATCGCATGGCCTTGGCCGGCGGTTGGATCGACCAGCCGTTCGTGTCGCGGCACAATCCCGACCCCACGGGCTCCATGGTCGTGGTCGGACTACAAGCTGACTGTTGGTACATGGAGCGGGCTGGAATGGCGACCGGCACGCGCAAGATCGCGCTGAACTTGTGGGGATCGGTTCCGTCCCGTGATCCGGCCACGTTGGTACGAGAACTGTATGCGGAAGAAAACCGGGGCCGGGATGAGCCGTCAGGATCGCAGGACATGATTGGTCTGATCTATCCAGGCATCAACCGGTTGGATTTCAGTATCGAGCACGAGGAGGGGATCTTTCCGGCGCATATCGAATCCAACAATGATCCCGAAATTGCTCGCTGGCTCCAGCAGGTTATCCACGTCCTCCCCGTGACCCAACGCCCCGACGGCTACAACCCGCTCGGCATTAAGCACTTGGACCCCGGCTGGATTCAACGACTGGGCCGGACGGGGACGCAGTGCCACGAGGCCATCCTGTCCCGTGATTCA
>JBNJEM010000079.1:0-17922 GCA_051745935.1 Planctomycetota bacterium
TCGCGGCTCAACGCCGCTTGGAATGACCGGTATGCGATCTGCCTGCGGACGATCAACTTACAGAGCCACGGCTCATTCAGCCGGCGAGACGGCCATTGCCTGTTGAGTATGAACACGCAAGATACGCCGGGACCACAACTGGAAGGTGCCGGCGCGGCGCTCATTGTGGCCCCCACGACGGAGCTGAAACCGATCCTCGGCGACCTGTCCACGGCCTACGACCTTGTGCGAAACGAACGGGACGGGATTGCATCCAGAGATCTGCCGATGGCGCGTCAGTCCTACTGGTTCCTGAATTTTGGTGAACGGGATGTCGACAAGGTAATCGATTATTGTCGCAGAACAGGCCTGCGTCAGGTGATGATCGGTTCAGCGTCGTGGTGCGCCAGTGTGGGCCATTTCACGTTCAAAAAGGATAGTTATCCCGATGGCATTGAGAGTTTGCGACGCACGGTCGCGAAGTTCCATGAACAGGGGATCCTGGTGGGGATGCATACGTTTGCATCCAAGATTTCCAAGCAGGATCCCTATGTCACGCCAGTTCCCAATCGCGGGTTTTGGGTGGACCGATCCGCCACGCTGGCTGCTGATATTTCCGAACAGGCTGCCACGATTCGGACCCAAGACGACCTCAGCCAATGGCCCGGCAGCCCGGTCTGCAAACAGAAAGTTTGGGAAGGCCACGTGTCCAAACACCAGGAAGTGATCATCGAAGATGAGATCATTCGATACAATTCCATTGGTCCGGAGGGGAAGTGGGACACGTTTCTCGGGTGCGAACGAGGGGCTTGGGGCACGCGGGCGGCGAAGCACGGCGCCCAAACTAGATGCCGGCACTATGGCGTGGACGGGTGCATCAACGGCTACATCATTGATCAAGAGTCATCGCTTTTTGACAAAACGACATCGCGGTTGGCCCACATTTTCAATTACTGCGACTTCGACATGGTGTACTTCGATGGCAGTGAGGACGTTGACCGTCGCCGTTACCACTACTACGCCTCGCATGCTCATGCCGTGCCGATGCGAAAGTTCGACAAACGCCCTCTTATTCACATGGGCGGCGGGCGCACTCACGGCCTGTGGCACTCGTTTACTCGCTACGGAACAATTGACCAATATCCGGGCACCTACCTCGCGCGGCTGCGCGCCGGTGGGACGATTGAAGATTGGCCGACTTGCAAAGACCACATCGATCGGACCGTTCGACGGGTGATCGCCTGCCAGCATGAAATGACTCCAGGCGAACTCGGCTGGTTCGGCATCGGGCCCAAGCGGCGAAATTACGATGGCTTACAGTTTGATGAAATCGAATACTTGATGTGCAAGTCGCTGGCTTACAATGCTCCAATTTCGCTGCAAACCAGTTTTTCGCGGATGGAAGCTCATCCGCTCACCCCGGATATCCTGGAAATCGTGCGACAGTACGAAAAACTGCGTTTGAGCGACACGGTGCCGGCCGAAACACTCGAACGTCTCAAGGAACAGGGACAGGACTTCGTGCTGCTACCTGATTCGCTCACTCGGAAAGAAGGGCCCGCGAGGTTGATTGAGGTTGAAGCGTTGAACAAGATAGCGGGAACCGCGGACGTCCGTGCTTTCGTGGGAGGTTGGAAGGACGGCACGATCGCCACGGTTTGGCATTACGCGGGGAAACCCGGCAAGCTAAGGTTGGATACGGACGAAGTGGCCGTGTACGACATACACGGCGATTGTCTCCTGGAGGAAAACATGGGCGGGAGTACGGAAGTGCCCGTGAGCCACCGGCGCTTGCTGCTCCACTTTCCTGGTACCTCGGCCAGCACCGTGCGCCAGGTTCTTTCCGGTGCGTCACTCGAAATGCGCAAGCCGAAGGTCATCTGGCGGCAAGCGGAGGATTTCGACGAGCGGGTCGGGAGCATGGTGAGGGGCGCGACGGCACAGGTCGAGGCCCCGGAGGCGTTCGGCGATGTGGTGTTGTGTGCGGGTCGGTTTGATCGGTCGGGCCAGACCCCGTGCTACTGCCAGTACACTGTCCAGGTTCCACATCCCGGTCGCTGGTGGCTGTGGGCACGCGTCCGTTATCCGACCGGCGGAGACATGTCCTTTGGGCTGGTGCGGCCGGGCGAACAGGTTACCTTGTCGGGCAAACAAGTCCTCGGAAATTGCGGGGGCAACGAGAAGAAATGGCACTGGACTGGCCGCGGGGGAGGCGTCACGACCGAACCACCTGGATCCCCCATTGTATTCGATCTTGAAGCGGGAGACTTTACAGTTCGGATCTACCCTCGGGAAGGCCCGGGGACGACCGCGGGCAACCCGCGACTTGACTGTTTCTGTCTGGTGGACGACCCAGACTACCGTCCGACTAATGCCGACGCGCAGGCAGCGTTCCAAGGAGAGTAGTGAGGAGAGTTTCGCAGCAAATCATGATCGGCTTACAGCATTGCGGCCTGGACACGCAAGGCCCGCAGGGATGCCACGGGCTTGTCCCGTGGTGGTTCACGTTCCCCGCTACAAACTGGTCAGAAACACCACTCCTAGCCGTCGGTAGCGTGGCATTTGCACCCGTGCGAGAACTGCAAATGCAAACGACCGGGCCATCGCGAAGCACGACGGCCAAACGGGCCTCATTTTGGATCTCTGAGAGCGTGGAAACGCTTCGCAAGACACTGATACAGCGCGCGGGAAAACTCAGTCATCCAGGAGGTGTGTTAACCCTCACCATCAGCGCGAACACGTGGATCACAAATCGCCTGTTGGCACTCCTCGGATCGGTCGAAACTGCTCCGTGACCGTCGAATGCTTGGCAACGTGGTGGGCCTTCGTCATTCATGATTCCTTGTTCGATATTCGATATTCAATATTCAATTCCCTTTCCAGCCGCCGTCCCTATCCCCCGTGTGCTCATTGTCCATTCGCCATTGACTCCTTGAAAGGACGATTGCATTTTGGACTGCCATGCCCCCAAAGTTCACGGAAACTTTTGGAACCACAAAGAGCGCGGAGGGAATATCGAATATCGAGCAAGGAATTTCGAATGATGAAGTTAGGCAGAACACGGATCAACACTGGTCAACGACGATCTTTCTGAAGGTTGTGTCCTCTGTGGTTAAAGCAGATCCCGCTGTTGCATAAAACACGGGCGGAAGAGCCGTTCAACGTTGCCCGTCGAAGAGGGTGTGACGCCATGAAATGGGATACTCGGTAGGATTCCGTTCTCCGATTTATGCAACGCTGGGGTGTATTGAATAACGTGGCAAAAAGGGGGACAAGGGGGACAATGTGCTCGGTCACCGATTCGCAGCCGGTCGCGCGGCCTTCCTTCTTCTCAACCCGTCCCACTTTTTCGGGCAATTTAGCATATTGCATCACTATGTTATACTGATCGCATAGCATCGTGTTTCAGATGGCGGCCCTCGGTAAGTGAGATGGGGATTTCGACGTCGGGCGCTGTCCGTAAGATCGAATGTGGCCGTTTCGCACTCGTTCTTTTTCTTTGCCAGGTGGTCGCGGTCGGTACGACCCGAGTCCGCCCGAACACGATGAAAGAGTGGTATTCCTGTTTGTCGTCTCATTGTTGACCAGGGAAAAGAGATGTCCGAAGCAGCCGTGGGCGTTCGCCGGTCAGGCGAACCACATGTGCCCGAGCTTGAGCCGGGGGACCGGTTGACGCGGGTGGAGTTCGAACGACGCTACCACGCCATGCCGGATCTCAAGAAGGCGGAGCTTATCGAAGGGATTGTATATATGCCGTCCCCATCACGCTTCCGGCGACACGGCGAGCCGAACCGGCATTTGTCGGCTTGGCTGGGTGTTTACCAAGGCGCAACTCCTGGTGTCCGCGGCGCGGACAATGTCAGTATCCGCCTGGACATGGATAACGAACCTCAACCTGATGGCGTCCTGCTAATCGACCCCCATTGTGGTGGCCAAGTACGAATCACTGGCGACGACTACATCGAAGGCGGACCGGAACTGGTAGCCGAGGTTTCGTCGAGCAGTGTCAGCTACGACTTGGGCGATAAGCTGCAGGTTTTTCGCCGACACGGCGTGCGGGAATACCTCGTCTGGCGAGTGCTCGATCAAGCGATCGATTGGTTCGTGTCGCGCGAGGGGCGCTTTGAGAGGTTACCGCTCGTCAGCAACAGCATGTACAAGAGCGAAGTCTTCCCGGGGCTTTGGCTGGATGGGTCAGCCATCATGCAAAGCGATCTCGCCGCGGTGTTGGCGGTACTGCAGCAGGGGATCGAATCGCAGGAGCACGCTGAGTTCGTGGAGCGACTGAAACGCTGAGCGAGCGACAAATCCCGCGTTAAGGGGTTTCGCTCCCCGTGTCTCAATCCCACCGCGAGGCATCCGTCGGGGAACATTCACCTTCATGTGTAATTCCTGCCTTTTCCCAAATCAACCCACCATACTCCGTGGTTCACGGCATGGATTACCTGCTCACACGGTATTGTACCCACATTGCCAACGCGACATATTAGTCTACAATCAACGAAGTCCGCGAGGATCGGAACGGATGACTGCCGCGATCGTCGACGCCAGTGTTGGCGTGAAGTGCTTCCTGCCCGAAGTCGATGCGGCGGAGGCTCACCGCGGGCGCAACGGCCCAGACGAACTCCACGCCCCGGCTTTCTTCTTCGACCTGGAAATCGCCAACATCCTTTGGAAAAAAGTACGGCGGGCGGAGATCACCCGTGCAGACGCTGATCTAATCCTTGCTCAAATGCCTGCCGGAACTACATTTGGCCCTCGGAGCTTGCCCGCGACAACTGGACGATGGGAGGATCCTGCATGAACTCAAGACAATCTGTTCTTCTCGGCTCAATCGTAGCGATGTTGGTGGTAGCATGTCGGGCCCCGATTTCCGCGGCCGCCGAGCAACCACCCAACATTGTGTATATTCTGGCGGATGACTTGGGGTATGCCGAACTGGGCTGTTATGGGCAGACCAAGATCAAGACGCCGAACATTGACCGCATGGCCGCCGAGGGCATGCGGTTCACTCAACATTATTGCGGCAACGCCGTCTGCGCCCCTTCACGATGTGTCTTGATGACCGGCAAGCATCCGGGACATGCTTACGTGCGCGGCAACCGGAGCACAAAACTGCCAAAGACGATCAGAGAAGAATATGGGCTCGAATTTCCGGGACAGCAGCCGATTCCGGATGGGGAAGTAACGATTGCCGAGATGCTCCAGCAACGGGGCTATGCGACGGGGGCAATTGGCAAATGGGGGTTGGGAAACTTCGGGACGACCGGCGAACCAAACGAACAGGGCTTTGACTTGTTTTTCGGCTACAATTGTCAAGCTCACGCTCACAGCTACTATCCTGGGCATCTTTGGCACAACGATCAAAAGGTGAAATTGAACAACGATCCGCCCATCCCGGGGCATGCCACGCTGCCCGAGGGCGCCGATCCGAACGACCCGGCTTCGTACGAGATGTTCAAAGGCGAAGACTACTCGCCGGACCGCATGTTGGATGCCGCCTTGCAGTTTATGCGCGACAACAAGAAGGGCCCCTTCTTTTTGTACTTTCCCTCCACGATCCCCCATGTGGCCTTGCACATTCCAGACGAGGAGCTGAAGCCGTATCTCGGCGAGTGGGAAGAGACACCGTTCACCGCGGAAGGTGGCTACGGATACACGCCGCATCAAACGCCACGGGCCGCGTATGCGGCCATGATCAGCCGGCTGGATCGAGACACTGGGCTCCTGATGAAGGAACTGAAGAAGCTCGGACTAGAGGAAAACACCCTAGTACTCTTCTCGTCAGACAATGGAACGACTCACCTGAAAAAGGAAGCGGACTACGAATTCTTCAACAGCGTCGAACCGCTACGTGGGCTGAAGGGCAGCCTTTACGAAGGCGGTATTCGCGTTCCCATGATCGCTCGCTGGCCAGGCAAGATCGAACCGTCCACGACCACCGATCATATCTCGGCATTTTGGGATGTCATGCCGACCATCGCCGAGGTGGCGGGAGTGGAACCGCCGCCGGGGATCGACGGCATCAGTTTCGCGCCCACGTTGTTCGGCGAGCCTCAGCGACAGCAAAAGCACGAGTTTCTCTATTGGGAATTCACTGGCTATGGCGGCCAACAGGCGGTCCGGATGGGCAAATGGAAAGGTGTGCGGCAAGGCCTGCGCCGCCGGAACAATCCTGATCCGCTGAAAATCGAACTCTATAACTTGGAAGAAGACATCAGCGAAACGCACGATGTGGCCGCCGCTCACCCCGATGTTGTCGCTCGCATTCGGGAAATCATGAAAACTGAACATGAGCCGAGCGTGATTTTCCCCCTGGGACCGTTGGACCCGTGAATTTGCCGGCTCCGGGCGCCGTGTACGATGAGTGCGAGGGGCATGGCATGGCCCGCCCGGCAGCTCACCTTCAGTCCCCCGCGAATTCTTCCAACCGGCCGGACCGTCAGCGTTTCTGAACGCGACAGGAGTCCCTGGGTGGGATGGCGAAAAACTCTAGGTCCTTATAGCCCGTTTTGTTGCGCCTTGCGTCCTTGCCCGCGTCGAATCAAGGACCTCAGGGACTGAAAGGACCAAAGGGAACACGGCGCACCGGGCTCAGGCGTGAAAAAAGCCGCGCGGCGTCTTCCGCTTCTTCATCCGTGGGTCCGTTCTGCCATCCGTGGGCCGATCATGGCACCTGGAGCACCGCTCATGATCGTCACGGCGTGGGTGGGGAGAGGTCCAGTGTTTGAAACGAGGACGCGCAACAAATGCCGTAAGCCTATTCCCGCTCGTTTGCCCAATTTCCGGGATTTTGGCCAGCCCAGTCCCTGGGGGGGCGCCTCCAGCACGCCGACGACGAGCCCCAACGGGTTCGGCCGACGGTGGTGTGCCGCCCTTGTTCGTCCGCTTCGCGGGTCCTATGGGTTCGTCCGACTCCCCAGCAACGTGCATGTCGGCATTGCGGTTTCCCTTCGCCGGCCGTCCCAGGTCATTACTCCTGGGAGCCGCTGGAAGATGAGCCGCGGCCGCGACACTGTGCGATCCGCAAAGGAAAAACGAAGTATGTGGGCGGAGGGCATCGCCACCGGTAGGAAGCAGCTTATCGGATACCTGCTCAACGACCCTGAAACTGGGTATGCCCGCCGCTTCCTGGACAGGAGAGCCAGCCTCTGTTCGATCTACCGAATGCGACCGCTTGTGTGCCGCATCTTCAAGTGCGGCGACGATGGGGTCAGACAGTCGGAAGAGGTCCGAGGCTCCAGACAGCCCCGATTCCCATAGCCCCGGACGGCGCGCCGTGTTACAATACGGGTATGAATGAGAAACTCAGCGAAAACATCGCGCGGGCGGTCAGCCACCAGGACCGCCCCCTGGAAGTCTGTGATGCGGCGGGCAAGGTCTACTTCGTCATGACCAGCCAGCAGTTCCAGAAGTACGTGTACGACGACAGCGACCTGACGCCCGGCGAGATGGTCGCGGCCGCGGCCTCGCACCTTGACGCCCCCGAAGGGTGGGGGGCTGCCGGTATGGATGACTACGATCAAGACGAACCCCAAGCCAGCTCATGAACGCCCGACGAGGCGACGTCGTCATTCTCGACTTCCCGCAAGCCCCCGGCCAGCCGCCGAAACGGCGGCCCGCGGTCGTCGTGCAGTCAGACCACAACAACAGCCGGCTGACGAATTCCATCTTCGCCATGGTCACCAGCAACATCCGCCTGGCGACGACCGAGCCGGCGCAGGTGCTGATCGACGTCGGCACGCCCGACGGCCAGCGGACCGGCCTCCCGCGAACATCCGCCGTCAAGTGCGAGAACCTCTACACGCTCCCGCAGGCGACCGTGCTGAAGACCATCGCACAGCTTTCTCCCGCGCTCTTGCGCCAGGTCGATGACGCCCTGAAAACGTCTCTCGGGCTGCCGTAGTCCGCACGACGGCTGCCCGGCACCGCGGACGTGGCCCATCGGCCCAACTTGTGCCGCCGACCGCGGCTATTTCTCCGGTAGCGGCCACAGAACCCCGGATGGTCGCAAGGGCCGGATCTGGACGTCGGGAACACTCTCGCACAACCTGGTGGTCGTGGATGAAGCCGACCAGGCTCGTAACCAGTGCGGCTCCAACCTGGAGCTGTTCGGCGCCGCTCCCGGCGTCGAAGTGGTCGAGGCCTCGGCATTCGCCGCCTATCCGCAATGTGACGACTACCGCCGTACCTGTGTGATGATACAGGCCCCGGATGGCCGGAACTACGCAGTGGACCTCTTTCGGGTCACGGGTGGAAAAACCCACCAGTACGCGTTCCACGCCAACGGCTCACTGGCGGACCTGAAGCCGGCGCGACCCGCGCCGCAGCCGGTGGACTTGTCCGATGCCTGGAGCTTGTGGGTGGAACGGCCGCGCGCCGTCACGCCGAAGACGCCGCATACCTTCACCTGGCGGTATCACGAGACAAGCCTGGACCTGATGATGCTCAATACCATCGACACCGTGCAGCGAATCATCATCACCGACGCGCCGGGCTGGAGGAACCATAGGGAAGCCGCA
Source organism: Planctomycetota bacterium (assembly GCA_051745935.1). GTDB lineage: Bacteria > Planctomycetota > Planctomycetia > Pirellulales > Pirellulaceae > JBNJEM01. Next base: position 8,502 of record JBNJEM010000079.1, read on the forward strand.
CGGGGTCGTCCACCCGTCCAGCAGATACTGGTCGAAAACCGCGCCCGGGATGACGCAGCCATGCTGACGACCCAGTATGCCGCGGTGATCGTGCCCTATCAATCGGACGCTTCGCCCGTGGTCGCCGCGCGGTTGCTGGCAAACGACGCGGAAACGGGCGTCATCGCCGTCGAGGTGCGTCTCGCCGGGCGCACCGACTACATTGTCTCGACCATGGATCAAGAGCAGCGCCGCTATGGCCCGGTGACCGTCGCCGGGCGGTTCGCCTTGGTGTCCGTGGACGACGAGGGCCGCGCCATTCAGGGCTATCTGCTTGCCGGCGGTGAGCTGGAGTGCGGTGAGCTGAAGATCCGCTTGCCGGAACCGAGCACGACGTTGAAGGTGCGATCCGTTTCGGACCGCACCTTCCAACTGGCCGAGCGATTGCCGTCCGGAGCGGCCGGCGCCGGCGGCTACCTGCTGGCTCGCGGTCCCGTGCCGATGTCTGAAACGGCCCCCCGCCCCCGAACCGGCTTTGAGATCGAGTCCTCCAAGGCCGACTCGATCACCGTCCGCGACTACCCCGTGGTCGAGTGCGACGAAGTGGACGTGTTACACTCGAGCTGGCGGGGCCCTAAACAATAAGCGGCTTGTGAATCGTCGCTGGCCCACCGCGAGAAAAAAACAGGGAGGTGCCGTTTCATATTCTCACGTGGTCTTCGGGCGACGCTCGTCGGCGTCGTGCTTGCGGCTCCAGCGGCGGCGCTCGAGAAGGCCGGGGCGGGGTGTCTTCGTACCCCATGGCGTGGAGATCGACCTCGGCGCCGAGCGCGCCCTTTCAATTCCGGCCGGAGTGACGCTGGCCGGAACGCGGGGAAAGAGCGGATCATCTGACGCGAGCCCGTGCACCACCAGATTCGGCCGAATGTTCACAGCCGCCGGCTTGGCCGGGAAGATCGTCGGCGAATGACGGTTCGGCCGCGAAAGTTCCTCCAGTCAAGCGGAAACTTCGTCGATAAACTCAAATCGGACAGGGACTTGCAGCCCGGCGACGCCACTTTCATTCGGTGGTGCGTTCTGGTAGTCTGACGCACTCAGCTTTACTGGCCCCGACGGTGGCAACCGGATTTCCGCCCATTCCCACACGCAAATCGGGAAAATGACGATAGTGACATGGGAGCGTCGCAATACGCAGCCCGAAACTAACGGATGAACAATGATAGATGCTAACCTGCGTCAAGGAGATGACCCATGAGCCAACCCGGGCCAATTTCCAAAGCGTTGGAATTGCCCAGCGGTGCCCGCTTTTACAAGTGCGCGCTGCAGGTGAATCCATTTGAGTACCTTCGCAAGCAGCAACAGCAGACCGGCTATGCCAACGAGAGCGACTACAACGCCGCAATTGTTCGAGCATGCCGACAGAACGGCATCGAAGTGATCGCGACAATGGATCATTATCGCGTGGCTTCCTCGGAAAGCCTGCGTAGGGCCGCGGAAGATGCCGGAATTCACGTATTTCCTGGATTTGAGGCGGTTACAAAGGATGGCGTTCACATCCTTTGCCTATTTGACGCTGATCTCGAGGTGGCCGCAATGGAGCGGATCATTGGCGATTGCGGGGTGTACAACGACAATACAGCCTCGCCAGTTGGGCAGTACGATGTGGAGGAATTCTTGAAGAAGGCGTGGTCATGGGGTGGAATCTGCATTGCGGCCCACGTGGTGATGCCGCGGGGCGGACTCCTCGGAAAACTTTCCGGGAAACCGCGGGTGAACGCGTGGCGTTCACCGCACTTGTTGGCGTGCGCGATATCCGGGGCAGTGAAAGATGTTCGGGACGACTTACGACCGATCCTTGAAAACAAGAATGCGGATCATAAGCGCGAGCGTCGCGTGGCTGTAGTCAATGCGCGGGATGTGAATGACCCCGAGGACGTGGCACGAGACGAGTTTTCGTGCTTTATCAAGATGTCGGAAGTATATTCCAGGCGGTTGGATTCTTCCGGGTGGAAAGCGGCCTGACGCAAGCCGTCCTCCCGTTGGTCGGACTCGCGGCGGAGAAAGTCATTCGCGACCGGTATAACTGTGCGAGGCTTGCGGCAGGCATTCCTCGACCCGGAGTCGCGGATACGGATCAGTGGCGACCCCGATCCGGACCAGCACACCGAGATTCGGGCGATGGCCTGGCAAGGAGGGTTCCTGGACGGGACGGCGATTCATTTTAACGAAAACCTGAATGTGCTTGTGGGCGGTCGAGGAACCGGCAAGTCAACGATCGTTGAGAGCTTACGATACGTGCTCGGACTTGAACCGATTGGGGAAGAGGCGACAAAGGCCCACGAAGGTGTTGTCCGCGGAGTGCTCACCAGCGGCACCAAGATTTCGCTCCTTGTCCGTTCGCATCGGCCGTCTCGACGAGAGTACCTGATCGAGCGTACGGTCCCGAATCCGTCGGTTGTAAGAGACGACACTGGCGACGTTCTCACGCTGACACCAATGGAGGTCGTGCCCCAGGTGGAAGTATACGGTCAACACGAAATATCCGAGTTGTCCAAGAGCCCCGACAAGCGGACGCGATTGCTTGATCGGTTCGTCGATGAAGACCCCGGTTTGGCTGGGCGCAAGAGGGATGTGGGGCGGGAACTGGAGAAATCTCGGGCTCGAATTCTCGACGTGCATGAGGAAATGAAACAGATCGAGGAACGACTGGCTTCTCTCCCTGCAATCGAAGAAAAACTGAAACGTTTCAAGGACGCCGGTCTGGATGAACAGCTCAAGGAACGAAGCCTAATTGTCCGTGAAGAGCAAGTGCTGAAGACCGCTTCGGGAAGGATCGAGCCGTTTCGCGAGGTGTTGGACCAAATGCAGCGTGGACTAGCCATCGACTGCGCGTTCCTTTCGGATAGGGCGATAGAAGGACTGCCGGGGCGGGAAATACTTGTGGAAGCTAGATCGGTACTGGAAAGACTGAGCCAGGACCTGGAGAAGATTGCCGCGGAGATGGTGAAGGTCATTGCCCGGTCGGATGAGCGCCTTGAAGCGGTCCACGCCAAGTGGGTTGAACATAAAAGGAGTGCGGATGAGGCGTACGAGAGAATCCTTCGGGAACTTCAAAAGGCGAAGGTGGACGGCGCGGAGTTCATTCGGGTTCGCGAGCAGGTCGAGCAACTTCGGCCATTGAAGGAAAAGCAAATGGCATTCCAACGCCATGAAGGAGAATATGCATCCCACCGGCGAAACCTGTTGGCTGAGTGGGAAGACGTGAAGTCGGAACAGTTTCGGCGACTGGCGAAGGCTGCGAAGAAGGTAAGCAAGCAACTCGCGGAGCGTGTTCGCGTGAAGGTAACCGCCGCGGGAAACCGGTCTCCCTTGTCACAGCTCTTGCGAGAGCGTGTCGGAGGCCGGCTATCCGAGGCGATCGACGCATTGGAGTCGCGCGACGATCTTTCTCTTTCCGCATTCGCCGGCGCATGCAGGAAAGGTCGCGAGGAGCTTGCCCAAGAGTTTGAAATCCCCCTGGCACAAGCGGAAAGGATCACACAGGCTCCCGCGGAAGTGATTATGCGGATTGAGGAATTGGATTTGTCGCCAACGACCGAAATCGAACTGAACGTTGCCGGAGAGGACCAGCCGGCTGCTTGGCGGAAACTTGACGAACTCTCGACGGGGCAGAAGGCCACCGCGGTCCTCTTGCTGCTGCTACTGGAGTCGGAGGCACCCCTGATCGTGGACCAGCCGGAGGACGACTTGGACAACCGCTTCATTACGGATGGCGTGGTACCGAAGATGCGGGAGGAGAAACGGTTGCGACAGTTCGTGTTCGCAACACACAATGCAAACATACCGGTCCTTGGTGACGCGGAGCTTATCTTGGGACTGAAGGCATCGGGGGAAGCGGGGCAAGGCAAGGCCGAGATACCGATTGAACACATGGGCTCGATTGATGCAAAGCCCGTGTGCGACCTAGTTGAAGAGCTTCTCGAAGGTGGAAAAGACGCATTCGAAACGCGCCGACTCAAATACGGATTCTAAAGGACCTTGCCATGACTCGGACCGAACTCCTCGAGATTATTAAGAACGGAGAGAACTCTGGTGTCGAATTCAAGCGGGATACCATCGAGAACCGGGCTCTTGCGAAGGAGTTGGTCGCGTTTGCGAATGTCGCCGGTGGAAGGGTCTTGCTCGGCGTGGAAGATGACGGAACTATCGTGGGAATCACGCGAGGGGACTTGGAGGAGTGGGTGATAACCGCGTGCCGCGACAAAATTCGCCCGGAGATGATACCGTACTACGAGGTCGTCAAAGACGTGGAACCTGGCAAAGACGTGGCCGTGGTACGGGTTGAACGTGGCTGGACAGTTCAGCACGCGTGGCACAACCAGCATAGAACGTACTACGTGCGCGTGGGTACTTTGAGCCGGGAAGCAAGCCCAGAAGGGCTGGAAAGGCTTTTTCAGCAACGAGGTTCGTTTCGGCTGGAGATACGCGCCGTTTCGGGCACATCACTCGACAATTTGGACCGCCGAAGATTGCGGGACTATTTTGGTCGAGTCCGACAACAGCCTGTGCCAGATGACGAGGACACGGAGGGGTGGCGGAAACTTCTTGTCAACACTGAGATCATGGTCGAGGAAGATCTGGCTACACCAGCAACGGTAGCGGGAGTGCTTCTGTTTGGCAAAAAGCCCAACCGGTTTCTTCCGCAAGCGGGAATAGATGCCGCGGCTTATCCCGGAAAAGAGAAGGATTACGCCGCCAAGGAGAGAAACACATTGCGAGGCGCGCTCACGGCCCTATTGGGAGCTGATGGCTCGGGAGAAGCCGTGGTATTGGACAATGGAATCGTTGAACAGGCCGTGGATTTCGTTCGACGGAATACAGAGGTATCCGCCGGACTGGAGGAAGGCTCTCGCCGGAAGGAACGATGGACTTATCCATCGGAATCCGTGCGGGAAGCGATTGTGAACGCAGTGGTCCATCGCGACTACCTGTTGTCAAGCACGACCATTGAACTGTCGGTATATGAAGACCGCCTGGAGATTGTGTCCCCCGGTCGCTTGCCAAATGGCATCACCCCAGAGCGGATGAGAACAGGTTGTCGAGCTGCACGCAATCAGTTGCTGAAGGACGTGATGCGCGATTACGGGTATCTAGAACATATGGGGATGGGGATACCTCGCAAGATCGTCAAGGGAATGCTCTCGCACAATGGCACGGAGCCTGAACTAATTGAAGACGGTGAGCAGTTCATCGTTAGGCTTTGGAAGTAGGACGCGATATATTCCGGTCGCGGATGACTTTCTCCGCCGCGAGTCCGACCAACGGGAGGACGGCTTGCGTCGCGTCGGGCGGCCTTCCAGCCGGAAAAATCCAACCGCCTGAAATATATTCCGCGTGACCTCAGCCGCTGGCCGTGGCAAGAACGCGAAACCGATCGATCGGACGGAGAGTGAGGGCGGGAGGCGCCGATGAATTGGTAAAATTGGTGATCAGCGGCGGCCATTCCTCGGAACGTCGATATGGACACTCAGACCTTCGAACGTTGGCTCGTCAGCGAGATGCAGGAGATCTTGCCGCGAACGACGTCGACGCCGCCCTTCACCGTCTGGTGCGATCCGGACCGGCAGTGGCTGAAGAAGAATCTGGAAGTGGAGGACTGCCTGACGATCGAAGAGGTGCTGGACGGAGAGACCTTGAAAAAGGCGACCCGTGCGCGGGGGTTGATTGCCGTCTACGGCAAGGAGTTCGACCGGCACGACGGCGAGGTTGCCGCTCAGGCTGATGCGTCGCACCAGGCTCTGTTTTGGCGGTAACTGAAGCATGCGGAAGCGGAGCTGAGCGAGCTGTGCGAGGGCAAGCGCCAGGAACGGCTGGAAGAGCTGCCCGTCAACGCCTACCCCACCGTAGGCGAAGTGCTCGGCGATGGGCGGCAGGTGGACTGACCAACACAAGGAGCGAAGCTATGACGATTTACACGACGAGAGGACGACTGTGACATGCGATCACGACCATCCCCGGCGGCCGTCGGATGCATGGGAAACAGCGGTGGAGAGTCCGCCAGCGGCCGCTGGCCCGATCTTTGACCCTCGCGTTGACGGACATCATCGCCGCCATCGAACGCCGTTATGAAGGGCATTTGCGGCTACGGAATCGCGGCCGGACCATCTCCCCGGCCACCGATTTGGTGTTGACACGAAGTATCAGCGTAATGTACACGGCTGCAATTGACGCTTGTTGTAAACATTGTACAATACCTATGGCATGGTGGGCGTGTAGCGTCATGGATGGTGCTTTTTGTATGTATTGTCATCGTTGACGTGTGTGCGTGGAAAGGAGAGGTCCGATGCAAAATCGTTTTGGCGAATTCCTCAAAGAGCTTCGCATGCGTGCGGGTGTGACCTTGAGGGAATTTTGCCTGCAAAATCAACTCGACCCAGGCAATTACAGCCGAATTGAGAGAGGTGTCTTTCGCCCGCCACAGGGCCATGAGAAATTAGAGAAATATGCGATCGCATTGGGGGTGCAGCGTGGATCCGATGACTGGGTCAAGCTGTTTGACCTGGCTTCAGCGGGGCGCGGTGAGATTCCGGAAGACATTTTATCTGATGACGAACTAGCTGATAAATTGCCAGTATTGTTTAGAACCATGCGGGCAAGACAAATATCTCCGGAAAAACTTGATGAGTTTATTGAGACGATTCGGAGGAGCTGAGTGTCCCAGTTTAAGGCGCCTTATATCTCCAAAGGGGAGCTGGTAAAGCAGGCTGAATCCTTTTTGCAGGAACACCATCCCTCACGAGACTTGCCAATTCCAATAGAAAACATTGTTGAGTTTCGCTTTAACCTGGACATCGTGCCTGTTCCAGGTTTGCACAATTACGACATTGTGGCCTACATCACACATGACCAAAAAGAGATCCGAGTCGATCAATATGTACTTGAGTCACGAACGAACCGATATCGGTTTAGCTTGGCCCATGAGCTGGGGCACTTGATCTTGCACCCGGAGCTTTTTGAATACCTGAAGTTTAGGGATGCTGCGGAGTGGAAAAACGTAATGACCACGTCAATACCAGAAAAGGAGTACCGCTACCTGGAGTTCCATGCGAATTTCTTTGCTGGACTAGTGCTGGTCCCACAAAACGAGCTCTCGTATGTGCTTGAGAAGTGTCGAGCCAAAGCTGCACACTATGGCCTCGATCTTGAGGACCAATACGACGGGGGCTGGGAAGCAATCGAGGAATATATTGGTCGCGAATTCTTGGTTTCTTCTGCCGTCATTCACCGACGCTTGGAATATGATGGATTGCGATAGATCAAACATAAAGGCATTGGTTGGCGCGGGGCAACCTCTTGAATTTAGCACGAAGCGAGCGGCGGGTAGCGTAAAGGTTGCCCGCCGTTTTTTGTTGCTCAGAAGGGCAGGTGTCACTGACGCCTGGAAAGAGGGGGGGGGGAACGGCATTTGACAGACGGGAAGGGCAAATTGCCGACTTTTGGTAAGCGTACGCGAGCACCATTGTTGACGGCTGGCCTATTCTGAGGGTTTTCGGAGAACGCAATCAGAAAGGAGCCAGACGATGTCACGTGGCACGGACCCCATCAAGTTGAAAGAGTGGACGGACCGGCTTGCTCGCTTCGAGCGGTCAAGTCAAACAGTGGCCGAGTTCTGTGTAGATGAACACGTATCGGAAGGTACGTTTTACCTGTGGAAGCGACGGCTGGCCAGTGGCGACCGGACCACGACGCCCCAGCATCGGCAACGCAACGGTGCTAACAACTCCGCACACGAAATCTCTGCTTTTCAGCCGGTCGTGGTAACGCCACCGGAGAACGCGGCGAGTGTGCGGATTACGTTGCCCGGCGGTGCGGTGATCGAATTGAGTCATGACCTGGCAACCATTGAGCACGTTGTCCGGCAGCTCCTCCAGCACCCAGCATGCGGCGAGGTGCACGGATGCTGAACGTGACGAACGCAATGACAATTTACGTCTACACGCCGGTGGCGGATATGCGCAAGGGCATCCATGGTCTAAGTGGAATCGTGCGAAGCGAGCTCGGCGCCGATCCCACCGACGGGAGCCTATTTGTGTTCATTAATCGCCGTCGGGATCGCATGAAGGTTTTGCATTTCGAAGGCGGAGGCTTTTGGCTTTACTACCGCGTGCTGGAAGCGGGCGCATTCGAAGAGGTCAAAGGGCCCAACGGATCAAGCTGCCTTCTGATCGATAGCACGCAACTGACCATGTTGCTTTCCGGCGTGTCCTTGACCGCTTCGCATCGGCGGCGAAAGCGCTATTCACCAAACGGCTCTGAACGAGCTGCGTGAGTGTCAACGTAGTGTAACCGTGATTCAAGCAAGCATTCTTTTCTCTCGTGAGGCAAGAATGTTTGCTTTTTTTGTTGCGCCGACCCGGATTTGGACTATCACATTTTCAGAAATGTGTTACGTTATCAGCATCATGAAGGATCTGAAGCCACTCCCCACACATCAACTTGTGAAACTGTTCGAGGAGACCGAGCAGAACCACGCGCTGGCGTTGGAAAGCAAAGACATCGAGCTGCAAAACAAGGACGCTGATCTGGAAGCGCAGCGCGAGACCATGCGTGAACAAGACATGGCGCTGCAGGTCAAGGATCAGACCATTGAGCAACTCCAGCAAGAGCGTGACGAATACAAGCTGGCCTTCAATAAACTGATGGAAAGGCGGTTTCGCAATCGCAGCGAACGGTATATTGAGAATCCGGACCAGCTGCGTCTCGATTTTGGTGACACGGACGAAGCAGCGGATGCGGCGGAGGGATTGGCGGACGCGGTCGACGAACTGGAACAGACCATCCCGGAACATCGACGTCGCAAGCCGCGAAAAAAGCGTGACGAAGGGTTACCCGCGCATCTTCCACGCTATGAAACCACGTCGGAGGCGACGGACCAGGAAAGAGTATGCCCGATACACGGGGAGCGGACACTGTTGCCCGAGTCGATGTGGGACAAGACGGAAACACTGGAATTCGAACGTCCTCGACTCAAAGTGCGAGTGACCAAGTACCCGAAATATGCCTGCGAGAACGCGCCCGAATGCGGGATCGCATCGCCTGAGCGGGCACCGGGCATCATAGAAGGCAACAAGTACGATACGAGTGTGACCGCTGAGATCATCACGAACAAGTTCAGTTACCATTTGCCCCTTTACCGGCAGCAGGACTACTTTGGTGGATGCGGTTGGGTGCCTTCGCGGAGCACGCTATGCAATATCCTGGCCAACACGTTCGAGATCATCGAGCCGTTGCTGGGCTTTTTCACCAATACGCTGCAAGGGGATGGCATTGTTGGTTGTGATGACACGGGCGTCACGCTGTTGTATCCCAAAACGGTTCCGGCGTTCGACACGGACGACCCGAAACAGCGGCGCATGCAAGAGGTTTTCCAGAAAGCCCTCGA
>JBNJEM010000080.1:0-17843 GCA_051745935.1 Planctomycetota bacterium
GGACACAGGAGCCCGCATGGATGCCACGGAGCCCGCATGGATGCCAAGGAGCCCGCATGGATGCCACGGGCTTGTCCCGTGGTGGTTCACGCTCGCCGCTACAAACCGGTCGGACACACCACTCCTAGCCGTCGGTAGCGTGGAACGTAACGGACCACGGGACAAGCCCGTGGCATTTGCATGCGGCAAAGCCCTTTTTCAAGGTGTGCAACGGAAGTGCGAACCTCCGCGGATATCGGTCTATTGCCCGTGAACGGTTACGTTATTTTGCAGCGGTCCCTAAACGGCCCCCCCTCGGTCGCATGGTGTTTCAGAGCAAACGCCGACTGCCGTCCCCCACGCCATCTCATCGTTGTCCGCGCCGTTACAGTCTGTTTCGGTTACCCAGATTATACCGGTCGCGGATGACTTTCTTCGCCGCGAGTCCGACCAACGAGAGGACGGCTTGCGTCGGGCAGCTTTCCACCCGGAAAAATCCGACCACCTGAAATACATCTTGAACTTGTCACCCTTTCGGGAATGGTTGGAGTGATTATGGGGATAGGGCCGATGGTATGGAGTGAGTGGATTCTTGGGCCGATACCGGCACGCGCGTCTTTACAGCCCGTAACAAAACCAAGCTCTCGCTTCCAAACCCCCGTGGATGATGGAAATGTGGGTGGTTTTGTCATGTGGTTCTTAGGATGCGGGCCTACGAATCAGCGCGCAAGGAAAGGCGAGGCGACATTCGTGAACGACAATCAACCTTCTGGAAACGGCTGGGACCGCGCGGCTGGTGTCCGGTTTCTGGCTGTTTCCTTGTGCATATTGAGTTTTTGTCTTACGGGGCCAGCGATCGCTCAAGGGCCACCGTCCAGCGACGAGCTGACGTACCGATTGGTCAACGCCGATGCGGCGGCGGTTGGCCCCCAGTTAACCAAGATGCTGCGGCAGCACGATGCGACCGCCGAGGTATCGATTGATCATTCGAAGAACGCGTTGGTGGTACGCGGACCCGGCGATACACGGCAGCTGGCCAGTCAACTGATTCGCACGTTAGACCAAGAACGCGTATCCAAAGTCGTGCCCGCGCAGCAACAGCAGCAGGGCACCGTAAGGGGATATGCGGTCGACGCCGGGCAAATCGATGCACTGGTCGAAGCGCTGCGGCAACAATTCCCGCCTTCCACCGGAGCACGCATCGGCGGCGATAAGCGAACCTCGCAGGTGATTGTCATTGCTCCTAACCGGGTTCATCAGCAAATCGAGACTTATGTGCGGCGTAACGCCGGCGCTCCCGGAGCGGGTGGCGCGGGCGAGTCTGAAGACAGTCAACGGAAGGCATCCCCCTCGTATCAGCTGCGGAACATCACGTGGCGCGAATTCGAACGGGATCTGCGCGCGCTACTACGGGAAGATCGTTTGGACATCCAATCGGACGCGGGGGAAGGCGTCAGCTTGGTTTACAATTCAGTTGATTCATCGGGGAAACCGTGCCTGCGGATTGATCAGGCGACCAATGTCGTCCATTTCACGGCCGATCGCGAGTCAAATCAGTCCTGGCGGCGGATCGCCGTGGCGTTGGACCACGCGACGGGCACGGAGGGTGAAGCCACGCAGCTGGTCCCGCTACGACGTGCCGACCCAGCCAAGGTACGCGAGGCGATCGCGGCGATTCGCGACGCGGCACGGCGCCGGGAACCTGGCGAAACCATGGCCACGGTGCCTTTTTCGCAAGCGGGCCGTCGGCCGGATAGTTTGGACCTGGCATCGATGATCTTTCGTCCAGCCGAAGAAGCGGAGGAATCGTCCGAGGAGAGTCCCGCCGCCAAGGAATCAGACACCAACGCCAAGGAACCAGACACCAAGGAACCGGCTGACGAAGCCGGGGAAGCCGGGGAAGCCGGGGACGGGGAGAGGCCCTCCGGTCGGGCCGATCGAGACACTTTGTTGGAGCAAGCCGAAGAAGCGGGATTGCTCGGTGATGTACAAGTCGAGTTTGCCCCTGAATTGGGTGTGATCATTCTGCGCGGAAACAAGCGTGACGTGGCTCGAGTGCAAGAGATCATCGACCAGATTGAAAAGGAAAGTATCGCGACCGAACCCGAAGTGGATGTCGTGTCTCTCGAGCACGCGCACAACCAGGCGATGGCGGAAGTTATCACGCAGATCTACGAGGATGTTTACGAACCGCGACTTGGATCGTTGAGCATCACGCCTTTGGTCCGGCCCAACGCGATCCTCTTCGTGGGCCGACAACAGAATATCGACACGGTCCTGAAGCTGGTGAGCGAATTGGACAAGCCGGTGGCACCGGACACGCAAATCCAGGTGTTTCGGTTGCTGCATATGTCCGCCATGGACGCCGAGCAATACATTCAAAGTTTCTACGGCGCCGAAGGCGGCGCGGTCGGACAGCAGCAAGACCAGGAGCTGAGCGGCCTCGCGCCGCGTTTTGTCGTGATTGGCGATTATCGCAGTAACAGTTTAATCGTGCAAGCTAGCCCGCGTGACATGCGGGAAGTATCCGAGTTGCTCGAGCAGCTGGATGTGGAAAAGACCGAGGCCAAGATTGAAGTTCGGGTGTTTCCACTGCAAAACTCCCTCGCCTCCGACATGCAAACGGTTCTTCAAGACACGCTCGCGGGCCAAGCGGCTGGTGGCCCGCAACAAGCCGCCGCCAACCAGCAGGGCCAGCAACCGTCCCGGAGCGTGCAGATCGTGGGCATTGACCAGAAGGGGAACCAACTCATCGAGTCCGGCCTGCTAACGGACGTCACGATCACGGCGGATGACAATTCAAATGCCGTGGTGGTCAAGGCGCCGTCGCACAGCATGGGACTGATCGCCGCCCTGGTGGAGAAACTGGACACCATCCCGGCGGCGGAATCGGAAATCAAGGTGTTTCAGATCGAGAACGGCGATGCCACCAATTTGACCGTCATGCTGCAGCAGCTTTTTGGCCAGCCGGTCACGGCGGGGCAAGTTGGTGTCTTTTCACAGACCGTGGGGCGAACCTTTGGCGGGCAGCAAACATTGACGCAGACCACCGCCGGGGAGAGTTCGCTCGTCCCGTTGACGTTCGGCGTGGACGCCCGGACCAACAGCATCATTGCGTCGGGGTCCCGCAGCGATTTGGCCGTGGTGGAAGCAATTTTGCTGCGACTGGACGAAGGCGACCTGCGGCAGCGACAATTGATGGTCTATCGGCTCAACAATGCCCCCGCCGAGCAAGTCGCCGAGGCGTTGACCCAAATTCTGATCGAGCAACAACAGTTACTCACCCAGCAACAATCGCAGCAGTTTTCCTTGATCAGCCAGTTTGAATACCTCGATCAACAGGTGTTCGTGCAGCCCGAAATCATCAGCAATTCGCTGATCGTCAGCGCGACGCCGAAATACTTCGAGCAGATCACGGAGGTGATTCAAGATCTGGACCGTCGCCCCCCCATGGTCATGTTGCAGGTGGTGGTCTGTCTCGTGCGATTGAATGATAATGAGGAAATGGGCGTTGAACTGGGAATCCAGGACTCGCTCTTGTTTGACCGCGGAAGCGTTGTTGATGGACTGCTTCAGCCTGGTTTTGATTTCGTCGGCCGACCGCTGGGCAATGCCACGGCCGCCGGACGGGGACTGCTGGCCGGCCAGGCGTTCGGTTCTTTCGGCGTGGGACGCAATAGTAGCTCGCAAGGGTTCCCCGGTTTGGTCCTCTCGGCCAGCAATGAATCGATCAACCTCTTGATTCGATCCTTGGTCAGCAACTCGCGAGCACAGGTGCTCAGCCGACCACAGATCATGACCATGAACAACGTGCCCGCGTCGGTCCTGGTCGGCCAACGGGTACCACAAATTACCGACTTCCAAACCACGACGTCGGGCAGTACCGTGCAGTCGGTCGACTTGATCGATACCGGCATCTCGCTGGGCGTGATTCCACGCGTCACGCCGGATGGGCTGATTATCATGGACTTGGAAGTGAACGACTCGTCGGTTGGCGACCCCTCCGAGGGCATCACCGTCGGCGTCGCCGATGGCGTGCCCATCCAATCGCCGATCTTCGATGACGTGACCGCAATTACCACCGTCGCGGCCCGGTCCGGCCAGACCGTTGTCTTCGGCGGCTTGATCACAGGTGACCGCGCCGAGACGTTTCGTGGCATCCCCTACCTCTCACAGGTACCGGTTGTGGGACAGTTGTTCCGGTTTGACACCCGGAGCAATGCCCGGCAGGAGCTGATCTTTTTCCTGACCCCCCATATCGTCATGGACGATGAGGATCTCGAAATACTCAATCAGCGTGAAGCCGAACGCATGAGTTGGTGCTATGGGGATATCGTGGATAACCACGGAGATCCCGGCTTCCAATGGGGCGGTGGAGACCAGTGGCATCGTGAGACCCCCGTTATCTACCCCCACCTCGATCCAACCGCCGAAGGGCCCGACATGCCCGACGGGGCTCGGTCTTCACCCGAGGTGTCGGATCCACCGGAGATGCAACCCGAAAACGGCACGGGCGAGAGTCCTCCGTTCATCGTGCCTCCGGAAGAGCGAGAGAAGGGCAAACCGTTCCTGGTCCCGCGCGAGCAAAGAAAAGAAGGGGAGCCGTTCATCGTGCCACCGGATCAACGCGAAGAGGGTAAACCGTTTTTGGACGCGCCCCCGGACGACTCCCCGCGGGGCGAGAAGCCGGGGCAGGAAATGGCCCCAGGGTCCGAGGCATCCACCGGCTGGCGGCCACCGGACCTGACGAAACCTTGGCACCAGCAAGCGTTGGTGCCACCGAGGCAGCTGTCCCGGCGAAACCCGTCCGCGCCCCCCGCGGACCGAACAGCGTATCCAGGCGATGACGGATCCACCACCCCGAGGACCGAATATCCGGCGTCAGCTCCTGCTGGATCCTATCCCGTCCCCACGATGGTTCGGTGAATGAAGAAACGGCCGCCGGCCCCGGTTCCGGCCACGCACCGATGAAGCATCCGTTTAGTGTCCCGTAGTATCCCGCGTTCTCCAAGGAGGCATTGTTGCCCGCATAACCGTTCACGGGGAAGAGACTGATATCCGCAGGCGTTTCGCACTTCCGTTGCACATCTTGAAGGAAGGACTTTTCCAGACGCGAATGCCACGGGCTTGTCCCGTGGTCCGTTACGCTCCACGCTACCGACGGCCAGAAGTGGGTGTTTTTGATTTGTAGCGGCGAGCGTGAACCACCACGGGACAAGCCCGTGGCATCCATGCGGGCTCCTGTGTCCAGGCCGTGTAGCGGCACCCGTGAACGGCTACTCGCCCGCGATCACCACACATGACCGCCATGAGTAAAAAGGCATGACAAAACCCGTCAACTTCCTACCAACCAAGGCTCTTTGAACGTGGAAATCACGTTATTGTTACCGGCTGTAAAAGCTCGCTGTCCTATCGCCTCGACCGCTGACCCACAACAGAGGGCTCAAGTCACATGATACGAATCCGTGCTGCACTGTTCACGGCGGCGGCCTGGGCCGTAATTGCCACCGGCTGCGCCAAACTCAATCTACACAATGCGTCACTGCCTTGGCCGGGCAAGGGCGAGAAGGAATACGCAACGCCGCAACGTATTATCGCGGTTTGGGCGGACACGGTATATCAACAGCCCGGTAAGTCGCCCGCCCGTGGATTTGGGGGACGGATTTACTTTTATGATGGAGACCGCAAAGGGATTCCCGTGGATGGGAAGTTGATAATCTACGCCTACGATGATACCTCCCCCGAAGCCTCCTATGACAAACCAACTCGCAAGTATGCCTTTACCGCCGAACAGCTGACTCGCTACTACAGTGAATCCGACCTGGGAGCGTCGTACAATATTTGGATCCCCTGGGACGAGGCCGGGGGGGAAGAAAAACAGGTCTCGCTATTCCCCGTGTTTGTCGATAAATCGGGACGGATGGTGCGAGGCAACTTCTCGAAAAACCGCTTGCCCGGCCGCCGGATGCCCAGTGAAGAGGAGCGTCGTGGCTTCTACGTCGCCAGAAAAACTGCCCATGCGCGGATGCCGACACGCTCCAATCAACCCGTCCAGCCCGTCCCATACCCATCGCAATCCACAAACGTCCGGGGGACGGCGGCCGCAAAGGAGCCCGGGCTAAAAACAACAACCATTCGCATCCCCAGAAGCCTGGCCGAGCGAATGGCATCCAGCCCGCCCGTCTCCGTGAACGGGCGGGGCGGCCGGGAACCGGCGCGGGCTTCCTCCCGTAATCCCAGCCCGACGGGAAGCCAAAGCTCGCCGCGGCCCGCGGCGAGCCCAATAGCCCAAGCCACGCGAAACGGCACTGCCCCTCAAAACCCCGGCACCCGCTCTCGCTCGGCGATAGGACGGGAACGAACCAACGAAGCCCCGATACACCCCAAATCCCAGACCTCGCGACCGGCGGCCGGAACTTCCAAAGAAGGCAACCACGCTGCTCCGGAACCCGCGAGCGCGGGTTTGGCTCCTCAAGCCCGGGTCGAACCAGAAGCCACATTACCGACCCATCCATCGCGGAGCCGCAATGCGAGCAGGTCACGAACGGGCCAGAACCCAACGGCACGGACGGGCGGCCAACAGCCAGCGAAACCGCCGGGCGGAAGACAAGCCCATCACGCCGCGGACAGCCCCACGACCCACGGAACCGGTCTCCCCAACGCTCCGCTCGGTCGGCAGGGGTACATGGGGGCCAATCCCCAGCACTCGGTCTCCACTACCTCTCGGGCTTGGGCTCGGCAGCACGCAGAGTCAGCTCATTTCGAACCGCCCCGATTCCGGGCTCCAGCAAAGCCAGGCGTTCAGCGACATCTCGGACGTGAGACGATCCAACAGTCCCCTTTAGTACCGCCGTCTCACCCTCCATCACCAAATTGACCGTGCCATCGGCGTAATCATCGCGTTGCATGACGCGACGGATCAGTTTCTCATAGGAGCCAGACACGGCGCTCGCCGATCGCGTGGGTTGGTTGAACCCTACTTTCATACGGGTCCGGATTACCTTGTTGCCCTGAGCAGCCTGTTGGCCGGGCCCCCCCCTATGGCCGCCGACCCCACCTTGGCCCCCGTAGCCGCTCAATCCCCCGTAACCGCCTAGCCCTCCTAGCCCGAAGTTGCCGAAGCCCCCCGCGTTCCTCGCATTGCCCGCCGTGCCACTGCCCGCCGTGCCACTGCCCGCCGTGCCATCCTGGCCGAACCCACTGGTACCGGCCCGAGCCCCCGCCGTGGTCGTGCCCAGTGCCGAACTGCCGCTCATATACGTGTCGAAATTGGACCCCCCAAAGCGTCTATTCAAGCCATAACCCTGGCCGGCCGATAGACTGCTTGCACTGCCCGCACTGCTTGCACTGCCCGCACTGCTTGCACTGCCCGCACTGCCCGCACTGCCCGCACTGCCCGCTTGGTTCCCATCCGCCTGTGTGTTCGTGTTTCCAAATTGCCCAAAAGCCGATTCAATTGGAAGAACGAACCCGCCAATTAACACGCCAAGGCAAATCCAAGAAGAACGGATCATCAGTCGTATTCTCCCTTGATTCTTTTGATTCTTACTGGAATACGCGGCCATTACAAATTAGCAAGGAGTCGCCCCCTGGACGCGGGCAAGCCTCCAGCACGCCTGGTCACGATCGGATCGCCAATCTTTCTTTATTGTACTCGATATCTCACGGCGCGGGCGTCAGAAAAAGGGGCCGCCGGGGGCAATCCTTTCGGGGCGACGCTGTAAACGGGCCTTCCCCCGCCTGATTTCCCTGGGAATCGATTGGCTTACCTCAAGCGGCTAATCGGCTCGTGCCCGACAATCCCCGCACACATCGTGGAGCATGCTGATTGACAACGCGCATCGGCACTGGCTAGACTGGGAGCGAGCTGTGGACTCTCGGCCGCTCGTTGGGCGGGAGTTTCACCCCGGAAACTATACCGGTCGCGGATGACTTTGTCCGCCGCGAGTCCGACCAACGGGAGGACGGCTTGCCTCGGGTAGCTTTCCATCCGGACACATCCGACCGCGTGAAGTATCAGCCCCCATGATGAAACCACTCGGATTTCCTTTCATCCAGGGACTTCCGCGAGCGGCAACCATGTTTTGTTACGGGCTGTAAAACCCCATTTTACGAGTGGGAGGCGCCAGATGAATTGTGCGGCAAGAATTGTTGTTTTCTGCCCAATGGTCGGATTGGCGTTATTGGGAGCGACACGTTCCGCGATGTCCGAAGGGCCTCCGGCGGCACGGGATCAAGCGGCTCGGATTCTCGAGGAAACCGGGGTCCGAGGGGGATTGATCGTCCACCTCGGTTGTGGCGACGGCGAGCTGACCGCCGCCTTTGGCGATGATGAAGCGTTTCTCGTGCACGGCCTTGACACCGACGCGGATCGCGTGGCCGGGGCGCGCGAGCGCATCCAGTCGCGCGGGCTTTACGGACGCGTGTCGGTCGGGCTATTCGACGGCGAGCGGTTACCGTACACCGACAACCTGGTCAACCTGCTGGTGGTGGAAGATCTCGGTCGGTTGGCCGAGGGCGAGATGATGCGCGTGCTGGCCCCGCGCGGCGTGGCGCATATCCGCCGCGAGGGCGGCTGGGAGAAGACGGTCAAACCTCGCCCGGACGAGCTCGACGAGTGGACGCATTACCTGCACGGCCCGGACAACAACGCGGTGGGACAGGACTCCGTCGTCGGGCCGCCGCGTCGTTTGCAGTGGCGGTGCGGGCCCACGTGGCTTCGCAGCCACGATCATCTTTCCAGTTTCAGCGCGATGGTTTCGACTGGCGGACGCGTATTCTACATTGTCGACGAAGGCCCGGTCGCGTCGGTTGCTTTTCCGTCCGATTGGCGACTGGTGGCCCGCGACGCGTTCAGCGGCGTGCGGCTTTGGACCCGGCCAATCCCGGCGTGGGAATCGCGTTTTCGAGGCTTTCGAAGCGGGCCGCCGGAACTGGCCCGGCGGTTGGTGGCCGTCGACGACCGCGTGTATGTCACGCTCGGTTACGGGGAGCCCGTTAGCGCGCTCGACGCCGCCACCGGCGAGACGGCGCGCGAGTACACGGCGATGGCCGGCGCGGAGGAAATCGTCTTCCAAGACGGCGTGCTGTACGGGGTGCTGGGCGACCCCGACGCCGGTGACCTCTCAGCTCGCGTCCGGCGGCGAGGTCAAGCGCGGGCCGAAGAAAAATCAATTGTGGCGGTTCGGGCCGAGGACGGCGACGTGCTGTGGAATGTCTCGGCCGAGCAGGCCGGGCACGTGATGCCGACCACGCTGGCCGTCTCCGAAGGAAAAGTCTTCTATCAGAACGCCCACGATGTCGTGTGCCGGGACGCCGCGTCGGGGCGCGAGCGATGGCGTTCGCCCCGGCCTATCATCCGGCGGCGTCCCACGTGGCTGGCGCCGACCCTGGCGGTGCACGACGGCGTGGTGCTCTCGGGCGATCGGAACGCGGCGTGGGTTCAACGGGTCGGGCTGGTGGACGAGAGTCCCGTGGAAGGCGACGGAGTCGAATGGGACTATGACAGCAAGGAGGCCTATCGAGAGGCCGTGGACGGCCGCCAGCGGGCGCTTGAGCGGATGACCGGCGCGCTTTACGCGCTCTCCGCGGAAACCGGCGACAAGCTGTGGGAGGGCCCGGTGTCGGAAACCTTCAACGCCCCGCCGGACGTGTTGGTTTCCGGCGGCCTGGTATGGACCACTCGCATCGTGTCCGCCAGCCAACCGGGCGTCACCGAAGGTCGCGACCTGCATACCGGCGAGGTTAAATTCACCCGCCCGGCCGACCAGGAGTTCTACACGGTCGGCATGGGTCACGGCCGCTGCCACCGCAGTTTCGCTACCCGGGAGTACCTGATTACCGGCCGCGCGGGGGTCGAGTTCGCCGACCTGGCGTCGGGCGAGGGTACCGCCGACCACTGGATCCGCGGCGCGTGCCAGTACGGCTTCATGCCGGCCAACGGGCTGCTCTACGTACCGCCCCATCCCTGCGCGTGCTATATCGAGGCCAAGATCAACGGTTTCAATGTCATGGCGCCGCTGGGCGAAGACGACCCGCGGCCGCACACCGTGGCCGTCGAGAACGAACTCGCGCGGGGCCCGGCCTACGGCGACGTGTCGGCGAGCGACCAGGCCTCGGCCGATTGGCCCACCTACCGCCGGGACGCTGCCCGAAACGGCAGCGCGCCGTGTTCGGTACCCGCCGATTTCAACACGCTGTGGCGAGTATCACTGGAGGGCCCGCTGAGCAGCCCGGTCATGGCCGAGGGCCGAGTCATGGTCGCGGCGGTCGACGCCCACACCGTGCACGCCCTGGAAGCAGCGACGGGCGAGCGCGCCTGGAGCTTCACCGCTGGCGGCCGGGTGGATAGTCCACCCACCGTCCACGCCGGACGCGTGCTGTTCGGCTCCGCCGACGGGTGGGTGTACTGCCTCCGCGCCGCCGACGGCGAATTGGCGTGGCGGTTCCGCGCCGCTCCCGCCGCCCGCTGGATCGTGAACATGGAGCAGTTGGAATCGGCCTGGCCGGTCCACGGGAGCGTGCTGGTGCACGACGACACGGTGTACTTCGTGGCCGGCAGGTCGTCGTACGTCGACGGGGGCATGCACCTGTACGGATTGAACGCCGAAACGGGCGAGAGGCTCTTCCACCGGCGCCTCTCCTACCGCGACCCGGAAACGGGCCTCCAGCCCTACGACCAAATACGCGGCACCGGCGGGCTTCCGGGCACCCTGCCCGACATCCTCTCGAGCGACGGCCAATCGCTCTTTCTACGCCACCAGCGCTACGACATGCATGGCGAGGAACAGCCGTCGAACGTCCCCCATCTCTACAGCGCGGTGGGCTTCCTCGACGCCGACTGGTGGCACCGGACCTACTGGATCATCGGCACGCAAACGGGCAGCGGTTTCGGCGGCTGGCGCCGGCCGGGCAACCAAGTCCCCTCCGGCCGCTTGCTCGTCCGCGACGGTTCCGACGTGTACGGGTTCGGCCGCAACGCGTACCAGGCCCACGGGCAGGGCGGCGGCGGCCATGCCGGCCTCGGCGGCGTCCACTACGAGTTATTCGCCACGCGCATCAAGGGCAACAAGCACTCGCCACGATGGAAGACTCGCCTGCCGTTTTGGGCCCGGGCGATGGTGCTGGACGACCAGGACCAGCTTTTCGCGGCCGGCCCGCCCGTGGAAAAGTATCTGTCCACCGGACCGATCGACGACGTTCCCGACCCGGACGTGGTCGAGCGCGACCCCCTGGGACCCTGGTACGGTGAGTACTTCCTGAGCCTGCGCCGTCCCGAGGAGGCACTGGAGGCGTATCGCGGCGACCGGGGCGCCTCGCTGTGGGTGGTGTCGGGCGAAAACGGCCAACGGCTCGCCGCGTACCAGTTGGATTCTCCGCCCGTGTTCGACGGCATGATCGCCGCCGCCGGCCGGCTGTACGTCGCCACCCAGGACGGCTCCATCCTGTGCATGGGCGCCAAGGAGTAAACCGTCCTCAGTCAGCGGGCTGTCGCGGTAGAAGTTCGACGGTGGTCGCCGTTTCGGGATCACTTTCAATCGCGTTCCGGATCCGGTTGATCGGACAGCTCTGGAAGGTAACTCGACCGTAGCGTGGTATCAACATCCGACATTCCCCGGCAATGACTAATGGCAGGTCGAAACCCACACCGGGCGTCAAGGCCAAAGAACCCGCGCCGCGCTCATCCAGTTTTGCCAGTTCGGCTTTCCATTGTTGGGGGGCCCATTCGAGTTTTTCAACCTTGTCCACGGCCAGGGCTTCGAGAACGAGTTTAGAGCGATTGGCCGGCAGCCCCCACCGAAGCCGATGGTCGCCCTGGCGGTAGCGGACGGTGACGGTAATCACCTGATCCAGAAATGCCGGTAGATCACGGCAGACGGCTCGGATGGTTTTCAGTTGCCGCCGCTCCTCGTCAGCTTGCCGCGGATCGTGGACGACGCCGTAAAGGAACCGATACTTCCACTGGTTGTCCAGCCAAACCTGGCCAAATCCCGACACGTCGACCAGATCCGCAAGAGAAGGTCGGAGTCCTTCGCCGGTTTTCAGGTAGCTGAAGCGGATCTTTCTCTCCTGCCGCGTCGTCAACTCGATGAAAAACTCGTCCTTGTCCAGTTTTCTTTCTCTAAGCGGAACCTCGACCCATTCGAGCGCGTCGAGTAGTTCCGCGACTTTCTTGGGATCGTCGACGGTAACGGTCTGAGGTTTCCCGTTCAATTTCGCGGGGAAGGTGAGGGTCCGAACGTTGTCCAGCAGTTTTCGAAAATCCTGTTCCCGACTGAGTTGATGTTTCGTCAGGCGATTGTCGGCCAGCAGATCAATCGTTCGCCCTTCCAGGCGACTCAGGTGTGCGTTAAGCGTTTCGACAAAGGTGGGCTCAACCGTGAACCGACCCGCGTCGTGATGGTAAAACTGCTCGTCGTTCAAGAAGTGACCGTTAAACCTGCTTGAGTCTTTCGAAACCGCCACAAAGGATAGGTCAATCGTGCTGGATACAAACCGCGCCAGGCAAACGAGCTTGACAACAGGCTCTCGTGACGTAGGCTCACGTTAGGGCGTTCTGGAACGGATGTTCCAGCTCTACCCTGCAGTTGCATAACGATTGAAGTAGGACGGGTCTCCAGGCCCGTCTGTTGGCGTGCGAAACCGACTTCGATTCACTGTCTGCAAAGTTCACGAAACGTGAAGTCTGCAAACATCCGCAAGATGACCATTTTCCACTGTGATAGACGGGCCTGGAGACCCGTCCTACGCATTCCTTTTTGCAACGTTGGGGTCTATTCTGGCGTAAGTTGTTTATTTACAACCAGTTAACGTGTTTCAAGGGCGGAGGCGTAGCCACTGAATATTTTGGATAAAATGCGATATTTTTGTCCTGCATGTTTTTGTCGTCAAACGACCGTTGACAAAAAGATGCGAGACAAAAACATGTGCGCCGCGAGGGGGTCACAATCACGTGAGAACGGAACGAATCAACCATGAATTGCAAGATCGGGGCGTGTTTTCTTAAAACTCAAACTGTAAGCTTCGCGTCTGGGGCGTTCGAAGGGCGCGAAACGCTTACACTTTGAGTTAAAACCGCAGCCAAGTCTTCAGGGACTGCTGGATGTCAGCGGCCTGACCCTACCCAAGTCCATGGTCGACCGAGGAATTAGAAAGAACAACCTCGGTAAATCCCAAAGGGATCCGTCATCATAAGTCAACCATGTCAACGCGTGTCCGCAGGGCTGAGGGTTTCTGCCGGACGCGGCACCGTTGAAAACAGGGAGATTGATCCGTGTTGTCCATTTTTTCGCGCAAGCAGCTTGTGGAGTGCCATCCGTTTGTCCGGCGAATCTGTGACATGACTTCCCCGAATATTCCGACCGTCGATGAAGGCCGCAGCGAACGTCGCTACAATCGGTCGATTCCGGTCCTTGTCTGTCCGTGGGACGGCGAGGAACTGGTCGTGGAGAAATGCGTGACGGCGATCACGAAGGATATGTCTGATCGGGGACTCAGTCTGATTTTGCATCATCCTCTTTCCGGCGACCAAGTGATTATCGGTTTCTGGTTACCCGCCGCCGATATGGAAGAACCCTGGTTCTTCCGCGCTGGACGAAGAAGCGCATGCCCGCTCGGCGGGGGGTTTTGGCAAATCGGGTTTGAGTTGCGAGAATACATGAATCGAGAATGGCGTGAGAAACTCGAGGCACTACAGCCCGCCGCAAGGCAGCTCGTTCCCTCCCCGCAAACCGCGGAAAAGCAAGATTGAACACGAATGACGAGCGGAAGCCAGGTGGTGTTGTGGGCCGTAAATTCTTGACAAGATCTCCACGCGAGCTAGGGTTGGGTAGTTACCCATGCGAATGTTCTACTCCACAAGGCTGAGTAGTGCTGCATGGCTGGTGCCCTCCCCTTAAACTAAAAGCTAAACATTCCTGTCCATGGTCCAGTCAACTCGCGCTTTTCGCGCTCGAAGCGACCGAAACGGAGTGGCGGCCGTCGAGTGTGCCGTTGTTCTGCCGTTGTTCGTCCTTCTTGTTCTGGGGGCGATTGATGTCGGGCGGGCACTCGTGGTGCAACACACCCTGGCCACGGCCGCTCGCGCCGCGTGCCGCCTATACTGCGTGACGGACGAACTCACCAGAGCGGACGCCCTCGCGGCCGTCGAACAAGTCATGTCCGCTGCGAACCTGGATGGGTACACGGTGGAGCTCGACCCATCGTCATCGGATGCCATCACGCACCTGGAGCCGGTCACCACCTCGGTATCGATCCCTTACGACCGTGCTTCCTGGATGTCGAGTTGGTTCCTAAAAGGAAAGACGCTCATCGCGACCTGCGTCATGCCAGGCGATACGGGCGAAATCCACGGCGAGGATTCCTGGCCCCCGCCCAAACCTTCGGAACCTCCCGCGCATGGTTATCCAAAACCTCCCGCGCACGGTCACGATGATGATGATGATGATGATGATGATGACGACGACGACGATGATGATGGCGATGACGACGACGATGACGACGACGACGATGACGACGACGACGACCAAGGGAAAGGCAGAGGCAGAGGCAGAGGCAGAGGCAGAGGCAGAGGCAGAGGACGGCAATAACCTTCCCGTCCAGCTCCCGGGACTCCGGGAGGGAGAACGAGAGGTGAGAGGAGAGGACGACCATGAGCACATTGACGACGAGCGCCCGGGCCATGGCCATGATCGTCGCTGGTGGTAATCAGTAGGAGCGGGACGATGCGCCGAGGTACTCATCACGACAGAGCACGCGGTCGCCACCGACAGGTGCGGTACGGCTCATCCGGCCTCTCGCAATCATCACGACGGGGCACGGCGGCCGTCGAGTTCGCCATGGTGGCGCCGCTGATCTTCTTGTTCTTCTTCGCCAGCATTGAGACGGGGCGTCTCCTGATGGCGATCCACGGTCTGGACGCCGCGGCGCGGGAGGGATGCCGTCAAGCGATCTCATTGGATGTGTCGTCCGAGGAGGTCGAACAGTGCGTGGAGGCGAGGTTGGCCACCTTCGGGATATCGGGCCACTCGCTGACGATCGAGCCCGACCCGCCGAGCGGGGCGGAACAATGGGAGCTCATCACCATACGGATCCTCGTACCCTACAGCCGGGTATCCTGGCTTCCGTTGCCAGGATTTCTGCAACGCGTAACTCTGTCCGGTTCGTGCACCCTGCCACAAGAATCAAAAGAAACCTAGTTCCGCCCGAGGTGTTCGCATGCTGTCGAAGACTCCATCACGCTCGGATTCCCGCCACGGACGTCGCCGCGCCGGAACGGCGATGGTCCTCATGTTGTTTCTGATGGTCGGTGTCTTCGCAATGGTGGCGTTTTCAGTCGACCTGGGGCTCATGGTCCTGCTCCGCGCTGAAATCCAGAGCGCCGTCGACGCGGGCGCGTTGGCCGCTGGTCTGAAACTGCAGCGCGACCCCGACAATGTCATGCAAGCGGAAAAGGCCGCGCGGTCGTATGTCCAGCTGAATCGCGTGGGCATGGGCGCTTTGGTTCCCGAGGACGCGATCGAGGTGGAATCGGGCAAGTTCGACGGCAATACCAATGAGTTCATTCCAAGCAACATTTCGCCCAACGCGGTTCGGGTGTTCGCGCGGCAGGACGGGGAGCCCTTTTTCTTTGGCAAGCTGTTCGGTCACGACACGTTCGGCGCCCCGGCCTCGGCCATCGCGAGCGGCACCTCGACAAAGCTCGACATCGTGATGGTCCTGGACCTTTCCGGCTCCATGGCAAGCCAGGGCCGTATCGAGGCATTGCGAAGTGCCGCGCCCACGTTTGTTTCCGTGATCGAGGAATTCGGAGGAGACGACCAGATCGCGGTAATGGGACTGGCAGCCGATCCCAGCAAGTACAAGCCGGGTGCCAAGGGACACTCCGGAAGGCTCTATCAGTCGGGGTTGCACCCCACACCCGATCACTACGTCGGCGTGCTGGAGGCGGGGCTCAAGAAGAACCTCGGCGGGCTGAGAAGCCGGCTTCTCCATTCCAATATGCTTGAAGCGGGAAAATACACCGGTTGGACCGGAACCGGGGCCGCTATCGGCGACGCAACCCATCTGCTCGATCATAGCGTAAAAGCGCGCCCGAGCGCCGAGAAGGTGATCGTGCTGATGAGCGACGGACGCGCGAACCGGCCGAGCGGGCATGGGGCGAGCTATGCATGCTCGATGGCCCGCTACGCGGCCCGCAACGAAGTAACCATCTACACGATAAGCCTCGGCAACGACGCCGACCTTGGTCTCATGCAGGACATTGCCGACATCACCGAGGGCAAGCACTTTGATGCCACGGGGGCGGGCGAGGCCACGCTCACCAGGCGGCTAACCAAAGCCTTCCAGGACGCCGGGGCCGCGATCAAACGCGTGCAGTTGGTAAGATAATCGTCCACGAGACAAATCTCCGGATATGCCATGTCAATACCACATGAAGGGTCGCGATCAATGAAAAACCGTCGCAAAAGGCGTTACGTCGACTCCGCGGTGCAAGGCGCGCTTCTCAAGAGAATCGTGCTGCACTGGTTCCTTTTCTTTGCCATCGCGTTTTTCGCGTTGCCTCTATGGCACGTGATACAAGCCGCGGAGTTTTCACAATCGTTCACGAGCATGATACTCGAGGGTTGGAGGGAGAGCGTTCCCGCGCTCTTGCTGCTCGTTGCAATGCTGCCAATTTTCGTTTGGGATACCCTACAGCTAAGCCACCGATTCGCCGGGCCGATGTATCGGATCCACGCCACCATTCGAAGCTTGATCGCGGGCGAGACGTTCCACCCCATACGGCTGCGAAAGGGTGATTTCTGGACGGACGTGGCGACCGATTTCAACACCATGGTGGAACAACTGAGTGCCCGGCCGGCGAATAGCGAACCGTCGCCCGCGCCGAGCACGGCCGACGCTAACCAATGGCATGGCGACGCCGATGCATTGGCCGAAGTGAGCGGGCCCTAGATGGCGAAGCGACGGACGTGGCGGGGTGTTCCGGCGGTTCGTCTCGGGAAAGGATTCCCGAGCTACGGGCGGCGGACGTGGCGGGGTGTTCCGGCGTTCGGGTAGCTTGGGACTCCGTCCCGAGACGGAAGGCACCTTCATGCCCAGCCCGCGTCACGCCGCCACCGGGCATTCAGAGGCTGGTTCCGCCCGCGGCGCCCACGCCGTGCCCCGGGTGCATGGGCTGGCGGGGTTCCAGTCCGCGGCACTCGCCCGCCATGGGCGAACACGAGTGGCGGTGTGATGCCTGTGGGCAGACGTACGTGTACTTCAACTCCCGTGGCAACCGGCATTGCCCCGCGTGCCGGGAGGCGTATCGGCAGCAGTGGGCCGAAAAGCTGGAGCAGGATCTGCTGCCGGTCCCCTATCACCACCTGATGCTCACGCTGCCGCGTCCGCTCACCCGGGTAAGCGTTCACCAGTTCCTGTTGAGACTCAACAGGCGGATCGATACCGACCTGGGTACTGGGTACTGGGTACTGAGTACTGAGTACTGGGTACTGAGTACTGGGTACTGGGTACTGAGTACTGAGTACTGAGTACTGGGTACTGGGTACTGGGTACTGAGTACTGGGTACTGGGTACTGAGTACTGAGTACTGGGTACTGGGTACTGGGTACTGGGTACTGAGTACTGGGTACTGGGTACTGGGTACTGAGTACTGAGTACTGGGTACTGAGTACTGGGTACTGGGTACTGGGTACTGGGTACTGGGTACTGGGTACTGAGTACTGGGTACTGGGTACTGAGTACTGGGTACTGGGTACTGGGTACTGGGTACTGGGTACTGGGTACTGAGTACTGGGTACTGGGTACTGGGTACTGGGTACTGGGTGCGTGGTGCTTGGGCTTGGTGCCTTATTGGTGCGGGG
>JBNJEM010000081.1:0-17652 GCA_051745935.1 Planctomycetota bacterium
GTCGCGGATGACTTTCTCCGCCGCGAGTCCGACCAACGGGAGGACGGCTTGCGTCGGGCAGCTTTCCACCCGGAAAAATCCAACCGCCTGAAATATAACGTGAGAGAACCCAACCGTCGCCGCCACGCCCGCATCGGGGCGGCGAGCGAACACGTCAAGTCGCCATGGCATTTGTAAATCTGTCGCTATTGCTGGGTACACTGCTGATCGGCATCCCGATTGCGCTGCACTTGGCCATGCG
Source organism: Planctomycetota bacterium (assembly GCA_051745935.1). GTDB lineage: Bacteria > Planctomycetota > Planctomycetia > Pirellulales > Pirellulaceae > JBNJEM01. Next base: position 242 of record JBNJEM010000081.1, read on the forward strand.
CCGCAAGCCACGGAAACTGCAGTTTCCCGCCCTGCGTTTCATCCAGCAGCATCACGAAGCGAATCGTCGCAGATTACAGCTACGGCATTGGCTCCTGCTGTTGCTGCGATGCCTCCTGTTGGCACTCGCCGCCCTGGCCTTGGCTCGCCCCAGCGTCAGTTCCAACTTGTTTGGAAATTGGTTGATCGTGGGCACGTTGAGTTTGCTGCTGGTCCTCGTCTGCCTTCTCTTTTTCGTTGGGCTCTTTACCCGACAGAGCAAGCTTCTGTTGACCGCGTTGGGCGGGCTCGGCGCGGGCGTCCTCGCCGCCCTCCTGTTCACGCTCATCGGAACTTTGCAGGCGAGCGAAGGACCGCGGATCGGGGACGCGGAGGCGCCGGTCGCGGCGGTGATGGTTTTCGATTCCTCACCGCGAATGCGGTACCGCCAGAGTAACCGGACTCGCCTGGAACTGGCCCAGGAAACGGCGAGTTGGGTGATCGGCCAATTGCCGCCGGAAAGCCGCGTGGCCGTCATCGATTCCCGGGCGATCACGCCGGCGTTTTCCGTTAGTCCGGCGGCGGCCCGGCGGACGGTGCGGCGTGTCAAGACCACCGGGGCTCCCCGCCCTCTTGATCAATTATTGGAAACGGCTTTGCAGCTGCTGCGCCAAAGCCAGCTCAAGCGCAAGGAAATCTACGTGTACACCGACCTCACCGCGGCGGCCTGGCGAATTGACGACCCGGACCGGTTGCGGCGGAAGTTCGAGCAAGCCGCGGAAGTCTCTTTGTACTTGATCGACGTGGGAACGGAAAATCCCCAGAACTTCTCACTGGGGGATGTGGAACTTTCCCAGGAGACCTTGTCGAAAAACGGAACATTGACCATCCGTACCACGATCTCGTGCGTCGGCAGCGGCGGAAAACGGTCGGTCGCACTTTACGTGGAGGACATGGATCCAACGCTACCGGTAGTTCGCGACGGCGAAGTCATTGTTCCCGAATCACGGGTTCACAGTCGCCGGGAAGTCACCTTGGAAGACAATGGTTCCGAGCAGATTGAGTTCGCGCTTTCGAGCCAGAGCCCGGGAATGCGGCATGCGACAATTCGCATCGGGGCCCAGGACGCGCTCTCGATCGACAACTCACGCTTTCTGTCAGTGAAAGTACGGGAGCCCTGGCAGGTATTGGTGGCGGCGCCCGATTCGGTGAACACGTCCGCTTTCGTGGAGGCGGTGGCCCCCTATGAACAGCGGATCGCCGGACAAGCGATCCATGAGTGTACCACCATTACGCCATCAGAGCTTCCAGCCCAAGCGCTGGATGATTTCGCCGTCGTGGTACTCATCGATCCAACTCCACTTCCACCGGCGGCCTGGGAACAGCTCGGAACTTATGTTCGGGGCGGGGGGCAACTAGCCATGTTCCTGGGCCATCATGCCGGCGAGGGCGATGCCTTCAACATCCCGGAGGCTCTCGAGCTGATGCCGGGCAAGCTGGGACGTCAGTACCGCGTCTCTGGACGGGGGGTTTTTCTGGCGCCGCACGGCTACGACCATCCCGTTCTGCGGAAGTTCCGCCCCATTGCGTCCTCGGTTCCTTGGGATCAATTCCCCGTGTTCCGCTACTGGAACATTCCGCGGCTCTCCGCCGACACGCAAGTCATCCTGCGGTTCGGCAGCAATCGACCGGCACTGCTAGAACGTCCAGTCGGCGATGGAACCGTATTGACGCTGACAACCCCCATCACGGAACCAGAACGGCCACCGGGCCGAGAGGCGTGGAATGAGTTGGCCGGGCCCAACGACTGGCCCCGCTTCGTTTTGGTCAATGAGATGTTGCGATATTTGTCGCAACATGGCCGGGAGACATACAATGTCGAGACCGGGCAAACCGTTCACTTATCCAGCCCCCCAAGCCGGTCCCCCAACCGATGGTTGCTTTTCTTGCCCGACGGGAACACGCGGCGAGTACGGGCACGAGACGACCGACTAACCATCAAAACCACCGATTCCCCAGGGATATACCGGCTCAAAGGCGATGGAGAGTCGCAAGGGACGCGCGGCTTCTCCGTCAATTTGCCCGCTCGCGCCACCCGTTTGGAACGGACGACCGAGGAACATTTGGACGAACATCTGGGGCGGAATCGTTACCAACTCGCCCACGATCGGGAGCAGATCGAACGCGAGCAAGGCCACCAGCGGACCGGGCGGGAATTCTACTCGCTCCTGATCGCCGTTTTGGCGGTCGTTGTGATTCTGGAACACCTGCTGGCGAATCGATTTTACCGGGATACGGAAAGGCCCCCCAGCGCAAGAGGAATTCTTCGCCGTGAGTCCAAGCCGGCGGAGGAGGGACTGGGCGGCCGAGCTTTTCAACGGGAAACACCTGACCGACAGCGGCATAACACATCATGACCAACTGGTCGCTACACCCCATTTTGCACAGTTACTGGGCCGTGGCTTTTTTAGCCGCCGGGCTCATTCTCGCGCTTTGGGTGCCTCCCGCCTTCCGCGACCTCGGTCTCGCGAGGCGGCGGGCTCTATTGATGCTTCGTGCTCTCGTGGTGTTCGTGGTCATCCTCCTGATGCTACGCCCGACGCACGTCAGCACGGAAACCAAGACAAAAGAAGCCGTGCTGTTATTGCTGTTCGATCAGAGCTTGAGCATGCAATTGCCCAACGCCAGCGGAAATCATGCTCGGTGGGACGCCCAGTCAGACACACTTCGCGAAATCACCCCCTTGCTTCGGGAGTTGCAGGAAGACGTGGAGGTGAAGATCCACGGGTACGACACGACCCTACGTCAGCAGCTGTGGCGGGAAGATCGCTTGCCGTTACCCGACGCGCCTAGCGGCACGGAAACCGACATCGGTAGCAGCTTGCACAACGCGGTGGAACAGGAAGCGGGCAAGCAACTGGCCGGGGTCGTTTTGATGGGGGATGGGACGCAAACGGCGTATAACCCCGACGTGGAGACCCATGAAGCAGCTCGTGAACTGAATTCTCGCGGTTTTCCCCTCTACACCGTCTCCTACGGCCCCCCGGGAGACGTCGCGCAATCTCGCGACGTGGCCGTGGAAAACTTGCCTGAACAATACACGGTCTTCATGAAGAATGAACTGAATGTTCGAGGATTGATCCGCATCCGCGGCTATGTGAACAAAGAGATTCCGGTGCGTCTGGAAATTGAAGACCACGAAGGAAAAACGGAGACCGTTGGCCCGGTTGGCGTCCAGGCTGACGAGGATAATCAACAGGTGGATGTTAACTTGACCTACGTCCCGCGGAGCCCTGGGCAATACCGGTTGACCTTGGTGGCCGAAAAGCAGTCGGGGGAGCTCGTGACCAAGAACAACCGGCTCACCGCCTTTCTGACGGTCTTGGAAGGAGGGCTGCGCGTGCTGTACCTGGAAGGCGCGCTGCGACAGGAGCAGAAATTCATTCGCTGGGCCCTCGATTCTTCGCCCGACATCGACCTCGACTTTCAATGGTTCCCCAGCCGTCTCCGGAAGAACTGGCCCATTGGCTTGGGCGATACATTGGAGTCCGGGAACTACGATGCCTTTATCTTGGGCGATTTGGACAGCGCGGCCTTGGCGAACGAGACGCTGGAACAATTGGCCACTGAGGTGGAACGAGGCAAGGGATTGATCGCATTGGGGGGGTACCACGCTTTCGGTCCGGGTGGGTATCGCAACACGCCGCTGCGCGATGTATTGCCAATCGAAATGGATCGTTTGGCACGGCAAGACTTCGACCGACCTGACGTGGAACGCTGGCATGTCCCCGGACCGCTCGCGATGCTACCCGCGCGCTCCCACCCCGTCACCACCTTGGCTCCCGCCGCGGAAAACGAAAAAAAATGGCGCGAACTGCGGCCGTTGAAAGGCGCGAATCGCTGGGATGGCGTAAAGTCAGTGCCCGGCGTCCGAATCCTGGCCGAATCGCCCGACGGCGTCCCCCTGTTGGTTTCCGGCGAGTATGGTAGCGGACGCGTGCTGGCCTTTGCCGGCGACTCCACGTGGCAATGGTGGCGGCAAGGGCTCAGCGCCACCCATCGGCGGTTCTGGCGGCAAGTCGTGCTCTGGCTCGCCCAACGCGACAACCTGACGCGAAACGACGTCTGGATCGATATGCCTCGCCGCCGCCTTCCCACCGGCGGCCAGGTCTCCTTCACGACCGGTGCGCGCACCGCCATGGGAGACCCGATAGCCAGTGCCCGGTTGGAAGCCACACTCATCCACCCCGACGAACAGTCGTCTCCCCTCCCACTGGCCAACAAGGGGGAAGAGCACGCGGGAACCGTCGACGAGCTGACGGAGCCCGGTAATTACCAGATCAAGGCCGTGGCGACCGACGACGAGGGCCAACGCCTCGGCTCGTGCGTGACGAACTTCAAAGTCATGGATCAAGACGTGGAGCTCAGCAACCCCGCCGCCGACCCCGATCACATGGCCCGTCTAGCCAACCTCACGCGAGAATCGGGGGGGCGAGTCGTCGCCCCGGAAGAGTTGCCCGACGTGCTCGAGACCATTCGGAACAATCCACCCAAACCGGCGGAGGAGGTGCTGGCGCGGTGGCAGTTGGCCGATACCCCGTGGGACGCCTGGCTGGTGCTCGGCGGTCTCACCGCCCTCCTCACCCTCGAGTGGTTCCTGCGGAAACGCTGGGCGTTGGTGTAAATGGCCGGGAAAGATGCTGTAACAAACGATAACTGTCGGCTGTACGGAATGCATCGTTGTGGCACCCGACGATTTTCCGGCACGCATTAGGCTCGATTGCGCCAATACCCAGGCCGTCGTTTCGCGTGTGCGATTGCAACGACTAGCACGCGGTGGTCCACGCATCGGTACACAATTCGAAAGGGAAACTTCTTGACCGGGCACTCTCGGTGTACACCGTCCGGGCTCGCAAACTGGGTTGGATTCGCGGCAACCCTCTCCAGTGCCGCATCCACGGCCGCCGCAAATCGCACAGCGGCCTCCGTGCTTCTTTCGGCGTACCAGTCAAACGACTCGTCGAAATCGCGGCGCGCGCCGATAAGATAATCAATCGGAGGCATCCGGCACCGCCATTCCCACACGGCGTAGCGCTTCGGCCTTCACCTGCTCCCAGGACACGGTTTCGGCCGAACCAGCATCATACTCGGCCGACCGTCTCTGAATCTCCGCGACCCACTCGTCACTCAGTGGCGGGAGCGCATCACTCGGCAGCGTGCCCCAGAGATCTTCAATCAACTGAATCCGATCCGCGACCGGCAAGCGACTCGCGTCCGCAAGCAACGTCTCGTACCTCGTCATCGCAACACCTCCACCAGGAATTCTACCAGCCTGTCACGATACGTCCTTTCCATCAAGTCCCTCTTGTCAAAACATGCCAAGGATCTGTTAAGAAATAACTGTCTGATTTAAGGGATTCCAGTGATGTTCCCAGTTCGGGCCAAGGGAGACTCAGGTTCCTCGCTCCATTACGGCGGTTATCCGTGCTGGATGAGATGCCCCGGGCTGGTCCCGGGGAGTTTCACGTTTTTCGCTATGGGTGGCCCCCTCATTGTTTTCCCGGTTTCGGTCCGTGGCGGCCTGAGCCGCCACGGACCGAAACCGGGAAGGGGCGCACGCAACCGCGTTATATAGCAAGGAACGTAATAATCCCTCGGACAAGCCGAGGCATTGGGCCGACGCCCAGCAGCCCCGATCATGCGACAATTATTGATTTTGCGATGCCAATTCAGATCGGCATCCGAATTGCAGCTCCTCCTTGCGAACGTCCCTCGCCATTTTCCCGACTTCGTGTCGGAAACTGAGAACGTGTCGCTGTTCATGACCGAAAACGTCCAACCAACTGTCAATCTCCGAAAAGAACCAGCGCCGGATCCCATTCAACAGGCCAGGTGCCAGACAGTCATCAATCTCTCGTAAGTCTAACACTATCCTAAATGTAACCTCAATTCCGCAGTCCACTGAGAAACAGTCGTCATTATTGTGTTTGTTACAGGGGCTGCATTTGCAGCCGATCTCGAACTGGGTGGAAGTTTGGCCGAGGTCGTCCCCAGGGAGGGTTGGAACGTAGGCCTGATCCACTGTACACTCCGAGGGCTGAAGTGGACTTGAACAAGCCCACTTGGATCAGCTCTGTTGACCGGGCAATTTGATACGTATTTGTAAAGGTCGCCCCCGCAAGGCCCATGCCCCGCCGGATCCCTCGTTACAAACCGCCCCAACTGGGGGCGATAAACCCGATGTCTTGCCTAGTAACTGACACCTCCTTGTCATGGCGTGCTGACTCACCCTGTATTTCCCGGGGGTTTTGCACGCGTCGCGTGCCCTAGCGACTGGTTTCCCGGTTTTCGCGTGCGCGAAATGTTTTGCATGTCAAAGATCTTTGCGTGATTATAACGGATTCGGCTGTTGGATGTGAAGAGAAAACGCTGCCGGTTCACTCAAGGGAGCGACCGGCAGCGGACACCACGAGGATCCCCAAAGAGCGCGCACGGGGGGCGCGGGAGGGAGCAGCGTGGCAAGAACAGCCCGCCCGGGTGGCGGGGACGAGCCGGCCACTGGCGGCAAGCGGCTCAGGTGGTGAGGGTCCAGAAGAGCGGGTCGTCGTCGTCGCCGGGATCGTGGGAGGCGACGTCCTCGTCGGGGCGGGTGTCGCTCTCGGGGCGACCGGTGGCGGGGCCCCGCGGCGAGGGCTCGCCACGGCCAGGAGCCGAACAGCTAGGAAAGAAAGAAGTGGCGGGGGTATCGGCCTGGTCGTCGCGGGCGGAGGAATCAGCGGACCCGGGGACTTGGCCAGGGCCCGCCACCGGCTGACCCGCGGGATCGGTCAAACGGCGAGGGAGCCGCGCCGGGTGGGGCTGCTGGTGCACTTGGCAAAGCTTGCCGATCGACACGTACGTATAAATCTGTAAGGTGCAGAGACTGGCATGCCTCAAGAGGTCTTGGAGGTAACGGAGTCCCGGGCCCCTTTCGGCTCGTCACTCTGTTGATTTAGAAGCGTTGGCGTCAAGCCACGTTCGCAGGTCGTCCAGCGTGCGAAAGCCGAGCAGCGCCTCGCCCAACGCCTCGATGTCCGAATACGAAAGCGCGCAAATCCGCGTCTCGACGTCTTCCGGCAGCTCGCCACATACATGTCTCAATTGCCTCAAAAGCAGGGCAATCCCCCCCTCAGCTTTTCCCTCGGCCTTCCCCTCGGCCTTCCCCTCGGCCTTCCCCTCGGCCTTCCCCTGGGCTCTGCCCTCGTCTTTGGCCAGTCGTTCTATTGATGTGACGTATGGCATCTCTCTTTTCTCCTCGAATGCCGCCAAGTCCACTCGAAACCGCTGCTCCAGATCGGCCCGGAGATGCATCATCCAATCGATCAATCGGAAAAGCTCCCGGACCTCTTCCGCATTATACCCCGCGTCATACAAGCTGCGTACCAGCTGCCACTTGGCGAGGAACCGTCCCTCGGGGTCACCGGCCGTCCGCAGCGCCTCAATTTGAGCCCGTGCCACTTGAACCGGGAGCGAATAGTTTTCCCGCCACTCGCTCGACAATTTGTCGATCAGCTTGCAGATCGGGAACCTCAGCCAACTCTCAAAGCCGCCCAGCTCCCAGTAGTCTTCCTGGGGGCGCCAGCCCGTCCGCAGATCGGCCAGGACCACCAGCGTCGCCACCCGCTCGCCGAACACCCAGAATAAACCACTGTTGAATCGGGCGATCCGGCGTTCAAAATCCGCTTCCGGCCAGGACTGGATTTCCAGATGCAACAGAATCCACTGCAATTGCCCTGAACGCAGATGCACGTTCACCAACATGTCCACACGCTTGTTACGGCTCCCGGCCGTGCCCAGAATCTGGCTCAGTTCCTTATCGAACCATTGGGCTGGGGTGCTCCAATCAATCGTGGCGTGCATATCCGGAAAATACGTCGCCAGAAACTCGGGCAGATGATACCGCACTGCCTCCTTCCAGGCGCCGTCGTAATCGCTATCCTGCTCCGGCCCTTGTCCGTCGGTCTCCATGGGCATCGTTCGTCCTTTTCGTTGGATGTGGCACGATCCTGCCCTCTAATTGGAGTAATATAGCATTTGACGAGACGGCATGTCACCTCCTCCACGCCCGCGCGGCGATCGCTTGCCACGTCTTCCCCGCTCGGACTCGCCACAGGGCGATCAGAGGCCCGTTGAGTTTTTCCCTCAAGTCATGAGTGACCCGACTCGTCGCGCCCTTGGCCCCCCCTCTGACACTGACTTCACGCGCTGCTCCACCGTCACGCGGACTGGTTTATTCCGCTATTCCGGAGGAAAGGAAAGAAGTGAAGTCAGCGAGCCTTTTGTCTATGTCGGTTGTTTCAGCGGCTGTAAAATGTGGGCTGCAGGCTCTCCGCCTGGGCGGCGGTGCTGCCTGAGGCCTCTCGGGTTTCGATTACCTGCCGGCCGGCGAGGAACAGATGTTCGTAGGTGTCTAGGCCATTGGTTCGTCAAGCGTGGCGCCTTCTAGGTTCAGACCGGAGAAATCCAGGTGCATGGGCATCAAAGGGGCATCAGCGAAGGTTTCCTTGACTAATGCCCGGCACGAATTCGCCCATAATACAACAGCGACTTAGAGTCTTAGGGCGTAACATGCGCGCACGGGGCGCGCATGCTTGACGTGAGCGACCAACGGGAGCGCCCCATCCCTGTGCGGGGTCCCTATTTGGTTGGCGGCCCTGCCGCCTTAGATCCTTAATCCGATAACTCTTCGTTGAACGAATCTGGTCCAGAAAAATGGGGGGGGGAATATACTCCAACCCACCAACTCCGAAGCATCCCATTAAAGCCGACGATTCCAATGGTCCCGCGCATACCGCTGGGCCACGAGCCGCGCGACCTGGTGTCGCGGCCAGTGGCTGATCGTCTCTTGGATCGACCATTCTTGGCGGATAACGCGCCGCAGCTGTTCGGCGGTCGCGGGAAAATTGCTCACGAACGCGTGGTGCGGTCGGTCTTCGCGGTAGTCCGGCTGGCGGGGAGCCGCCGCGAGACACTGGCTGATCAGCCAAAGTGGGAACCGATGGAGAATGGTTCCGTGATACAGAAAAAAATCCCGTTTACATCGCAAACTGTTACCGGAGAACTTATAGCCGTGGCGAGCGAGATCGCTGGTTCCCATCATCACGACGTCCGGCGCGAGCGACGTCAACGCTTTCCTCAGAACGCCCAACACGAACCCGTGTGCCTGGTCGAGCATGCGCAGTTGCGGGCGTTGCGTGTAGCTCAGGATGACACTGTACATCAGGCAACCGGGTCCCGCCACGATCGCCGCGCCTCCACTGCAGCGTCGAAGGATGGGAATGCCCAGCTCCTGGCACGCCTCCACGTTCACCTCCTCGGCCAGCCGCGACGATCGCCCGATCACCACCGATGGACTCGACGGTTCCCATAACCGGAGCAACTCGCCCGGCCCCCCGCCCTGCTCCGCCTCCTCCAACAGCGCCTCGTCCAGCGCCACGTTCTCCGCTGCCGTCGGCAGTGTCAAATCCAAGAGTTTCATGAGCGATCACGCTGGCACGCCATTCAAAAACCGGGGGAGTCACAGTCGTCGTCCAGCGTTAAACTATAGTGAGAATTCACGCGATCACAAATGGCACAAAAGGACACACGCGGGTGGGTAGCGACCATGTGAGATCAACAACCACCGGCAGGGCCGCCGGCTTGAGGAAGGCCGCTACGAAGTGCCAAATGCTCCCCACCGAGCTTGCCTCGGTGGGCTAAGGTTTGGGAACTATATTTCAGGCGGTTGGATTTTTCCGGATGGAAAGCTACCCGACGCAAGCCGTCCTCCCGTTGGTCGGACTCGCGGCGGAAAAAGTCATCCACGACCGGTATAAACGATGAATGAAAACAACGATTGTGAAAAAGGACCACTCAGCGAGGAATCGCTGATCATGCCAAGCAGCGCTGAGACACACCCTGCTGACTCGCATCCAAACCACGAGGCTGGGCCCACCTCCGAGTCACGCGCGCCGTCCCGGTCCAGACTTTATGTGCTGCCCGCGTTCATTGTCCTTGCGATCACCCTAGGATCCCTGTTGCTTTTTCGGACGCTCCGCCAGGAACCGGACCCGCGAGACCTGGCACGGGGGCTGCAACAGCCTGGCCGACGCGGTTGGCAAAACGCGTATGCCCTGTCTCAACTGCTGCTGGCCCCAGAGCACGATCATCTGAAGGACGATGCACGGCTTTGCCACGCCTTGACCGCCACGCTCGCCCGGCACAACGAAAAGGCGCGGCAAGCAAAAGCGGCGAACGAGGCACCGGACGAAGAATTGATGCGGTTTCGAGCGTTTCTCTGCCACGCCTTGGGGCAATTCCGGGTATTGGACGGGCTCCCGGTTTTGCTGGAATGCGTGAAGGCTGAAACAAACGTCGGATCCTCGAGCCGGCGGCAGGCGCGGGTTCGCCGGGCGGCGATCGAGGCCATTGCGCTGCTGGCGGCTAATGCCGGTCCGGAGGAAGTGCGGGCCGAGCCGGACGTGATCGCCGCGTTGGTCGCCGTTACTTTGGAGAATGATGCTTCCCGCGCCGCGGCGCCGGCCCGTGACATTCCGGCCGGGGCCACTTTCGCGCTCGGGGTCATCGGAGGCCCCCGAGCGACCGCTCAGCTCATTGAGCTTCTCGAGGACCCCCGTCCCGATGTCCGGTACAACGCGGCCACCGGCTTGGCGCGGCGCGGTCGCCCGGAAGCCATCTCCGTCGTGCTCCAAATGCTGGATCCCACAAGCCGCGTGGCATGCCGGAATGAGCGGACCGAATCCGCGCGAGCCAGAAAACGGCTGATCGTACGGAGCAACGGCATCGCGGCCGCGGCCCGTCTCGTGCCGGCAGTCGCGGCGGGCGACCGCGAACAGCTCATCTCGGCGTTGCAGCAACTCCGGGATTCGGAAACCGTGGAACCTCGCATTCGTATCGCCGCCAAAGAAACGCTGCTGAAACTTGCCCGGCCCTCCCGGTAACCGAATGGGGTGACGAACGGGAGGAAGACACGTCCCCCCCAAGGATCGCGGGAAAAACAGTTCACGGATTCAACGCGAGCTGGCTATGTACGTCTTGCTTTACTTGGAAACCGCTCCGAATGCTCAATGATCTCTTGCGTGAGATCGACATCGATATCCGGCCAATAGAAGTGTCGGGGTGATGGCTCCTCAACATTCACATTTACCTTGATTGGCTGATCCTTGAACCACGGAAACTCGGCATATGGCATGAATAGCTCTTGGTCATGAGCCAACGCTGACAAGCTCATGATAGTGTTCCTCTGTTGTTCATTCTTCTCCTTCACAAAACGTTCAAGTTAACGCGACGGGCGCGTTGGACTGTGTTCTTAGCACCGGCGTTATCGCCCGCTCGCGCGAAACCAAGCCACCAGCCGTAGCTTAAGCAGACGCGAAGCGACGGGTTAAGTCGTCGGCTGAATGGCCTTGTTAGCGGAAAGTGTTTCATACAACGTCTCTGGCGCAATATCAGCGCCATTTGGCCAAGCTATTGTGCCGCCTTCTATTGTGGCCCGCTTGAATAACTCACGGTTTTGGAGAGGCTCAAACACGGGCCCCTTACTTAGATACTCCGTGAAATCAACATCACCCGAGGTGCCGTCGTCAAAAGCGACATGAAAAACATAGCCTCCTTTATAACTTATCTCGGTCACATCATTCATGTCCCACATAATCAACTCCTCATTTCAAGACTGTTGCACAAAACTGCTGCACAAATCGCAATAAACCCGCATCGACAAGTTCCATTAAACGTCCAAGGCGAAAAACCAAGACTTCTCAAAAACCTTCGACAAGCTCGATGCGGGCAAAACGGTTATGCGACAGTCTCATTTCAGTGGTTCAATCTTCTTAAGCTCTTGACTGCTCATGGCCCGTTGCCATTCTTCTTCACGCTCCGATATATGAAGATCGATCCATTCTCTTACAAGCTTAGTCGCTGTTCGCGAGCGGAGATCGCCTTTGCGCACATTGCCTCGAAAGTCAAAGATGGCTTTCATGCCGGAATACTCCGCATGAAGATGCGGAGGATCGTGATCATCGAAGAACATTCTGATTATAATGCCAAAGAACCGCGATATTTCTGGCATATAAACATCTCTATCCATGCGCTAACGTTGGCCGTAACCGGGCGGCCGCGATAGACCTTAATTTCAGAAAACGCATTTCCGCCCGCTGTTCCCCCCCGCAGTCAGGCGCAGCGACTACTTAGGCTTCCGTTGGCTTTACGCCGTCTCCACGGCAGCGTACACCTTGGCTTTATCGGTCAGCCAGGCGACGTCTCCCCGCTCGGCGCGCTCCCTGACCTCTCGCAAGAACTGAACCGTTTCCGATTCGTAACAAGGCTCGCTCGGATCATCCACCGGAATGACCAACTCCACCTCAACCGCCACGACGAACGTCTCGGTCTGAACCAGCCGTGTTCGCTTGACTCGTTCTCCGGCAATACGCATCGCTACCTTCGGTCGAAGAAGTGGACGGTTACCAGCTTCGCAAGGCCGCTCTCTCGTAAATGCGACCAAACCGCCTTGAATTCAGTGCCGTCCGCCAGGGACTCTCGAACCTCCACGCCGCTACTGGGCTTTGCCTCCTACCGTTAGGCGGCCAACTCGCCATTCTTCAGCCCCGCGATCACCAGCCACTCCATGACGCCGCGTTCTTCCAACCGCTCCGATGGGTGCTGCCCGACAATGTACTTCTCCTCGCCGACGAGTCGCCGAATCGTGTCGAAGAGCTGGCTCATGCACCACCCCAACGTTGTCACCACCTGAATGTTGCCCAGCAGCAATCAGCAGTGGAACTGGAGCTGGATGCGTTTTCCCACTCACCCCCTCCAGACGCCCCCATTTTACCCGCCGTTGCCGCCGGAAGGCAACCATGCCAACGGGAGGGGCGGGGTTTGCCGACCCGTCGAAATCACCTGCGGCAACACGGCGACTCTGCCGGGCGGTGAGGGTGCGCGAGTTAAATGTCGGTCCGGCCACCGACGCGGGTGCGTGCGTCCGTGTTCGGCGTAACGATCCGCCTATTCGAGCTATTTCCACTTGCGGGATCACCAGCCCTCACGGGACCTCGTGGCGACAGCTAAGAAACCCAACGCGATGCTGATGATTCCAGCGCACAAAAGTAAGTAGCTCTGAATCGAGTGGTTGTTCCAAATCCTTCCAATAGAAAACACGTAAAGCAACAGCAACACGCCAATGGAGAACAGTGCGATTGTCGAGAACGTTTGCATGCGTCCAGCTTTGTATTTTGAGACGAACGTCGCCCATCACCGGGCGGCGACGCAGGTCCGTCAATTTCAATTCCGTCCCACTTCGCCGCTCCGGTGCATGGCATAATTCTGTTGCCTTGGATACGAGCTGGATTAACCACCTGCTTGGACCTCAACGCCGGAGCGTGCCGCGATTGTGTTGACAAACTCCCTGAACTCCGATTCAGTCGAGAACGCACGGCGTGGGACAACGTAGGCTTCGATGCCGGCAGTGTAAATCAACAAATGCGATGGAGTTGTCACGACGCGCTCCACGGAAAACCAGTTGCGAGTTGTTGATCCGGATGGTCGGGTCTCGGTCAGCCCGTCGTCACCTGCATTCAATTCGCATTTTCCGTAGAATTCCTTGTTCTGGCCTTCACCCAGAAGCCGGTTCGACATCTGTCGCGTTCGCAGGCGTACGTAGGGGATCGCGAGCATGACGAACAATATCGGACCGAGTAACAACGGCCACATATCCATCGCCGTTTCAACTACCGGCTTGTCCGTCGTCACGAGAATGCCGACGGGCAGGACCATCATCGCACAAAAGGCAAAGGCCAGGCAGCCGACCCTTTGCCGTCGTGCCGCGGGCGATGACCGCTGGTGGTACTCAATGAACGCGGCGAGATCGTCACGCGTCAACTCGTAGGTTGCTTTCATCGCGTTGAGGTCCAACTCCCATCCACAGAACTATCAATTCATTGGCCTGCCGTCGAGTGATTAGCGAGGCGCTTTCCGCCTCGTTAATCCCCTCGTTCCTCGGCCTTGAGCATAACGCATGAATCGTGCGACAGGCAACATTCGAGGCAAGGTCGCGGCGCGCGGCCCGACCCTCACAATCAGGAAAGCTGTAACGACTAGGAAGACTCTTAGCCGCGGCTTCGGCAACCAAGACAAACTGCATGCCTGAGGGAAGATGGACTGTCGGCAGAGCGATCAAGAAACTTCAAGTATTTTTTTCGGCGCAACCCGTTGTGTGCTCGACGTTTCCGAAGACGGGCCGAAGATTCTTGCCATTTTGGGATTTGCCGACTTGCGCTTTATTCGGCACACTCGAAGTAGACGGTGCGCGAGCGCGGCGATGTTCCTTTGTGTTGCACACGATGCCAGCCGCGGGGGCGTATCGGTTTGCCGTGGAAGCGGGTGAGAGGTGAAGATTTAGGATTTCTCGTGTGCGGTGAGGTGAGATGAGATGTCGATGAAAACGATCGTTTCTTTGTTGGTTGCGGCCACCATGACCGCTGGCGTGGTTCCGGGGGCTTCGGCCCAGGTATGCCAGGAGTACCGAATTGTCCGGGAAACGGCCTGGGAACCCGAGCAGGTCACGTCGTATCGTCTGCAGTACGAGACCGTGATGGAAGAACAGACCGTGACGGCGCGCAAACCGGTCTGGGAAACTGAAATGCGTGAACGCCGCTACACGGTTGCCAAGCCGGTCGTGGAAACCTCCGAGCGGGAAGAGCGGTATACGGTTCTCAAACCCGTTTGGGAGACGAAACATGAAACTCGGACTCGAACCCGGGTCCGTTACGTGACGGAAACGGCCGAGCGAGAGGAACGGGTGGTGGTCAACAAGCCGGTCCGCGAAACCCGGTATCGCGAAGAGCGGCATGTCGTACGACGCCCCGTCACTGAAACCGTGATGCAAGAACGCAATCACACGACGTACCAGCCCGTGACAACCATGCATACGCGGTATGTTGACCAGGGAGCCTACGTGCAACGATGGGCTTACAAACCGGGCGACACCAAGACACGTCTTCGGTGGCTACCACCGGGGACCTGTATTGATCCCGCGACGGGCCTGGCCGTGCACCGGCGACGCGGACTTCATTGGGTGGATGAAAAAGAGCCGGACAGTTATGTAGCGCAGCGCCAATACGTCCCGAACGTGGTGGCTCAAAAGGTTCCGGTCACCTCCTACGTGCCACAGGTGGTCACCGAAAAGGTTCCCGTTCAGCAAACTCGGTACGTGGACGAGGTTCAGGTGCGCAAGGTTCCCGTCGAAGTCCAGCGAACCGAACAGGAGGTCCAAGTGCGCAAGGTTCCTTACACGGTTCGCCGCCCGGTCACCGAGGAGGAAACATACGAGGTTCCCGTTCGCACTTGCCGCTGGGAGCGGCAAGAAATGGTCCGAAAAGTTCCCGTGACCACTCGCCGCATCCAATACGAGGAACGGGTGGAGCAAGTACCCGTGCAGGTTTGCAAAACCGTCGTGGAAACCAAAAAAGTCATGGTCCCCCGCACCGTTGCGAAGTGGGTTCCCTACGTCACGACCCGCTACACGCCTCGCACGATCACCATGCGCGTGCCCATTGGCGGGACGCCGGTCATTCGTGAGTCCCCGATTTCCAGCTGTCCAGCCCCGGCGGCGGCCCCGTCAGCGCCCTCGGCGACCCCATCAACCGTGCCCGGTACGGAAAGTGAATCACAACAGAGCGGCACACCGAAGGACAGCGACCCAACCGGACAGCCCCAATTGGAGCCTTCGGAAGTGGAAAAGCCAGCGGAGCCCACTCCGGCCGACCCCGCGGACAAGCCGACCTGAGGCGTGGAAAAGGTGAGTATATTTCAGGCGGTGGGATTTGTCCGGCTGGAAAGCTGCCCGGCGCAAGCCGTCCTCCCGTTGGTCGGACTCGCGGCGGACAAAATCATCCGCGACTGGGTATGGTACGGCGATTCTGTTTTACGGCGACTCTGACATGTCCGACGCGCACAAAGCGAGCTCGACCGGTATCCTGCAAGACCAATGCGTCGCTTTCGTGGGGAAATTGGGGGGCATGCCCCGGCGGGATGCCAAACGGCTGGTCCGAGAGCGAGGGGGCACGCCGGTGGATCGCGTGAGCCCGGATGTCGACCTGATCGTGGTTGGGGCTGACGAGTTGCCGTTGAACGAAGACAGCTTGCTGGATGAGTCCATTCGCGAGCTCGCGGCCGTGGGCAAGATCAGGATCATTTCGGAAACCGAGCTGTGGCGGCAACTCGGCATGATGGAAGCCGAGCCCCACATGCAGCTGTACACGCCGGCCATGTTGGCCGACCTACTCGAAGTGCCGGTATCGATCATCCGTCGGTGGCATCGTCGCGGCTTGATCGTTCCGGCGCGTGAAGTCCGGCGGCTGCCGTACTTTGATTTCCAGGAAGTGGCGACGGCCCGGCAGTTGGCCGCGCTCCTGGCGGGCGGGGCGTCGCCCAACGCCGTGGAGCGGAAACTGGAGGAGCTGGCCCGGTATGTCCCGGACGTCGAGCGACCTCTGGCTCAGCTTTCAGTCATTGTTCAAGGGAAACAGCTGTTGTTGCGCCAGGGGGAAGGGCTGATCGAACCGAGCGGGCAACGCCGGATCGATTTCGATGCTCTTGAGCGGGAGGATGAATCTGGCGAGGTCCAAGACGAACACCAGGCAATACTTCCCCTGGCCATCGACGACGCATCATCAACCGATCCTCATGCTTTGTTGGCGATGGCGGCCGAGCAGGAAGAGGAAGGCAAGATCGAAGCGGCCATTGATTTGTATCGGGCGGCGTTAGCCGCGGGGGGGCCGACGGCGGAGGCCTGTTTCCAACTGGCCGAACTGCTCTATCGCGCGGGCGACGTCCAGGCCGCTCGAGAACGGTACTATATGGCCGTGGAACTGGACGAGGATTACGTCGAAGCCCGGGCGAATCTAGGCTGCGTTTTGGCGGAAACGGGCCAACTGGAGTTGGCCGTGGCGGCCTTTCAGGGAACCTTGCGGTTTCATCGCGATTATCCCGATGTGCACTATCACCTGGCCCGCACGCTCGATGACCTCGGCCGGCGAGAGGAAGCCGAACGTCATTGGCAAGAATTCCTGGTTTTGGCTCCTAGCAGCCCCTGGTCCGCCGAAGCAAGACACCGGCTAGGCCGAGACCTCCCTCTGGAATAATTGTAACACTTTAGCCGTCTGAAATAGGATCCTAGCTTCGTGATCAGAAATCCCTTATGACGTACCCCGTTTAACCGCAAGGCCAGAGTCCGCTCGCACGCGCGTTGGACCGGCAAGGATCATGACGGCGGACGGCGGCCTGCGCGCTCCACAGGGCCGTTTTCCAACCCTCACTGCCTGGAAGAGCCTTACTTCAGTTCGCTAGAAAGTTACGAATAATTCACGGACCGCCGCTCCGGTAACGGAACCGGCTTCC